>CAJXYI010000019.1 GCA_913063435.1 uncultured Actinomycetales bacterium | reverse complement strand
GGAGAAGGCGAGAGAGAAGCGCACCGGGTCGGCGCCGAACGGCAGGTTGATCGCGACCTGTGTGTTCAATCCGGTGAGCGCAACCGCACCGATGTTGATCTCCGGCACGGCGAGGTTGAATCCGGTCGTGATGGAGCGGGAGTCGATGTTGAGGATCGGGCCGTTGCCGGAACCGAAACTCAAGAACCTCGCCATGTTCGACAGGAACGCGAGCGCATCGCCGAAGACGACATCGCCGATCTCGACCTGCAGGTCCTGCGCGCGATCGGATCCGGCGGTGAAGCCAAACCGCTCCAGGCGCACGCTGGCGAAGGTCTTGTCGCCGATAAAGTTGATGAGCAGGTTCGTCAACGCGCCTTCCGCACGCCAGTAGGCCTCCTGGGTGTAGGCGCTGGCCTTCGCGGTGATGGTGACGTGGAAGTCGGCCTGGTCGAGTTCGGGGAGCAGCTTCGCCAGCAGCGCACCCGCCGCGGAATTGAACTCCAGCTCAGGCCGCCAGGTATATGTCACCTCGACCTCGAGCGGGATGTCAGGCAGGTCGATGTCGAAGGCACGGTTCGTGTTGAACGCCGGTGCCTTCGGGTTCGGGATGAACTTCGACGGATCAATCGGATCAGGCTGAAGCATGTCGATGCGATCGGGAAGCAGATCGGCCAGTGAGATCCCACCGAAGAGCTTCAACTCCCCGAGCATGTCCGCCGGGCGCAACTGAGGCAGTGATCCGCTGATCGACGGCAGGTCGCCGGGCGCACCCGGCAGGACGCCGCTGATGCTGCCGATCCCGGCCAGACCCATCTGCGGAGCGCTGATGCCACCACCTCGCTGCACGTCGACGCCGACACCTTGCGCACCGATGCCCTGCAGGAAGATGCCGAGATCGGAACCCTCGATACCCAGATCGAGATAGACATCGGGGAACTCCACCGACACGTTCTGGTTGTTTCCGGCCATCGCCGAGACGCCGTCGATGTTGACGTTCGCCGACTGCAATCGCGGGAAGTTCCACGGCCGACGCTCATCGATCAGATCGCGCTCGGAGGGACGCGAGGAGTTGTCGCCGGAGTCGAGGGAGAAGTCGATGCTGATCGTCGGCAGCGAAGTCGAGCCATCCTCGCCAGGAGCGAAGCCGACGTACTGGCCGCGCAGATCGGCTCTCCGGAAGTCGACATCGAGACCGTCGTAATAGTTGCGCAGCGCGCGGGCACCGCTCGCGGTGAAGTTCGCCCGGTTGCCGCGCCGATCGGCCTCGTCCTCGGCGAAGAGCCCAGGCATCTGCATCGTGATGCGCTGACCACGACGGTCGACGCCGACGAGGGTGAAGGAGAAGGGTTCGCCGGAATCGAGCAGGGGCACGAACACATTCAGCCCGCGCCACTGTCCACGGAGTGGTTGATCCTGACCGGTGATCGGCGGGGATGCCAGGGTGAGATATCGCAGCGACGAGAACGGTGTCCCCCGTCCGGCAAAGGGAACACCCGGTGCCCCATCGAGGTCAATCGACGGATCGGTGATGAGGATGCGCGTCTCTTCGCGTTCGAAGGCTCGGATGGTGCGGCCCCGGTCACGAGCGAACTCGCGGATGACCTCGGTCTGCAACACCGCGGGAACACCGAACGGATAGAGGAATCCTCGACGGGTGGTGCGGATATAGGTGTCGCGACCATTCCACGTCCGCTGCTGCCAGGAGGTGAGCGACGACCACGGTTGATTCCAGGTTCCCTCCGCGCTCATCGTGCCGCCAAGCGAGGAGAGTCTGAGGTCGACGGTCACAGGGTCGGCATTCCCGCCCTTGCGCACGCGGCCGGTGCTGGTCGTGGTCATCGCAGTGAGGCGGCCGATGTCCGAGCGATCCTCGGGGTTGGGCCGCATCTGGAACGGGTAGTCGCGCCGGCCAACCCGGTTGACGATGCCCGATGGATTCTTAGCGAGCATGTCGGCCGCGCGACGATCGCGCAGCCACACCACGCGCACGGTGTCCGAGGAATGGTCGGCGCCCGCAGAAGTCTGCGTCGCCAGACGGGTGCGCCACAACTCAGTCCGGCCGTTTTTCGTCACCGCAGCGGTGTCGTGCTCCCAGGTCGATTCATCGCTCGGCGAGACGATCATGAACCACGGGATCTCGATCGAGGTCTGCGCGACGCTGGGATCGCCGAAGTCGACGTCCTTCGCCGGAATGGACTCACCCGCCGGATAGGCGCCCAGCGTGGTGACGCGCGGGGACAGTTGCAGCCAGTTCAGCAGGCCGTCACGGTCCGCGGAGATTCCGACGCGTGAGGGCAGGTCGAAGGCCAAACGGCTGGGCAGGGCGAGACGAGCTGAGACTGGAGTGCGCGGGCGAGAGCCGGACACGATCTGCTCGATGAGGGCCTGCGGGCCGAGGTCGACGACCATGATCGCCGTCGCCGAACTGCTCGTCGGAACGAATCGCTTGCCTGCGGAGTTCAGCTGCACATTGAAGAAGGAGAACTCCAGCTTCTGCATGCTCTCGCGGTCACGCAGGGTGAAACTCACACTCGGCCGGGCACGGGTCGAAGCGGCTACGGAGCGGATCGCGGCTTCCGCGGCACCGGGGATCGCGAGGACGGCGGCAGCGATGCCTGCTCCACCAAGCAGGCCGCGACGGCTGATGTCGGGCAGGCGTGAGCCCGCTTCCGTGGAGTCATCGGACATGGGGGCACCCTCCACTCACAGACCCGGCCGAGGGGACATGGAGCAGCAGCCTAGGAGGGGTGGGATCGGTGAGTCCACCGATTCGGCGTCAATTCACCTCGGTTGGGATACTAGCCCCCCGGATTCACCCCCGACAGCGGATCCATCCACCGCACGCCGGGAAACCGAGCACAGTCCGCATCGGCAGACCACACGGTGCCCCCGTTCTCCCCGGCCAACGCCGCGAGGTGGGCGTCCGACACCAGTTCACCGGCTCGTCCCGAAGAGTCGAGCAGGCGCTCCATCACATGCAGATGCTCCGGTGTCGGGGCATGTGCTGAAGTCCGTATCGGGCTGAGAAGTCGAGGCGTGCGCTGAGGCCCCGATCAAGGCAGTGCAGGCCAGCGAGAGCATCAGGGCAACGGGAAAGGGGCGCACAAATCCACAGTATGGGACGACCTTGACATGTTTCCGGTTGAAAACCGAATATCGGCGATCGTGAGCAGCGAGCTTTCCTGGGCGGCCGACATAGCCTCGCCCCATGAAACGGATCTTCGCCGCCGCAGCGGCCAGTGCTGGGATTTGCTTCTCCCTACTCACCGGGGTCGGTGCGGCTCAGGCCGCGGATTCCACACTGGTCGGAAAGGTCACCATCGGCGGTGAGGCCGTATCCGGTGCTCGGGTATCCCTGTGGAGAGCTGGTCGAACTCCAGGCTCCGCCACCCGACTCGACACCGTCACCACCGCAGCCAAGGGCGGCTTCCGGATGGATCTCTCGGCCCGATCCGACGGTGATGTCGTGTACGTCCAGGTATCGGGTGGAAATCTGGCCGCCCGACTTGTCCTGATGGCGGTACTCACCCCCGGCCAAGATCGAGTAGCGGTCAATGAGCTCACAACGGTGGCCGCCTCCTATGGGTTGGCGCCATTCCTCGAGAGACAAAGGGCCGGTGGCACCGAGCTCGGGCTCACCATGGCAGCGGCAATGGCAGCCAACGTCGTCGATCCGACCTCAGGGCTCATCAGCGATCTGCTGTCTTCTGAGCCTAACGGCAGCCGGACACAGACACTCGCCACTGTCAATTCGCTCGCCAATATCCTCGTGCGCTGTAATGACTCGCCCGTCGTGTGTCGGCGGCTGGCTCGATTCACCGATGGGGGGCGCACTGTTCAGGGCTTGGCCAATCTGGCTCAGGACCCTTCCCGTAACGTGAAGCGGGTCTTCACGTTGAGTACCGGCGCGGATACTCATGCGCCAGCACTCACACAACCCGTCAGTGCATGGGTGCTCGGGTTGAAATTCGTAGGCAATGGTCGACAGTTCAATGCACCGGGGAACTTCATCTTCGATGAACAGGGCAGTCTCTGGATCTCGAATAACTACGTACCCTCAGATGACCCCGCCCAGGTATGCGGCGGCCGCGCACTGCTGAAACTCGATCCATATGAGGCTGGCCAGCCAGTCACTGAGTTCTTCGGTGGCGGAGTCAATGGTGTGGGTTTCGGGATCTCATTCGATCGCGATGACAACGTGTGGGTGAGCAACTATGGCTTCATGGGCTCTGAATGCACCGATATCCCTCCGTCCAACAGCCTGTCGCAATTCACTCTGGAGGGTGTGCCGCTGTCACCCGATACCACCGGGTTCACCCAGGGACCTCTCAGTTGGCCACAGGGAATGGCGTTGCGCGACAATGGCGATGTCCTCACGGCCAGTTGCGGCAATGACACGGTGGTCGTATATCCCGACGCCGACCCCGACCGGGCGATATCACTCACCGGCAACGGTCTGAGCCGGCCCTTCGATGTGGTTGTCGATTCTGTCGGCAATTCCTGGGTCACGAACGTCACCGGCAACAGCGTCTCGGCGTTCGCCCCCGACGGTACCCCGCTGCCGGGCTCGCCATTCGCCACCGGGCAAGCGCAGCGACCACTGGGTCTGGCGATAGACAGCAATGACTCCAAATGGATCGCTAACTCCATCCGGATCAAGTTGCCGTGCGGGAATTCCGGCGGCTCGCCATCCCTGGAAATCAGAAGTAATCGACCCGCGCCGCAGGCCCGGATAACCCACATCGACGTTGGCGGAGTCGCACGAAACTATTCCGGCGGCGGTCTCACCATTCCATGGGGAATCGCAGTCGATGGAAACGAGCAGGTGTGGGTTGCCAACTTCGAGGGGCAACGCGTGAGTCGCTTCTGCGGAACCGAGGCGCAAACGTGTCCCCGCGATCTGGATACCGGAGCCAGCATCTCGGGTAGGAACGGTTACGGATTCGATGGCCTACAGCGCAATACCGGCGTCAGCATCGACCAAGCGGGCAACGTGTGGCTGGCCAATAACTGGAAGAGTGCGCCGGTGCCGACTAACCCGGGTGGAGACGGCATGGTCGTCTTCGTGGGGGCGGGCGCACCGGTCGACGAGGACTGAGCGGAGAGTTCACCAGCCGTTGACTGATGGGATACCTGTCTATCTGACAGGATCAGTTCACAGATTTCCTGTTGGAGTGACGACGCGAAGGGTGAATGCACGGTGTCCTATCGACCGGAATCGGATCTCGTTAATCAGAGGCCAGCCTGGGCGGCGCTGCTCGCTGACTACGAAGGTTTGCGCGGAACCGCTCTTCGCGAACTGTTCGCGACTGACCCGACACGGGTGGAGCGTTTGACCTTTGACGCCTGTGGAATCGTCGCCGACCTCTCGAAACACCGGATCACACCCGAGACCATCTCCGACCTGGTCGCACTGGCCGAGCAGAGTGGGCTGCGTGCGCACATCGATGCGATGTTTGCTGGAGAGCACATAAACACTTCCGAAGACCGCGCCGTACTGCACGTTGCATTACGCGCGCCGACCGACGAGGTCATCACGACGGATGGTGTGAACGTCGTTCCCGAGGTACACGAGGTTCTCGATCGGATGTCGTCCTTCGCGACCGCGATTCGCTCAGGCACCTGGAGGGGGCACACGGGTCGGACGATCTCAGCGGTCGTCAACATCGGGATAGGAGGATCGGATCTTGGTCCGGTGATGGCCTACGAGGCCCTGAGGTTCTACAGTGACCGCAGTCTCACTATGCGTTTCGTCTCGAATGTGGACTCCACCGACTTCGTCGAGGCAACGCATGATCTCGATCCCGAAAGTACGCTGTTCATCATCTCCTCCAAGACATTCACCACCCTGGAGACGATGACTAACGCGCACTCCGCCAGACAGTGGTTGCTGGACTCCATCGGGGACGATGCTGCTGTCGCGCGACACTTCGTTGCCGTGTCCACGAATGCCGAAGAAGTCGCGAGGTTCGGGATCGACACCGACAACATGTTCGGATTCTGGGACTGGGTCGGTGGTCGATATTCGATGGATTCCGCGATCGGTCTGTCAACTATGATCGCTATCGGTCCGGACAACTTTCGGGAGATGCTCCGAGGTTTTCACGACATGGACGAGCACTTCCGCACCACGCCATTCGACCGCAATCTTCCCGTCCTCATGGGTCTCCTTGCCGTGTGGTACCGCAACTTCTTCGAATGCCAGACCATGGCGGTGCTGCCCTATAGCCAGTACCTCAAGCGCTTCCCTGCATACCTCCAGCAGTTGACGATGGAGTCCAACGGCAAACATGTCACCCTCGAGGGAGCTGACGTCGAGGTCGATACCGGTGCTGTGTACTGGGGCGAGCCTGGAACGAACGGCCAGCACAGCTTCTATCAGCTTCTGCATCAGGGCACGACGATGGTCCCGGTTGATTTCATCGGATTCGCGCAAACGAATAATCCACTCGGAGACCACCACGACATCCTCATGTCGAATGTCTTCGCCCAGGCACAGGCGCTCGCCTTCGGACGGACCGCCGCTGAGATCGAGGCCGAGGGCGTACCTGCGTCAGTGGTCCCGCACAAGGTCATGCCCGGTAATCGACCCAGCACCGTACTGCTATCTCAGTTGCTGACTCCCTATCGTCTCGGCACTCTTGTCGCGCTGTATGAGCACAGCGTGTTCACCCAGGGCGCGATCTGGGGTATCGATTCCTTCGACCAATGGGGTGTCGAACTAGGCAAGAAGCTCGCGCAGGCCATCATCCCCGAACTCACGTCCTCGGCTGAGCCGACCCTGAGCCACGATGCGTCCACGAACTCCTTGATCAACCGATACCGTGCCATGAAACACCGCTAGATCGACGTTATCCCAGCGTCGCCGAGAACACGCCCGCCTTGGAGGACACAATGACCACCCCACACCCGATGCAACTCGGCATGATCGGACTCGGTCGGATGGGGGCCAATATCGTCAGGCGTCTCATGCGCGATGGTCACCGCTGCGTGGTGTACGACGTCAATGCCGATGCCGTCGCCGCACTCGTGAACGAGGGGGCGATCGGTGCCGACTCGATCCCGGATTTCATGTCCAAACTCGATGCTCCCCGTGCTGTGTGGATGATGCTTCCCGCGGGAATCACCGGGAAGATCCTGGAGGAACTCGCCGAACATGCCGACGCAGGGGACATCATCATCGACGGCGGTAACTCCTACTATCGTGACGACATCGACCGTGCAGCCGAGTTGAAGTCGCGCGGAATCCACTACATCGACTGCGGCACCAGCGGAGGAGTGTGGGGCCTCGAACGCGGATACTGCCTGATGATCGGCGGTGAAGATGAACCCGTACGCCACCTTGATCCCATCTGGGCCACCATCGCACCAGGCCGGGGAACGGCAGAGCCGACTCCGGACCGCGACGACACCGGAAAGACAGCCCAGGACGGTTATCTGCATTGCGGACCCAACGGGGCTGGTCACTTCGTGAAGATGGTCCACAACGGGGTGGAATACGGGATGATGGCGGCAATCGCCGAAGGATTGAGCATCATCAAGCATGCCGATGCCGGTTTGCACACCCGGGAGATCGACGCCGAGACCACTCCGCTGCGCGATCCTGAGTACTACCGCTACGAGATCGACATCCCGGAAGTCGCCGAAGTCTGGCGCCGTGGTTCGGTCATCGGCTCCTGGCTCATGGACCTGACCGCCAGCGCATTGGCTCACTCCCCCGATCTTGAGGATTTCGCCGGACGGGTCTCGGATTCCGGGGAGGGGCGGTGGACTGTGCTCGCCGCTGTCGAGGAAGGCGTGCCGGCCGAGACGATCACCGCGGCTTTGTACGCACGGTTCCAGTCCCGAGGCCTGGGCTTGTTCGCAGACAAGGTGATGTCCGCGATGCGCTCGGAGTTCGGTGGCCACGACGAGAAGAAGGCCTGAGCCGATCCGATGGCGGGTCCCGACGCCGGGGGCGGCGAAGGTCGGCCTGGGGAATCCTGGGTCGTGTCAGAGCATCCGACTGACGAGGATGTCGCGCGGTTTGCTGCACACCGTGTCCGCGAGATCGCTGAACAGTCGGTGCAGCGCAACGGGGTGTTCACGTTCGCGGTGAGCGGTGGTCGCACCCCTTGGGTCATGTTCGCCCATCTTGCTGAATTGGACATGCCCTGGGCGAACACTCGGATATTCCAGGTCGATGAGCGCATCGCACCGGCTGATGATCCGGCCCGCAACCTGCACCATCTGCGAGCGGCACTCGACGGTGCACCTGCCGAGATCGTGGCGATGCCGGTCGACATGCCCGATGTGACGTTGGCTGCGGCTGACTACGCACGACGGATTCCCCGGAATTTCGATCTCATCCACCTAGGCCTCGGGCCCGATGGCCACACGGCGTCCTTGGTCCCAGGCGATCCGATACTCGACGTCACGGATACGTCGGTTGCCGTGACGACACATCCGTATCAGGGCCTGCGACGGATGTCTTTGACCTATCCGACCCTCGATGCCGCCGACGCGATCTTGTGGTTGGTCACGGGGGCGGAAAAAGCCCCAGCGTTGGCGATGCTCTTGGATCACGATCCGGCTATCCCCGCGGGGAGGGTCCGAGGCCGGCGCAATCTGGTCGTGTGCGACGCGGCAGCCCGTTCAGGCGGGGTCGACGCCCCGTAGTTTGCGAATGCCGGTGCGCACGATCCCACCGAGGAACATTCCCAGAATGAACACGACGATGAGAACGATGAACAGGGGCAGTTCCAGGGTGAACCCCCACAGCCACACCCGCGTTTCCTCGAGATTGCCGAAGATCAGGAATGCCGATGCCACAGCGATCACGACGATCGCAATGAGCCTGCCCGTCCCGATTCCCGTTCCATTTGCCTTCGATTCGCCATTGGACATGCGCACGACCGTAGCGGATCCCGGCGAATCCCGGTCCAGAACACGCGGGCTCACCGGTCAAACAGCGGACGATAGTCCCTTCTGAGGTGGAGCCCGTTGTGCGAGGATCTTCGGACGGTTTGACATATCTGTATCGTCCCTCGGGACAGTCCCGTGAAAGGAGGCGACCATGACCGACATGGTCAATGGCGATGACTTCGTGGAGAACGAATCGCCCGATCAGGTGTCCCGAGCGACCCAGGACACCGTCGATGTCGCCGGTGATGCCGCCGACCAGGCGGAGCGGTTGAGCATGGTGATGGAAGCCGAGGCGCTCCACGCAGCCTTGCACCCGGACTCATCGGTTGTGTCGGACCCGGAGGGCTCCCTCGATGATCTGCCCTATCCGCTGGAGGACACCGAATCCGTTCTTGCCGTCGAGGACGCCAGTGATGCCAGTGACGATCCGATGCATGCCGGGGGGCTCCAACCGGGGACGTGGATGCCTGCCGAGCAGGCGGCGATGCATGTCGTCGATCCCGACGATCCCGGCGACCCCCTCGATGGCAGATACGCCGAGGATCTCGCCGACGATGATTCCGACGTCGATCCCTTCGATCGGCCGGGTTCGGAACTGACGGCTGAAGACCAGACCCTGCTGGGAGTCGACCCCTACGATGGCTGACGATCTGGTGCTGCGTTCCGATGTCATTGGCGTGCGGGTGCTCACTCTCAACCGTCCGCACCGCCTGAACGCCATGACACCGGACCTGCTCGAAGACCTCGCCAATGCCGTCGCCGATGCCGAGGCCGATCCCGACGTCCGAGTCATTGTCTTGACTGGCGCGGGTAAAGGGTTCTGCTCGGGGGCGGATGTGGATCTGCTCGCACAAGGTCCCGAATCGCTGGATGGATTCTCCTCCGGATTCGACGCCGGTCGGCTCTTCGCCGTGACGCAGACGATGGCGACTCCCGTGGTCGTCGCGGTCAACGGAGCGGCGGTTGGAGCGGGCTTCGTGTTGAGTCTTATCGCGGATGTGCGCTTCGCGAGTCGGTCGGCGGTGTTCTGGTCGGCATTCTCGCGGCTGGGTCTGACTGCCGAATATGCCGCTGCCTGGCTACTC
Source organism: uncultured Actinomycetales bacterium (assembly GCA_913063435.1). GTDB lineage: Bacteria > Actinomycetota > Actinomycetes > S36-B12 > S36-B12 > M55B157. The sequence goes on along the minus strand of CAJXYI010000019.1, from coordinate 36,558 downwards.
CCCCGGATCATCGCTCCCGGAAGCGCTCGCGAGATCCTGCTGAGCGGACGTGCGGTGATGGCGGAGGAGGCGCAGACTCTGGGACTGGTGTCGGGTGTGTCAGACGACGGGCTCGACCTCGCGATGCAGTGGGCGCAGGATGTTGCGGCTCATTGTTCTCCCGCGTCACTAGCGGCGATGAAATCGCAGTTCGTCCACGCTGGATCACACACCCTCGAGGAACATCTCCACGAAAGCCTGGCCTGGATGGGCCGGTCCTTCCGGTGGCCTGATCTTTCGATCGCGCTGCAAGCCCGTGAAGACCAGAAGCCACCGGTCTTTCCCGCGGGTATCCCTCCGGCGTCAGGCTGACATCAGTCCAGGTAGCCACAGTGCGCCAGACCCAGCCGAACCAGTTGACCTTGACCGCCGGTCATCTCCGCTTGGAAGGTGTAGGACAAGGCTTCGGCCGGCGACACCCACGCGAGGTCGAGCGCATCCTGGGATGGTTGGCAATCACCATCGCAGGGGACGACATAGGCCAGGCTGACGGCGTGCTGGCGGGGGTCGTGGAACCCGGTCACCTCCGGCTCCGGAAAATACTCAGCGACGGTGAACGGCACGATCGTCGCGGGTAGCCGGGGCAGGGCCATCGAACCGAGATCCTTCTCCAGGTGCCGCAGCAGAGCATCCCGGACGCGCTCGCCATAGAGGACCCGACCCGACACCACCGAGCGGCTCAGCGATCCGTCCGGGCGTGCTCGCAGCAGGAGACCGACGGCAGTGACCTGCCCTAGTGCGTCGGTACGTACAGGCAGGGCATCGACGTAGACGATGGGAAGTCGTTCGCGGGCACTGGACATGTCCTCCTCGCTCAACCACACCCCGCGGGTATCGAGCATGTCGCTCATCAGACCTGCCTCCTCGAGTCGTCATCGCCCCAGAAACCTGGCGTCCACCGCGCAGCAGCCCTCGTCCGGTCCCTCGTCCGGCTTCTCGACCGCCACCCCGACTGTCCTCGTGACCGAGAGTCGGCCTAGCAGTGAACCCCGAGTCAGCCTAGGCGGTGTAAACGGGCGAGCCAGGCTCGCCACGCCTAGTGTGGAGGGGTGAATGACGCACAGGGCAGGCAATCGCACGAGGGCATCGGTGGACCTGAGAGCCAGCCGGACGTGATCCGTCTCAGCGACGACCAGTGGCGCTCGATCCTGTCGCCTGAGGAGTATCGAATTCTGCGCAAGGCCGGAACCGAAGCGCCCTGGTCCGGTGAGTACGTCGACACCACCGACCCGGGCACCTACTACTGCAGGGGCTGTGGGGCGGCCCTGTTCGACGCGCAGACGAAGTTCGCCTCGCACTGCGGATGGCCGTCGTTCTATGCGCCGATGACCTCGACAGTCATCGAGATCGAGGACCGCAGCCTGGGCATGGTGCGCACTGAGGTCCGCTGCGCACGGTGCGACGGTCATCTCGGCCACGTCTTCGCCGGTGAGGGCTACTCCACGCCCACGGACCTGCGCTACTGCATCAACTCCCTCAGCGTGCGCCATGTACCCCCGGGAGGGTCTCCCCCTGCGATCGTGCCCCCTGCCTAGCTCACCCGGATCCGAGCATCGGCGTGTAACCGGCCGCTGAGCCCGCATGGCGACGTAGTCTGAGAAGCGTGTCGTCGTCGGTCGGTTCAGGAGCGGGATCAGACTTCGAGATCGCCTTGGCGAGTCTGCGCCAACAGCGATACCGCCCCGAATTGCGTATCGACGAAGCCCCGGCACCGCAGCGTCTCGCCCCACACGCGGTGGCACTGTCGGCCGAGATACCCGATCCGGCCGATCCCGAGGGCGGTGAACTAGCCACGGGTCGGCTCGTCGTCCTGCACGATCCCGATGGGGTGGTCTCCTGGGAGGGCACCTTCCGCGTCGTCACCTTCGCTCGGGCTGCACTGGAGTCGGACCTGGCAACCGATCCCCTCCTGCCCACGGTGGGCTGGAGTTGGCTCGAGGAGGCCCTCGCAGCCCATGACGCGAACACCGGAGCCCTGGGCGGAACCGTGACTCGAGTGACCAGCGAGGGATTCGGCTCGCTGGCCGATCCGGTCGGTCTGGTGACTGGCCAGATCGAGATCCGTGCCTCCTGGACTCCCCTGGGTGAACCTGACGGATTGGGCCGACACATCCAGGCCTGGGCCGATCTGATCGCCACGGCCGCGGGGCTGGTGCCCGCGGGGGTCGGGATCACCCGACTCGATCGGTCGGCCAACGCGACTGCGCAGCGTTAGCCCGGAATACGGAACCGCGAATCGATGAATCCCCCTGCACGAGCGGACAGCGATGTGAATCCGCCCACGTCCCCGCCGGATTCATCGGTGGAAGCATCCAACCCAGACCCGGATCTGACCCCGCTCGAGCCGCGGGATGGTGTCCCCGAGGTTATCGACACTCCGCGCGGAATGACCCGGGTCGTCGATGCGCTGGCGCGTGGTACCGGTCCGGTCGGGGTGGACGCCGAACGCGCCTCAGGCTTCCGGTACGGACAACGGGCCTACCTGGTGCAGGTGTACCGACACGGTGGTGGCACCTGGTTGATCGACCCGATAGCACTGCCTGACCTGAGCCGGCTCGCCGAAGTTCTGGCGCCACTGGAGTGGATCATCCACGCTGCCAGCCAGGACCTGCCCTGTCTCGCTGAGATCGGACTGCGACCTCAGTACCTGTTCGATACCGAACTCGCCGGTCGACTACTCGGTCGTGAACGCGTCGGACTCGGACCGCTCGTTGCTGCCGAATTGGGTTGGCACCTGGAGAAGGGACACGGTGCAGCCGATTGGTCGATGCGACCGCTACCGATCGCCTGGCGGCGCTACGCAGCCTTGGACGTCGAGGTGCTCCCGGCCTTGCGCGACATACTCGCCGCGGATCTGGAAACCGAGGGCAAGCTCTCCTGGGCACGCGAGGAATTCGACGCCCTGATCACCGCGCCACCGGCCCCGGAACGGGTGGATCCGTGGCGTCGCACCTCCGGAATCCATGCGATCCGCTCCCGACGTGGGCTCGCGATCGTCCGAGGCCTATGGACCACGAGAGACGCTGTTGCCCGAGAGCGTGATATCGCACCGGGGCGAATACTGACGGATGCTGCCATCGTGGCAGCAGCCGCTACTCCCCCGGAGTCAGTGCAGGAGTTGTCGCGTATGCCCGGCTTCTCCCGTGGCCGCGCGGCCGGGCTCAAGCGCATCTGGTGGGACGCCATCACTGCCGCTCAAGCAGAACCCGATGCCACCCTTCCGGATCTGACGCTACGTGGAACGGGTCCTCCACCGCCACGACAGTGGGCGAGCAGGGACCAGCAGGCAGCCCAGCGGTTGATCGCTGCCAAGTCCGCACTCTCGTCACTGTCAGAGCGGGTCAACGTCCCCGTCGAGAATCTGGGGACGCCCGACGCCATCCGCCGGGTGCTGTGGTCACCTCCGGATCCGCCTCACCATGAGTCCGTCGAGGCTCGCCTGCGCGAATCAGGGCTGCGCACGTGGCAGTTGCGCCTGGTGACTCCGATCCTCGTCGAAGCCTGCAGCACCGTCGACGAGCAGACGTCACCCGAGCCGATCGACCCCATGCCCATCGACCCCACGCCTGTCGACTGATCCCATGGAGGTGAAGCGCAGCGCGCCCGCGGAGTCGTGCCTATCCCGATAGCGGTCGGCTACGACGTCGTTTCCGTGGTCGAGTGCGCTGCTCCGAGACTGGTATTCGCCTCTGCGGATGTCGTGGTGTCGTGATCAGAACCCGGCGATGTCATCGTCGCGCTGACCCATTCGACGACCTCGCGAGAGACCTCCTGCGCCGTCAGCCCGTAGCGTTCGAGCAGTTGCGAGCGCGAACCGGTGTCCAGGAACTCATCGGGGACACCGAACAGCAGCATCGGCCGTTCGACTCCCTGGCGAACCATCGCATCACGGAGTGCGCTTCCGATTCCCTGTGACCGCAGCCCGTCTTCGAGCGAGACGACGAGGCGACCCCGTGCGCAGATATTCACCAACCCGTCTTCGATGGGCAGAACCCATCGCGGATCCACAACCTGGACCGATATCCCCTGATCAGCCAGCCGATGACCGACCTCGATGCCGAGGGCAGCGAAACTTCCCACAGCCAGCAGCACCACATCCGGCTCGGCGCCTAGTGCTTGCGCGTCGTAGAGCACATCGACGCCGTCCTCGACACGAATTGCGGGCAGATCGGGTCCGCTTGCTCCCTTGGGGAAACGGATCACACTGGGGCCATCGTCGATGTCCACGGATTGGGCCAGAGCCGTGCGCAGTGTCGGTTCGTCGCGGGGAGCAGCCAGTCGCAGTCCAGGAACGATTGACAGCAGCGCCATATCCCACATGCCGTTGTGGCTGGCTCCATCGTCACCGGTGACACCGGCGCGGTCGAGGACGAAGGTGACACCGGCTCGATGCAGGGCGCAGTCCATGAGCACCTGATCGAAGGCCCGATTGAGGAAGGTTGCGTAAACGGCCACCACCGGATGCTTGCCCGCGAAGGCAAGACCGGTCGCGCTTGCCACCGCATGCTGCTCTGCGATCCCGACATCGTATAACCGGTCGGGGAAACGGCGGCCGAAGGCATCCAGACCGGTCGGGCCGGCCATGGCCGCGGTGATCGCGACGAGATCAGGCCGGACCGCTCCGATTCGGCACAACTCATCGGAGAAGATCGAAGTCCAGGTCGTGGAGGAGCCGGCAAGGGGCTTACCGGTGTCGGGATCGATGACACCGACGCCGTGGAACCGATCCGCTTCATCATCCTCAGCCGGACGGTAACCCCTGCCTTTCTCGGTGATGGCGTGGACGATCACGGGCCCATCGAATGCGCTTGCCCGGCGCAGGGCATGCTCGAGCTCGTCGACATCGTGTCCATCGATCGGGCCGATGTACTTGAGGCCGAGATCCTCGAACATCCCCTGTGGGGCGACGACGTCTTTCACACCCTTCTTCATGCCGTGCAGCGTGTCGTAAACCACCGGTCCGACAACGGGGGTGCGATGGAGCACGCGCCTGCCCCAATCGAGGAAGCGCTCGTAACCCCGCGTTGTCCGCAATGTCGCCAGATGATGGGCAAGGCCGCCGATCGTGGGTGAATAGGAGCGTTCGTTGTCATTGACGACGATCACCATCGGACGCTCTGCAGCCGCAATATTGTTGAGTGCCTCCCACGACATCCCACCGGTCAACGCCCCATCGCCGATGACCGCCACCACGTGCCGCCCACCGGTTGCACCCAGAGTTCCGTCCAGTTCCCACGCTTTGGCGATCCCATCGGCATAGGACAGCGACGTTGACGCATGCGAATTCTCGATCACGTCATGATCGCTCTCCGCACGACTGGGATATCCCGATAGCCCGCCCTCCTTGCGCAGGGTGTCGAAGCTTGCCGACCGACCGGTCAGGATCTTGTGTACGTAGGCCTGGTGCCCGGTGTCCCACAGGATGACATCGCGTGGAGAGTCGAACACTCGATGCAGGGCCACGGTCAGTTCGACGACGCCGAGGTTGGGCCCAAGATGGCCGCCGGTGCGGGATACCCGATCGACGAGAAACTGACGGATCTGAGCACACAGTTCGATGACCTGATCGGGACTAAGATCCCGAACATCGGCTGGTGATTCGATCCGTTCCAGCATCGACACCCGTGGGCCTCCTCGCTTCTTCGGCCATCGTGACCGTTGCAACCGCGAGCCGCGCAACGCACGGCCACCACGAGTCTAGGCCGGGCTGCGCCGCCTCACACCTTAAGGACGCGCCAGTGAGCGCAGCACGTACTGCAGGATTCCACCGTTTCGGTAGTAATCAGCCTCACCGGGGGTATCGATGCGCACGACTGCCGTGAACGCGTGGGTCCGGCCGTCGTCGCCCTCGGCGGTCACCTCGACCTCGCGGACCATGCTGTCATTCAGCCCCGTGACCCCGTGAATGGTGATCACCTCGTGGCCGGTGAGCCCGAGGGACTGGGCCGATTGGCCGGGCATGAACTGCAGGGGCAGGACACCCATTCCGATCAGATTGGATCGGTGGATTCTCTCATAGGACTCTGCGATCACCGCGCGAACACCGAGTAGCGCGGTGCCTTTCGCGGCCCAGTCTCGTGAGGACCCCGAACCGTATTCCTTACCGGCGATGATGACCAGGGGGGTGTCCTGATCGGCATAGGCCTGCGCGGCGTCGAAGATGGGTACCTGCGGATGTCCAGTCTGGGTGAAATCCAGGGTGAAACCACCCTGAACATCGTCGAGCATCAAGTTCCGGAGGCGAATGTTGGCGAAGGTGCCGCGGATCATCACCTCGTGATTGCCGCGACGGGATCCATAGGAGTTGAAGTCCTTCGGCTCCACTCCATGCTCGCGAAGATACCTACCCGCTGGACTATCAGCCTTGATCGAACCCGCAGGTGAGATGTGGTCGGTCGTCACGGAGTCACCGAGGAGCGCGAGAACACGAGCATCGCGAATATCCGTCACCGGTTCCGGCTGCAGGGTCATACCGTCGAAATATGGCGGGCGGCGAACATACGTCGAATCCGGATCCCACTCGAAGGTCTCGCCGGTCGGTGTCGGCAGGGACGTCCAACGCTGGTCGCCCTCGAACACATGGGCGTACCTGTCGGCGAACATGGACTCATCGATCGCCGAGGCGACGACCTCCTCGATCTCCGACGTCGTAGGCCACACGTCGCTGAGGAAGACCGGCTTTCCCTGCGGATCGTAGGCGAGTGGATCATTCTGCAGGTCGATGTCCATCGTGCCGGCGATGGCGTATGCCACGACCAGGGGCGGAGACGCTAGATAGTTCATGGTGACGTCGGGATTGATGCGGCCCTCGAAGTTGCGATTGCCGGACAGGACCGAGACGACATTGAGCCCATGATCGTTCACGGCCTTGCTGATCTCAGCCGGAAGTGGACCTGAGTTGCCGATGCAGGTGGTGCAGCCGTATCCCACGAGATCGAAACCGGCCTTGTCCAGATACGGCGTCAACCCGGCGCGATCGTAATAGTCGGTGACGACTTTGGATCCCGGTGCCAGTGTCGTCTTGACCCAGGGCCGACGCGTCAGTCCCCGCTCCACGGCCTTCTTCGCCACAAGGGCCGCGGCGATCATTACCGAGGGATTCGAGGTGTTGGTGCACGACGTGATGGCTGCGATGACGACGGAACCGTGGTCGATCTCCACCGTGGCACCATCTGGCATGGTCACCCGGGTCGGTTGCGATGGAGTGTCCGTGTAGCCGAGGAGTTCCGATTCGAAGGATGTCTTCGCATCGGCGAGTCGGATGCGGTCCTGGGGTCGCTTTGGTCCGGCTAGGGAGGGCTCGACGGTCGAGAGGTCCAATTCGAGGTACTCGCTATACCTCGGCTCCCGTGACGCGTCATGCCATAGCCCCTGAACCTTCGCATAGGCCTCGACCAGCGCGATCTGGTGATCGGAGCGGCCGGTGAGTCGCAGGTAGTCGATCGTTGCGTCATCGATCGGGAAGATCGCCACCGTGGATCCATACTCCGGGCTCATGTTGCCGATCGTGGCCCGGTTCGCCAGCGGCACGGCGGCAACACCGTCGCCATAGAACTCCACGAACTTGCCCACTACGCCGTGCTGACGCAGCATCTGCGTGATGGTCAGCACGAGGTCGGTCGCAGTGGCACCCTCGGGCAGTTCCCCGTTCAATCTGAATCCGACGACCCGCGGAATCAGCATCGATACGGGCTGGCCGAGCATCGCCGCCTCGGCCTCGATGCCACCGACTCCCCAACCGAGGACACCCAGGCCGTTGACCATCGTGGTGTGGGAGTCCGTCCCGACCACGGTGTCGGGATAGGCCTGACCGCCACGGGCCATGATGACTCGGGCCAGGTACTCGATGTTCACCTGATGGACGATGCCGGTTCCCGGTGGGACCACCTTGAACTCTTCGAACGCCCCCTGCCCCCAACGCAGGAACTGATAGCGCTCCCGGTTGCGGTCATACTCCAACGCCACATTGAGCTCGGCGGCATCTGCTCGAGCGAAGTAGTCAGCGATCACGGAGTGGTCGATAACGAGTTCGGCCGGGGCGAGTGGCTCGACATCGGACGCCGACCCGCCAAGGGCTACTACCGCCTCGCGCATCGTGGCGAGATCGACCACGACGGGGACGCCGGTGAAATCCTGCATGATCACTCGTGCTGGCGTGAACTGGATTTCCTGATGGGGCTGGGCATCGGGATCCCAGGCACCCAGACCCCGGATCTGATCGGCGGTGACGTTGGCACCGTCCTCGGTACGGAGCAGGTTCTCCAGGAGGATCCGATGGGTGAACGGCAGATTCTCGTGGCCGGGCACGCGATCGACTCGATAGATCTGATACTCGGAGTCGTCGACGACCAGGGTGTCTTCCGCTCCGAAGGAATTGATGCTCCCCGCCGATGTGCCCACCGATGCCTCCCGACCTCGTGAAATCTCTTGACGTCAAGATACCGCCCGCGACACGGCCCTGACGGGCCCGGTGGACCCAGCAGGTGGTGCTAGCGTCACGAACGGCCACACGGGGCTGTTCGGAGAGGGGACTTTGAGGTGTGCGGTGTCGCCGGCCTGATCGGTCCCCCGCAGCAGACGTCGACCCTCATGCGCCCGATGCTCGATGTCATCACGCATCGCGGTCCCGACGATTCCGGGGAGTTCATCGGTGCGGATTTCGCCTTCGGGATGCGCCGACTGTCGATCATCGACATCGAGGGCGGGCATCAACCGATGTGGACCGCGGACGGACGATTCGCGATCGTGTTCAACGGGGAGATCTACAACTTTCGGGAACTGCGAGAAGAGCTGCAGGCCCAGGGGTGTCACTTCACCACGCGCAGCGACACTGAGGTTCTTCTCCAACTCATCGCGCACCATGGCTTCGATGATGCCGCCACGGCTCTGTCCCGGCTTCGCGGAATGTTCGGTGTCAGCATCGTCGATCTAGAACAACATCGGATGCTCATCGCGCGCGATCAGTTCGGCATCAAGCCGATGTATATCGCAATCGAGGAAAACGGATCCCGAATCAAGGCCTTCGCCAGCGAGATCAAGAGCATCCTCGTCGATCCTGATTTTCCGCGGGCTGTGCATTGGCCAGCACTGCTGAATTACCTGTCCTTCCAGTACAACCCATTGGAGAACACCTTTTTCGATGGAGTTCGAAAACTTCCACCGGGGCACTTCATCGATATCGATCTTCAGCAGCGGACGTTCACGCGCCATGAGTATTTCCGCTATGAGTTCGACCATATCGAGAACGATGACGTCGAAGTCGCTCGAGCGAGGATTCGCAAGGTCCTCGAAGACTCCGTAGCCCACCACGTCATCAGCGACGTACCCGTCGGCGCCTTTCTGTCCGGTGGGATCGACAGCGCCATCACGGTCACCCTCGTTCAGGAGCAACGCCGCAGTGCAGGTGCGGCCCCTGTCCAGACCTTCACGATCGGATTCGATGAGGTCAGTGAACTCGCCGAAGCCCGAGAGGTGGCTGAGGCTCTGGGCACCGACCATCACGAGATCCTGGTGTCGCCGGACGAGTACCTTTCCGTTCTGCCCGCCATCGCCTGGGCGTTCGACGAACCCGTCGCCGACCCATCTGCTGTGGCCCTGTACTTCCTAGCGCGGGCAGCCCGTGAACATGTGACGGTCGTCTTGAGCGGAGAGGGTGCCGACGAGCTCTTCGGCGGCTACCGGATCTATCGCGAACCCATCGATCTCGATCGACTTCGATCACTTCCCGCGGGCCTAGGTTCTCGTGCCGCCCGAGCAGCGTCCCGGATCAGCCGATCCTTTCCCGGCCGCAACTACCTGCGCAGAGTGGCTACACCCTTGCGCGAGCGTTTCATCGGCAATGCCTACATCTTCCGGCCCGATGAGGTCCGGCGGTTGCTACGTGCGGATTCTGGCGCCGATCACATCGTTCCGGCTGACGAACTCGCCCGGCAACGACCCGGTTTCGTCCACCTCCCCGAGTCACGGCAGATGCAGTTGATCGACCTCGAGTACTGGTTGCGGGGAGACATCCTCGCTAAGGCGGATCGCATGACCATGGCGCACTCGTTGGAGTTGCGGGTGCCCTATCTCGATATCGAGGTGGCCAGAGTCTCCGCGGGACTGAGCGACGCGCTCAAATATCAGGATGGCACCACCAAGTGGATCCTACGTCGTGCATTCCGCGGCAGGGTCCCGGCAACAACCGAGGTGCGAGACAAGCTCGGCTTCCCCACTCCGCTCAAACTCTGGTTGGCTCGCGATCCCGATTCAGTAATGGCGCCCATCCGCCGCAGCAGGTTCATCGAGGAGAACCTCGACACCGACTACATCGAGGATCTCCTCGCCCAGCACGTCAACGGTGAGACGGATGCTTCCCGACGAATCTTCGTGCTCCTCATGCTGGCGTTATGGCACGAGGCCTTCTTTCCTGATCGATAGGAATACACGATCGGAGGGAGCATCTGTCCACCTCTCAGGCGTCATCATCCTCGAGCAGATCGTCAAGCCGGGCGAAACGTTCTGCCACCTCGTCACTGGACGATAATTGCCAGGGGACACTGACGATCATGACGCCAGGGGTGAGCAGCAACCGGGTTCGTAGCCGCATCGCCGAACGGTTGTGCAGGAGGCGCTCCCACCAGTGGCCCACGACGTATTCGGGAACATAGACAGTCACAAGATCCCGGGGCCCGTCCCTTCTCAGACGCTTGACGTAGTCCAAGACTGGGCGGGTAATGTCCCGAAACGGTGCTTCGAGAACTCGCAGGGTCACCGGGACCTGCCGTCTCGACCAATCACGCTGCAGCTCCATGGTCTCTTCGGCGTTGACGCTGACCGTTAGCGCTTCCAACGTGTCCGGACGGGTCGCTCGCGCATATGCCAGGGCGCGCAGGGCAGGTCGGTGAAGCCGCGACACCAGCACCAGCGCGTGGACACGAGCGGGGAGGGCGGCCGAATCACCGTCTCCCACGGAAATCTCGCGCCTGACATGGTCGTAGTGCGCCGAGATGGCAACCATGATGAAGACAAGGATCGGGATTGCCACCACGACGATCCACGCCCCGCGTGAGAATTTCGTGACGAGCACGATGACGAGGACCGATGTCGTGAGAATCAAGCCGATGATGTTGACCAGGCGTCCCCTGCGGGCACGCCGTCGCTCGGGATCCCCGGTCAATTCACTGATTCGGTGGGTCCAGTGTCGGATCATGCCCCATTGAGTCAGGCTGAACGAGACGAACACACCAACGATGTACAACTGGATGAGCGAGTTCAAGTCGGCCTGGAATCCGACGATCAATGCCCCCGCCGCTATTCCGAGAAGAAGGATTCCGTTGCTCAACGCCAATCGGTCGCCACGCTGATGGAGTTGCTTCGGCAACCACCCATCCCGCGACAACATCGACGTGAGGAGCGGAAAACCTGAGAACGCTGTATTGGCTGCGGCCAACAGAATCAGCATCGTCGCGATAGCGACGAGAATGATGATCCACTCGAAGGAGCCGAAGACTGCGGTCGATATCTGAACGATCACCGTCTGCTGTTGCTCGCCAGCGGGAAGTCCGATCAAAGTGGCGGGATCCTCGACGATCTGTACGCCGGTGTGAAGCGCAAGCCAGGTGATCGACACGAAGAGGACCATGGAGATCGTCCCGGCGACCAGCAAGGTTCGGGCCGCATTTCGTCCCGATGGCTCTTGGAATGACGGAACCGCACTGGAAACCGTGCCGATGCCGGTCAGTGCAGTTGTTCCGGAAGAGAAAGCTCGAGCAACCAGGAAGATCAAAGCAAGAGCCGTCAAGGATTGAGGATCTGCTATCTCCCAATCAGCACTCGGTGCAGACAGATCATCACCGAGCGCAATGCGGACGACGGCTGTACCGATAACGATGATGATCGCCACGATGAACGCGTAGGTGGGCAGCGACGACACCGGGGTCGAGCCACCCCAACCTCGTAGGTTGAGCACAATGATGATGAGGATGAGAGCCAGCGCCCACCACACCGCATAATCGGCGATGAACGGGGCGACGGATCCGATATTCGCAACGGCCGCGGCTATCGACACGGCGACCGTGAGTGCGTAGTCGATGAGCATCGCGCTGGCCGCGATAACCCCCCAGCGTCGGCCCAGGTTCGTGGAAACGACCTGGTAGTCGCCACCGCCCCCCGGATATTCGCGTACGTTCTGCCGGTATGCGGCGATGACCACCGCGAAGACGACGACGACCGCCAGTGCGATCCACAACCCGTACTGCAGTGCTGCAGCCCCACCGAGGGCGAGAACGATGAGGATTTCCTGGGTGGCATAAGCGTTCGAGGAGATCGCGTCCGAGGCATACACCGGCATCGCTCGATATGTCGGTAGGCGACGAACGGTGATCTCGTCGGATCTCAGCGCTCTGCCGAAGAGCACCCGCTTAGCAGCGTTCAGGATCGGCACGACGGACCATGCTAGACCGGACCCCGTTGAGCCCAAACCACCGAGAGGATGTCAGCGTCGTCGGCGCCAGCAATAGTGGCCTCGGCCCCGAGGTGTACCGTCATGAACCGTGCACATTGTGATTCTGGGGTGCGGGCGCGTTGGCGCCCTCCTGGCTGATCGGTTGGATGCTGGCGGCCACTCAGTCGCGATCATCGATCAAGCGGCGAGGTCTTTCCGTCGGCTGGGCCCCCACTTCGCCGGAACGACCGTCACCGGTGTGGGCTTCGACCGCGACGTTCTGGAGTCTGCGGGTATCGCTCGTGCCCACGCCTTCGCCGCTGTCAGCAGCGGAGACAACACCAACATCATCGCCGCTCGAACGGCTCGGGAAACCTATGGGATCGAACACGTGGTCGCGCGCATCTACGATCCACGCCGAGCCGAGGTCTATCAGAGACTGGGGATTCCCACCGTTGCCACCGTGTCATGGACAGCCGGTCAGATCATGCGAAGACTCACCCCTCAAGGTGGCGAACCTGAATTCACTGACTCGACGGGGACGGTCAGCGTGGTCGAGATCGCCTATCACGAGGATTGGATCGGTGAATCGGTCACCGTCATCGAGGCGGAAATCGGTGCTCGGATCGCCTTCATCAGCCGAACAGGACGGGCCTGGACCATCGATTCCGATCTCGTCGTCCAAGACGGGGACCTGATCCACGTGATCGTGCCCCTCGCCCGACGCGGGGAAATCGAGGATCTCCTGGCAGCACCACCGAGGCGGGAGCGTCGCATATGAGGGTCGTCATCGCAGGTGCCGGCAAGGTGGGGCATAGCATCGCTGTCGAACTCGTCGGATTCGGCCACGACGTGCTCGTGATCGATCGCGACGCACATGCTGTCTCGCCGGGCAGCATGGAGGGTGCACATCTGCTCAACGCTGATGCGTGCGAGATCACCGCTCTAGAAGAAGCGGACCTGGGGAGTTGCCAGGTCGTCATCGCGGCGACCGGCGATGACAAGGTCAATCTCGTCCTGTCACTCCTGGCCAAGACCGAGTTCGGTGTTCCCCGGGTCGTCGCTCGAGTTAATCATCCGAGTAACGAGTGGATGTTCGATGAGACCTGGGGCGTTGACGTCGCCGTATCAACACCTCGAATGCTCTCCGCTCTCGTTGAAGAGGCAGTGAGTGTGGGGGATCTCGTTCGCCTGTTCACCTTTCGACAGGGCCAGGCAGACCTCGTGGAGATCACCCTCGGGTCAACGGCCTCGGTCATCGGTTCACGCGTCGGCTCGATCACGTGGCCGCCGGATGCCGTGCTGTCGGCCATCGTCAGAACCGGTCGGGTCATCGCGCCCAGCGCCGATGACACTCTGGAGACCGGAGATGAATTGATCTTCGTGTGCGCACCCGAGCAGGAGCCGGCTCTGCAACTGCTATTGGCCGAGGGATGAGTCTTTGCCATCAGTGCCGTTGATGTTGGCTCGCTCGCGAGCACGCGCCAGGGCTGGCCGCAGAACCCGGTAGGTGAGATAGGCGGCAGCAAGGAACAGGGGCCAACCCAGGATGATGCGCGCGACTCCCAACGGTCCCACCGCTTCCGCTAGATACAAGGGGACTTGAATCAACAGGCGAAGCCCGAACACACCGACCCAGATCCAACTCGCTGCAGCGTAAGCACGCCGGAGGCGACGATCGTGACGCCACGCCAGTCCTTCACCCGTGATGAATCCGATCACCACTCCAAGGAGCGGCCACCGGATCAGAATCGACACGAGGAATGCGGTTCCATACGCGAGATTGATCAGAATTCCCGGTAGGAAGAAGTCCTCGGCTCTACCGGTGCGGGATGCGACGAATGCCGATACTCCGAGTCCGACGAAACCCGCGAGCACCTGCTGGAGACTCTCCCTGCGCACCAGTCGCCACACCGCGACGATGGCACCGGCTGCAATGGCAAGCCACAGGGCTAAGCCCAGATCGTTATCGCCTGCAAAGGTGCCACTGGCCAGGTAGACGATGACGAACACCGCTGCCGGCACACCGGAGTCGAATAAACCACGCCAACCGCCGATCGCACGAACCAGCAGCGCTCGCTCGGCCTGAACATCAGCCTTCGTCTCATGCTCCCACCCCCGATCGCCATCTGCGGGATCAGCCGGGGCGGTCGAGGATTGGTCATCGGCGGATGGACCAGGCTTCGGGGTGTCGGATTCCGAAGTCACGAGCTGGCCTTCGGCAACAGCCGATATTCGGGATTGTAGATCCGCAACTGGCCTTCCGGGCACGTCAACCGGCCCTCTGCGACCAGGGTGCGGCCCACCTCGATACCCCGGATGGTCCGGCGCCCGGTCCATATGATCGTCACGTGTCCGCTGCCGTCGAAGATCTCCGCCTCGACCGTGGGCGACACGCACACCGGTCGAACCGCGAGGCTGCGAACCGTGCCGCACACACGCACTCGCTGGCCACGACGACACTGATCGATCGGCTCGGCACCGGCGAGCGTGGATACATCCCCGAGAACCTGAGCCTCGGAATCCTCGGCAGGTCGCAATAACCGTCGGGCCCATGAACGCACCCCCTCAGACTAGGCCCTCGGCCTGATGAGCGGAGGCGTGTCACCATTCGGGTGTGTCCGGTCCGGCTGCGCGAATGCCCGAACCTGCTGATTCCCGTCCCGATTGGCAGATCCTCATCGCCCATGGGGCAGGCTCCACTGCAGCCACGGCCCGGTCCCTGCTCGCCCCCCTCCTCGAGCCGGTAGCCGGTCCTGGCAGCACCTGGTCGGCGGTCGATGATCGCAGTGGTGACGTCGACCAGGTCGCCGAACGAATCCGAGATTGGCTGGCCCGCACCTCCCCCACGTTGGGCTATCGAGTCGTCTGTGGAATCAGTCTGGGCGCCCATGCCGCAGTCTTGTCATCGCGACGGACAGAGGCACCCCTTTCCCCCCACGCTCCACAGGGCTACGTCCTCGCGTTGCCCGCGTGGATCGGGGAACCCGACGCCGTCGCTTCGGCGACTGCGAACACCGGTCAGGCCATCGAGTCGAATGGGCTCAGCCGAACCCTCGCCGATATCGACGCACGCACCCCGGTCGACCGTCGATGGCTCGTGGACATCCTCCGGCGCGACTGGTCTCACTATTGCGACCGTCAATTGTCCCGCGCCCTACGAGCGGCAGCGGGCAGTACCGCTCCGACTCACGATGAGCTTGCTTCGGTATCGGCACCGACCCTTGTGATCGGGGCGACCGAGGACCCACTTCATCCCATATCCACTGCCCGATCCTGGGCATGCGCGATCGGGGATTCGATCCTGGCCGAAATCGATTTCCCCACGACACCGGGGTTCGTCAGCGCTCACACACTGGATGCGGCCCGGCGATTCGCAGGACGTGTGAACTCACGATCGCAGCCGTGATCCCACGTGGTGGTCTCAGGGTGCCCCTGGTGCCCCTTGTGCCCCTGGTGCGTCAGGGACCTGCGAGGGGTCATCCTGGGGTGGCAATTCGAGGGATAGTGGCTCTCCCGACGGCTTCGCCTCGGTGCCACGAGAGACGGCGATGTTGGAAAAGACCGCAGTCAGTCCCTCGTGGCCTGCGGGTGAGGCAGCACTTCCCAGGAAGAGGCCGCGAAGAAACCATCGCGGACCATCGACACCGACGAACCGGGCCGGCTGCAGTTCCTTATTCGGTCCCAGAACCCGGGCGCGTAGTTCCGTGCCGAACGGTCCCTGCGCCTCCTCGACCAAACCTCCGGATGTGGTGACGGTCGTAGCGATCTGTGGGCGAACGTCATCCCAGATACCACCGCTGCGGGGTGCGGCGAAGGCTTGGACCTGGACGGCCGCATCTTCGAGGACGAGGGTGACCATCGCCACACGCTGAGTCTTCTCATCGACCTGCACCTGCATGCTCAGCCCCGGGACCCCCTTGATCAACAGCGACCCGAGGTCGATGCGATCGGCTTCATCGGAGATCTCGCTGACATCCCACGGTCCGTGTTCACGTTCCTTCGGCGTCCCACTGTCGTGGGACACGTCCTCCATGACACTGTCGACTAGGGCAGCGTCACCGGCATCGACCATGGTCTCCCGGGCGTCGTCGTCGGGCATGTGCGTCTTCGGATCTGACTTCTTGCGGAACATCAGTCGGGGAGCCTTTCTAGCCGTGGTGTCGCGTGGCGTGGGGGTCGCAGGCGTGGCGGACCTGCCACCCATGATCCCCCGACGACGTCAGGTCGAACTGCCCACCCCCGTGGATCCGAGGCCACCGTCCCCCCGATGAGAACCAGGTAACCGCTTGACCTTATGGAAGCGAGCCCTCGCGATCGGTGCGAAGACCAATTGAGCGATCCGGTCGCCGCGATTCAACGCGATCGGCTCCCGCGGATCGAGATTGATCACGATGACCTTGATCTCACCCCGGTAACCGGCGTCGACGGTACCCGGTGCATTGACCAAAGACAGCCCCAATCGTGCGGCATGGCCACTCCTCGGGTGCACGAATGCGGCGAATCCCGGCGGCACGGCCACGGCGATTCCGGTCCCGACGACGCATCGCTCACCGGGCGCTAGCTCGATGTCCTGGGTCGACACTAGATCGACACCGGCATCTCCGGGATGGGCGTATGCCGGGATATCGACCGCGTCATCGATCATCGTGATCAGGACGTCGATCTCGGTCGGGTTCGTCATGGATTGACCTCTCCCCACCACCGCGGCGAACCAGTGCGCCGTTCATCCTTGGCTCGCTGGACCAGTTCCGGATCACCCTGCGTCGTGAAGTGTTCGATCGGTACCTGAATGAAGACGGCCGCAGCGCTGACGACTCGATCTCCGTCGGCAAAGGCAACGGCCTCGCAATACACCTTGCGGCCGACCTGTCCGATTGCCCGCGCCTCAACCCGCAAGGTTGTCCCGACGGGGACCGGTCGATGGAAATCAGTCTCGAGATGAGCAGTCACAGCTGGTTTGCGAATGAGGATCTGAAGGCTGCCCATCATCTCGTCCATGGCGGTTGCGATGACGCCCCCGTGAGCAAGTCCCGGAGCACCCTGATGGTGTTCTCCGATCACGAGCTCGCCGATCACGCTCACCTCCGGACCAGCCGTCACGCGCAGATGGAGGCCGCTGGGGTGATCACTGCCGCAGGCGAAACACATCCGATAGTGGCTGGCGATCAATTCCCCGACCTCCGGTGCGCCCTCTCCCCGTAGTGGAACCGTGGCGTCGTCCGGTACAGCACTCCTCACGAAACCTCCTTTCCGGCATCGTCATCTGCCGGCGCTTCCCGCTCACCCGGTGGTGATGGGTTCTCCCCCGCAGTCCGTGGCGACCCTACCTGTCCGAGCGTGCAAATCGACCTGTCAGGCTTGCCCCATGCTCTATCGGGAGCGGATGTGGCCGACGGCCTGGGTTTGGGTGCTCGGTCTTGGCCTCACCGGCAGTGTCGGCATCGCCTACGGCGCCGCATACGGGCCGCTGATCGGGCTCATCGCCTTCCTCCTGCTCTCCTCCATAGCCATCGCCGTCCTCGTGCTGGCCGCACCGAGGGTGAGTGTCACGGCACGACACCTGCGTGCTGGCCGTGCCACGATCCCGTGCGATGTGCTGACCCGCTGTGCCCCCCTGGATGCGGACGGCATGCGAAGGGCGCTTCGACTCGCAGACCCCGGCCTGTACATGCTGGTACGGCCCTGGTCGGTTCGTCAGGGGGTCATCATCGAGGTCGAGGACCCTGCCGATCCACATACGGCGTGGCTGCTGTCGAGTCGTCGGCCTGAAGACCTCGTTCGAGCTCTCGAGACAGCCGGTGTCGATGGCCGCACACGCGATGTGGACCGGTCGTAGCTGCGAGCACTGGTCAGGTGCGTCGGCAGCGACGGGGGATGCGATAGCGTCGCGAACGCCAGTCCGGCCACCATCGAATCGAGACGAGGGAGCCCTATGACCCACAACGACCCAGAGAGCAACGGTCCTGCCGACCCCGACGCGGGGAGCCTGGAAACCCAAGATCCACAAACCCAGGACCCGGACTCGACATCGCCTGACGATGGCGGCTTCGTCGTCACTGCGGTGGCGGGGCTGGCCGCGATGGGTGTCAGCATGGCAGCGCGACCGGTGCTCAATGCGGTCTACCGTCAGGTGACCGGGTCCGCGCCCCCCCGGGCCGAGGACCCACTGGTCCCGTTCGGCAGAGCACTCGCCTGGACGATCGCATCCGCCGTCACCGGCGCCGTGCTCGAGATGGTCGTCCAGCGGACCACGCGCAGACTGTTCGGAGTCCGCGCGTAGCCCAGATCACGCGCAGTCGGTGCAGACGGGGCCGTTCTTGCCCTCGTGGTCGAGTTGGCTGCGGTGGTGCACGAGGAAACAGGATGAACAGGTGAATTCATCCGCCTGACGTGGAAGCACCCGAACCGTGAGGCTCTCGTCAGAGAGGTCCGCACCCGGCAGTTCGAGGTTCTCGGCCAGCTCCGCCTCGTCGACATCGACGGTCGAGGCCGCCTTATCCGCACGACGAGCCTTGAGCTCCTCGAGACTTTCCTCTGCCAACTCGTCGTCGGTCTTACGCGGTGCGTCATAGTCGGTGGCCATAGCCTGGTTGCCCACTCCCCATCTGTTCGCTCTGGTAAGTCTGGTCGGGACCCTGTCGACTCGGCAGCCCCACCCGCTCGATTATGTGACAGCCTCGTCGGGCGCTCATTGTGCCTCACGCCAGGCGGTGCGTGGCAGGCAGGTTGATCAGTCACTCGACCAGCGTCGTCCAGCATGCCTAGCGATGTGGTGTTCGCGACCCTCGCTGGTTTACTTCCTCTCAGATAAACCTCGCTTCAGTCCTGATCGGGAGGTCGACCCCATGCCGTTGTACGCCATTGCCGACCGAGAGCCCACCATCGATCCTTCGGCCTTCATCCACCCCGACGCCGTATTGATCGGTGATGTCTCGATCGGTACGGAATGCTCAGTGTGGCCCGGGGCCGTGCTGAGGGGGGATCATGGTCGCATCGTCGTGGGTGCGGGAACGTCGATTCAAGATGGCACCATCATCCACTGCACCGCGACCTGGGACACCGTCATCGCTGATCGATGCGTGATCGGTCACCGCGTTCATTTGGAAGGATGTCGCATCGAGTCCGAATCCCTGATCGGTTCGGGAGCTGTCGTTCTCAACGGTGCGCACATCGGGCGTGGCAGCCTGGTTGCAGCGCAGGCTCTTGTTCCACCGGGCATGGGCATCCCCGATTTCCATCAGGCGCGAGGAGTGCCAGCCAAGGTTTCGGACACGCCTCCTGATCCCGAGATGATCCGGTCGGCCGTCGACATCTACATCCGCAACAGTCACTGGTATCGCGCAGATCTACGCAGGCTTGATTGAGACTCCTCCCTCAGACCTCATCGAGGCCGGGGCTCCATTCGGCATCGCAGCCCTGGATGAGCTGCATGAGATCCGCGTGAATGCCGGGGCCGGCAGCGACAATGGTGTCCCACTCGCGGGACAGATCGGTTTGCGAATGGGATCCGGGCCACACGGAACGGCCGTCCAGCGTTGAGATGACCCCGCCGGCTTCCTCGATGATCAACGCGCCCGCGGCGAAGTCCCATGAGTGCAGCCCGAGTTCGTAGTACCCGTCGAGCAGTCCCGCTGCAACCCAGCACAGATCAATCGATGCAGCTCCGACGCGACGGATATCACGGACCTGCGGAAGAATCCCAGCAACCATCTGCCCCTGACCTGCACGCCGCTGCTGGGAATAGCCGAACCCAGTCCCGATCAAGGATCGAGACAGATCGCTTTGGCCTGAGACCGCGAGTCGGTTCCGCTCACCTCGCCGACGCATCCACGCCCCACTGCCCAGCACGGCGAAGACAGTCATGTCCAGTTCCGCGGCGCACACGCATCCCGCGACGGTACGGCCCTCGAACATGACGGCCACACTCACCGCCCACGCGGGAAGGCCATAGAGATAGTTGGTGGTCCCATCGATCGGGTCCACGATCCATATCAGCCCATTCCCCGCTGCGTCGTTGGTCCCCTCCTCGCCGATGATCCCATCCCCGGGGCGTCGCTCGTTGATCATGTGACGTGCCATTGCCTCGGCGGCGGCGTCCATCTGAGTGGCGATGTCGGTAGCCGACGACTTCGTATGCTGGATCAGCTCCTGCGGGCGTTCCTCGATGGCGAACGATGCGACCGCTTCAGCGATCTCGACCGTCATCGCTCCCAAATCCGCCAGCGAGACACCACCTACGATGTGAGCAGCAGGTAGGGAACGCTCTGGGTCCTGATCCGGCATGTATCCACCTCTGTGCGCAAAGCGAGATTGCGGGCGTGCACCAGCATCCCACCGGAGCCGGCCGGCGGTGCCGCTCGGCTAGTCTCACCTGGTGAGATCGGTCATCACCCCCTACGCGAGCGTGCTACGAGAGCCGGGCGCGCTGTGGTTCAGCCTTTCGGCGCTGATCGCCCGATTACCGCTATCGATGGTCGGGCTGGGAATCGTCCTCCTCGTGAGTGCCCAGCGTGGCAGCTACGCCACCGCAGGGCTACTCACGGGCGCCTACGTTGTCGCATCTGCGATCGCAACCCCTGTTGCCGCGCGACTCGTCGATCGGTGGGGACAGCGATCCGTTGTCTCGTTGATCATCGCCATCCACGTCCCCAGCCTGGTCGGATTCGTGGTCGCCGTTCTGCTCGGTTGGCCCACTGCCGCGCTGATCGCCCTGGCTCTGCTGGCAGGTGCCACACAACCCGCCAGCGGATCACTCGTTCGGGCCCGCTGGATTCACGCGGTGGGCGCCTCGGGGCGGCTTCGAGCGGCGTTCGCCTGGGAGAGCATCCTCGACGAGGTCATTTTCGTGACCGGTCCCCCTCTGGCCACGATCCTGGCCATCGCGGTCACGCCGGCCGCGCCGCTCCTCGCGGCAGCGCTCCTGGTCTTGACCGGGACGCTGCTGTTGATCAGCCACCGGCGCAGCGAACCTCCCGTGCATGACGTGCGCGCGACCGGATCGCCGGCGTGGCGCAATATCGGACTCATCTGGTTGACGCTCATCATGATCGCTCTGGGAGCCGTGTTCGGCTCCCTCGAAATCGCTACCGTCGCGGCCGCCGAAGCACTCGGCGTTCCGGCTGCGGCCGGTTTGATCCTCGCGCTCTATGCCGCCGGCTCGCTCATCGGTGGAGTGCTCTTCGGTGCGTGGAACCCAAGGGAAACCCGTCCGGTCCGGCAGCTGCTCATCGGCGCGGGTGCGCTCGCCCTGGTCACGATTCCCTTCCCGTTCGTAGACGGGGTGCTTCCCTTGAGCATCGTGGCTGTCCTTGCCGGTCTTGCCGTCGCGCCCGTCCTCATCATGACGAACTACCTGGTGTCGACCGTCGTTCCCGACAACCAACTCACCGAGGGTCTCGCATGGGTCAACACCACAGGACTCGGTGCCGGGGTTGCACTGTCCGCTGCCGTCACGGGCGCTCTCATCGACGCCTCGGGACCTCGATCCGGCTACGCCCTGACAGCGGCGGCCGGCGTGGCCACCATCGCGCTGGCGTTATCTGCCGCACGTTTCCTCCAACCCAGGGACCGTGCCACCGTCGGAGACCTCGGTCGTCACTCCTAGCCCGTAGCAGCCCCGTGCCGTCCGGTCGGGGGTGATGCACCACAATGGGCGGGCTGGCGGAGAGCGTGCCTGATGCGTCGTCGGCTCCATCGAAGGGGGCCGGACGGCCAGGATCGGCCGATGCGACTGCCGGCACAGAGTGTCCAACGACGACAGAACCTTCGACAATGACCTGCGAGAAGGAGGCCGCGCATGGCGGAATTGCGCTTTCTCGGCCTGTCGCAGGACGGATCGCAGCTGCTCCTGGCAGACTCACGCGGCAGGAAGCATTCCGTGTTCGTCGATTCACGACTGATGGCGGCCATGCGACTCGACGGACAACCCACCGGCCAACGGGAGATAGCCCTGAATACGACGTTCAGCCCCCGACAGATCCAGGCGCGCCTGCGAACGGGTGCGACGGTGGGCGACCTCGCCGAAGAGTATGGCGTTCCGGTGGAGAAGATCGAGCGATTCGCCGGTCCGCCGCTCGCTGACCGCGCATACACCTGCGATCAGGCTCGACGCACGGTGATCTCCTCGCACCTCGGGGAACGACCACTCGATGTCGTCGTGGCGAGTGCGGTCGAGGCGAGTGGCCTCGAGCCCGAGGAGATTCGCTGGGATGCCTGGCTGCGCGAGGACGGCCTGTGGCAGGTGCTGAGTTCGTATCCATCGGGAAACCTCGATCAGGTCGCGACCTGGATCTTCGATCCACGGGAGTCACTCGTTCGAGCTGATGACGACACGGCACGAGCACTGCTCGACGGTCCCAACGGTGGACGCGAGGCCGAGAAGGTGCCCAGTACCCCCCGAAGGACCAAAGCCGAGAAAACCGAAGATGACCAGGCGAGCGAGGAACCCCCCGGCCCCTCTCACGCCACCCGACAGCAGGGCGAACCTGATGCGCAGCCCGAGACGACACGGCCGACGAAACGCGGACGCCGAGCGAGTGTTCCGACCTGGGATGAGATCTTGTTCGGCTCAAACGCACAAGAGTGAGATTCGGCCCTCTGCTGCGGTCGAACCGATCATCCCCGCCTCACTCCTGCGTCGGAAACTTCTCCAGTACTCCAGCATCATCGTGGAATGGCAACGGCTGGCGTGAGTGGTGCTCACGGCCGGAGCCCGCGGCTGTGACACCGCGACGGTGGTGTTCTCGACACAGCACCTCGTAACTGACGACCCCGGTTCCAATGTCCCCCACCACGACCTGATCACCTTCCATCACCACCACCCCGTCGACCGTGCGTGCGTTGTGAGTCCCCCGTCGCCCGCACCAACACAGGGACGCGACCTGGAGCACTTCGACACGGTCGGCGAGTTCGATCAGGCGCGCCGAGCCAGGGAATAGTCGCGTTCGGAAGTCGGTGAGAATGCCGAAGGCGAACACGTCGACGTTCAGTGAATCGACGATGAGCGCGAGTTGATCGATCTGGTCCGAGGTATAGAACTGAGCCTCGTCGCATATCAGGTAGTCCACCCGACGCCCTGCGGATAGTTCATTCACGATCAGGGCATGGAAATCCAGATCGGCGAGAACTTCACGTGCGGGGGAAGTCAGTCCCAGCCGACTGGAAATGGTCGACTGTCCCGCTCGATCATGCTGGGTGAACACCAGGCCTGACCGGCCCCGCGAAGCATGATTGTGGTCGGTCTGAAGCGCCAGGGTCGACTTGCCGCAGTCCATGGTCCCCGAGAAGAACACGAGTTCAGCCACCTATGCTCCCCCGGTCATGGTGATCAGCGGAATCTCGACCTCCGGGGCGGTGAGCGACCCGTGTTGGCCGCGCAAACGCGACACCCTCGCATCGGTCGACATCGAACTCAACGACCAAGCATCCTTCGCCCAGGCGATGACTCCACCGATCCGATCAGCGACGACCGGTTCCGTCGTCCCGAAGTAGCCAGCGGCTATCGCCTCATCCCGTGTCATGATCCAGGCGTAGTCCCCCAGGCTCTCGCGCCAGACAGCGGCCACCTCCTGCTCATGCCCGACACGGGTGTAGATGAATCGACAACGCGGTTCGCCACCGATATTCAGCACGTGGTGGCGTAACGCTGGAATCTCATCGATCTCTATGCGGTTCTTCGGATCCACATCGACCATGCCGTGATCGGCTGTGACGAGCAGCAGATCATCCGGTGTACACAACGCGGCAATGCGTTCGACGATGTAGTCCACGTGCGCCAATTCCTGACGCCAATGATCGGAGTCGACTCCGTGGCCGTGCCCCGTTCGGTCGAGATCGGGCCAGTACACATAGGTCAGCGCAGGAACGCTCGGGGTCCGTGCGGCTAACAACTCCGCGAGCCTTTCGCCGACGCTATCGGCCCCGCGGTATGTTCCGCCACGAAGGGCAGCGAGCGTCAAAGCCGATTTTTCATAGGCACGAGGACCGATGCTGGTGACTTCGACACCCCGTTGGGACAACCGCTCCAGCATGGTCGGTTCGGGTTGTACGACATGCGGCGAAGGCTGGTCCTGCCACTGCAGCGGGTGGAGGAGCCCGTGGTGACCCTCGACCATGAACGACGCACCCACGAGGCCGTGCGCTCCCGGCGGTGAGCCGGTACCCAGACTCGCGAGACCAGTGGGCGTGGTCGTCGGCACCGCGGCGTGGATCCCGCGAACGTCAGCCCCGTTCATGAATGGAGCCTGATCCGAATGGGCGGTAAGGCCGGAAAGACCCAGACCATCGATCAGTACGACGACGACACGTCGGAATCCATCCCCGAGACCCAGAAGGTCCCAGTAGCCGGGCACCGCGAGTGCTGCGCCTACCGACGGCAGCACCGAGGCCAGTGATCCCCCGTCGTAATCGGGGGCTGGGGGCGCAACGAACATCAGCGGAGCCGGGCAGCCGTCGCTTCCGAGAGGGCTGCGGCGAAAGTCAGGGCCTGTGCCACGACCTCCGGCCCATCCGCTGCCTCGGATACGCGAAGGGACAGGTCATCATTGCTCGCCGCTCCCGTGTACCCGTGATCAGCCTCGCACGCCGGGTCCGAGCATCCAGCGGGTTCGAGGTCGATCCGACTGACCGCTCCCCATCCGATGGTGAGCAGCACTTCCCGTGTCGGCCCACCGGCGTGATGTGTCGCTGGATTCGCCACCACACGGGTGACGACCACGGAGTCGACTCGTTCAAGGCGAACCGCTTCGGTGGATGCGGTGGCGTAGGGGTGGGGGCAGGTCTCATCGGGGCCGTGTTCGTCGGTGTGCCCGACGATCAACCGGGTTGGGGTCAATGCCAGCACGGTGACATGGCGACGCAACTGATCGCGGTCGAATGCCGCCTCGTGATGGACGACATAGGAGACGAGGTTCTCACCCACGATCGCCGTGTCCAGCGCATCGGCGACGAGAGCGGGGTAATACCCGCTTCGTTCGATATCGGAGCGCAACTGCATCCTGAGGGTGTCGCTCATGGTGCCCATCCTGTCGCCTGGGAAAGTCGGCTCAAACTGCGGGCTCCCCAGAGTCGGTCCCCCGACCCGATCGCGATCCGAATGCGGCCGATCCGGCAACTCCATCCGTCGGGCGGGTCGACCGGCTCGAAAACAGCCTCGATGTCATCGATCCTGGGATGGTCATGCAGGAGTGCGGCAATTCGCCTCACCATGTGCCCAAGGCGTTCCTGAGCAACTTCCGTGTTCGTCCCGTCGCCGTCGAGTAAGGACAGTGCCGAACGCCGAACGAGACGTAATGCTTGATGCTCGGTGAGAGGTGCGAGCGAGTAGTGACGATCACCCAGTGCCTCGGCGATCGGACTGGCGAGCCCCACGCTCACCACGGGGCCCAGCAATCCGTCACGAGTCGCAGTGATTCGGACAGCTTCTTGCTGAATGCCATAGGTGGCCTCCTGCCAAGCAGGTAGGCCATAGTCGGCGAAGAACGATCCAGTCTGTTCCCCGATTACGTCGATATACGACCTGGCTCCGTCGACTTCGCCCGAATCCTCTATGAGTTGGGCAATCGTCGCGCGGACCGCCATCGAGTCGCATCCGGGAACGGGAATCGAAGCGGTCTCATTCGCGTCGCGGTCAGCAACAGATCGCGTGTACGCGGCTACTCGGCCGATGGCTGCCATCGAATTTTCTACGTCAGTGAAGATGGGCAATACAGCTCCGACGCGTTCGTGAACCGTCTCGCGCAACGCAGTGGCGTTCCAGCCCAGGACGACCGCGACAATGGGCTTGGCTACAGTCGCTGCCAACTCGGTGATCAGAGCACGCGCCTGAGAATCGTTATCCGTTGATTCGATCGGCGGAACGTACAAGGCGACGACGATGTCGACCTGCGGGTCTCGAACGGTCTCATCGAGGTATCGACGGAATCGATGGGGGCTGCTGCTGCGCGAAAGTATTCGAGACTCCGACAGGCAATCCAGTCCCCATTGCTCGGCCGCGTTACGAGCAAGGATCTCGACGGCTTCAGAGTTGCCCACCAGCCCGATGCGGCCACTACCCAAGCCACCTCGGATCTGGAGCACCTCTGCAACATCGAGTAGCTGATCCAAGGAGGCCACCTCGATGACACCGGTATCGGAGATGATCTGGTCGTATGCGTGAGCAGGCACGTCAGTGCCGCTCGAGGTTGATGTCTGCACAGGCGCGGTTGCAGGAGTTCGTGCTCCTGTTGTCCGGAGGACGACCACGGGTTTGTGTCGTGCCGTGCGTTCCACCAGACGCGCGAATTTCCGTGGATTGCCCACGGTCTCCAAATAGAGCATCACCGAATGGGTGAACTCGTCTTCCTCCCAAAATTGCAGAAGGTCATTGCCCGACACGTCGGCTCGATGCCCCGCGGACACGAAGTCACTCACCCCGAGCCCACGAGTCTCCATCCGTCTCATGATGTCCACTGCGAGGGCACCGGACTGGCAGAAGAATCCAATAGTTCCTGCACGCGGCATGGCATCCAGGAGTGAAGCGTTCAGCGACGCTTCCCGGTCCGTGTTGACGATGCCCAATGCTGCTGGGCCGAGCAAACGCATGCCTGCATCGCGAGCGAGCCTTGCTAGGGCTGGTGTCGTGACGCCGTGGGATGAATCACGATCATCGAAACCACTGGACACCACGACCACACCGCGAGCACCGATGCGGGCTGCTGATTCGATGACACCCGGCACTTCCTCCGCCGCGACTGCAACCACGACGAGGTCGACGTCACCATCGTGAATCTCGTCGATTTCGTCGAGGCTGCGCTGACAGGTCACCCCGAGTATCTGGTGGGCGGAGGGATGAACCGCGAAGACGGAACCGGGGAATCCGCTCATGATCAGGTTCTTGAGCAGCACGTGACCGACCGTTCCGGGCTTGCGGGATGCGCCGACCACGACCACCGAGCGGGGTCGCAGCAGCGGGAACAGCGACCGGGCCTCGCTGCGCTGCTCCCGCGCATCGCGAACGGCGTCTGAGTGTCCCGTCGGTTCGATGTCCAGCGATAGGGAGACCACTCCCTCGTCATAGCCTTGGACAACCTGGAAACCTGCATAGCGGAATGTCGCGAGCATCCGGGCGTTAGCCGGAAGCACCTCGGCGACGAACCGACCGATGCCTTGCTCCCTGGCCGCTGCCGCGAGATGCTCCAGCAGTAAGGAACCGATCCCTAGGCCCTGATGGTCATCCCGAATGACGAAGGCCACCTCGGCCTCATCGGCACTGATGCGGTCGTATCGGCCCACCCCGACGATCTCGTCCTTCATGACCACGACGAACGCGACACGATCGCGATGATCGACATGGGTGAAGTTGTGCAGTTCGGATTCACTGAGCGTGGGATGGGGAGCGAAGAAGCGGAAATAGATCGTCTGATCGCTCAGGAGGGAGTGAAACGATGCCAGTCCCAGGCCATCCTGGGGGCGGATCGGTCGCAGTCGTGCGGTCCGGCCATCGCGCAGAACGACGTCCGCCTCCCAGCCGGCCGGGTAGTCAGGTGTAGCTCCCTCTCGTGGCTGAGGTTCAGCGGCAGGTGCGGAGTCGCTGAGATCGGAGCCCATGGCACCTACGGTAGCCGCTCACTCACGTGTCGATCCGGCACTCGGGCGCGCCGTTGCTCAGGCAAGGGCGGATGGATAGGGCAGGATCGGGGCGTTGACCGCACACCCCACGGACAGGAGCAGCAGGCTGTATGGGCCGCAAAGCCACACCGCGCACCCCGGACGGACCAGACCGGATCGAAGACATCGATGTCGATGCCGAGATGCGGACCTCGTTCCTGGAGTACGCCTACTCGGTGATCTACGCCCGGGCACTACCCGACGCACGGGACGGATTGAAGCCTGTCCAGCGGCGCATCCTGTTTCAGATGGGCCAAATGGGGCTGCGTCCCGATCGTGGCCATGTCAAGAGTGCACGCGTCGTCGGTGAGGTGATGGGGCGCCTGCATCCACACGGCGATAGCGCGATCTACGACGCACTCGTGCGACTGGCTCAGCCGTTCACCCTACGACTGCCCTTCATCGATGGTCACGGCAATTTCGGTTCACCCGATGACGGACCGGCAGCCATGCGCTATACCGAGTGCCGCATGGCGCCTGCTGCGTTGAGCATGATCGGTGACATCGATGAGGACGTCATTGATTTCGTGGCTAATTACGACGGGCGCGAACTCGAACCGATCGTGTTACCCGCGCAGATTCCGTCGTTGTTGGTCAACGGTGCGGCCGGCATCGCAGTTGGCATGGCGACCTCGATTCCCCCGCATAACCTAGGCGAGGTGCTCGCTGCCTGTCGCCACCTGGTAGTGAACAACCATGCCAGCGACGAGGAGCTCCTGAGATTCATCCCCGGACCGGACTTCCCGGGCGGTGGTTCCATCATCGGACTCGACGGCGTGCGCGAGGGGTACCTGACCGGAAGAGGCACCTTCAAAGTCCGCGGCACCGCTCGCATCGAGCAGGTATCGCCACGCAAACGTGGCATTGTCATTACCGAGCTCCCACCGGGAGTCGGGCCCGAGCGACTCATCGAACGCATCAAGGATCTGGTTTCAGCCAAGAAACTCGTGGGGATCTCCGATGTGGTCGACCTCACGGATGGGGATTCCGGGTTGCGCCTGGTGATCGAGGTCAAGAGCACGGTCAATCCAGAGGCTGTTCTCACGGAGATGTATCGCTCCACTCCGCTCGAGGACAGCGGCTCATTTAATTGCGTCGCATTGGTCGATGGTGAGCCAAGAACGCTGACACTACGTCAGGCCCTCGAGGTATTCGTCCATCATCGAATCGACGTGGTTCGACGCCGCAGCCAGTTCCGTAGGGAACGGGCCCGGGAACGACTTCATCTGGTCGAAGGATTGCTCACGGCCATCGTCGATATCGATGAGGTGATCGCCGTCATTCGATCGAGTGACGACACCGCGCAGGCTCGAGAACGCCTCATCGCAGTGTTCGATCTCAGCGAAACCCAGGCCCAGTACATCCTCGAGATGCCCCTGCGCCGGTTGACGAAATTCTCCAGGATCGAGCTGGAATCCGAGCGTGAGGAACTGAACTCACGAATCGACATGCTCTCCTCGCTTCTCGATGACGACACCCGACTTCGCCAGGTCGTTGCCGATGAGATGCGCGATGTCTCCGATGCGCACTCCACTCCCCGTCGGACGATTCTGCTCGAATCCAACGGGATCGCGGCTGAGTCCGCCACTCCGCTGGAGGTCGAGGACGAACCCTGCCGGGTTCTGATGTCCAGCACCGGGCTTATCGCACGGACCCCGACTCTGTCATTCCAGCCCAGCGGAGACCGTTCCAGTCATGATGTTGTCGTTGCGAGTTGTGAAACCAGTACCCGTTCTGCTCTCGCGGTCATCACCTCGCGAGGCCGGGCTGTTCGACTCGACGCTGTCGAGGTTCCAGCGCTTCCCCCATCGAGTGCTCCACCGTCGCTGGCCGGTGGTGCACCCCTGGGCGCTGTCGTAACCCTCGATAAAGGGGAACGTGCCATCGCATTGGCCAGCTTTGACACCACCACACCTCTGTTATTGGCCACACGCGGTGGAGTTGTGAAGAGGACCCTTCTGGAGCCCCCAACGAGTCGAAATGACTGGGACGTCATCTCACTGCGTGAAGGAGACGAGGTGATCGCAGCCGCTCCCGCGCCGGATGACTCCCGCGTCGTCATCGTCACGACCAGCGCACAGGCGTTGGTGTTTCCCGCGCATTCCATTCGACCGCAGGGCCGTACGGCGGGGGGGATGACCGGAATCAAGCTCACCGAATCCTTCGTCATATACGCGACGGCATTACCCGTTGGTGTTGAGAATCCGATCATCGCGACGATCGCGAGTTCCACACAGCACCTTCCGGGCACAGCACTCGGCAGCCTGAAGGTGTCAGATTTCTCGGAGATTCCGCCCAAGGGCCGAGGTACACAGGGGGTGCGAGTGCATCGCTTCCTGAAAGGCGAGGATGTACTGGTGGCCGCCTATGCGGGATCGGGGCCGCTACGGGCATCGTCTGGTTCCGGGGTCCCCTTGGAGTTGCCCGAAGCTTTCGGTCGCCGAGACGCCTCAGGGCATCCGCTCACGGCACCGGCAGTCTCGATCGGAGGGCCCGTCCTGTGACCGATGGGTCGCAACGATCCATCGAGCCTCGATGCAGCGATCTGGGGTCGGCGCTCCCACTGATCGGAACGGCACCGATGACGTCACGCTGGTGGCTCATCGAGCATCCCGGTCCCTGGGGTTCCCATGCGGTGCGCGACGCGTCCACGTCGTGGATTGCAGCCTGTGCACAGGTTCCGACGGATCGTGCTCGTGTGGTGCTCGTCAGACGCCATGCGGGTTTTCATGACCGACATACCAGTGCCGGTCGTCGGATCTTCACCTTCGCACCCGGCGATCACGTTGTCTGGGGCCGGTTCGTGGACGACAGCGAGGACCCGAGGATCGGGGATTTCGACGAGGTATCTGCAGACCCCGTGTGGGAGCCCGTATTCGACTATCCCCGAGTGACCGTCTGCACGAATGGCCGGCGGGATCGCTGCTGTGCCGAACGCGGACGGGCCGCGCTGGATTCCCTTCCGCCTGATGTCCTCGAGCACGTCTGGGAGTGCACTCACCTAGGCGGCCATCGATTCGCACCGGTAGCCCTGGCGATCCCCAGCGGAGTCGTCCTGGGGCGGTTCACCCCCGACTCACTCATCGACATGGTTCGCCAGGATCACCTCGATCTCGACACACTTCGCGGACGCAGTGATCTCACTCCACCTGAGCAGGTGGGTGAACTGTCTGCCCGTCGTGCCTGGAGCTGGACCTCCATAGGCGAGCACCTACGCGTCTCCAGCACACAGGTGCCGGATGGTTCCGATGTCACCGTCGTCGTCACCGGCCCTGATGGCCCCGATGGCCCTGGCAGCACTGAACACAGCGTGACGGTTCGCCGAAGGATGTCAGCCCCTGCGATCACCTCCTGTGCAGCCACGCCAGAGGCCCTCGCCATGTGGGAGGAAGTGCACTAGCCGCTTCGCGCGCCTAGTTCCATCGCCGTATCCCAGTCGTGGATCGTTGTGCGGTCCTTGTCAGCCAACGCGCCGAGTCGCCGTTCAGCCGAATCGATCCGTCTCCAGCCTTGCGTGTCGACGACAGGATCGGGCAGACGTGCGAACAGATCTTCATCGTCTCGTCTGCCTGGGACGCGCCCATGATCGAGATCATCGAGAAACGCCTTCACTGTCTCGACCGCATCCTTCTTATTCGTTCCGATGATTCCGCTCGGTCCGCGTTTGATCCATCCCGCCGTATAGAGGCCCGGGATCGGACCATGCGGGCCCAGGACGCGACCTGCATCGTTGGGGATCACTGCGCGAGCGGCATCGAAAGGGACTCCGGGCAGTTCCAGCCCGCGATAGCCCACACTGCGAATCACAAGGTCGACCGGGATCGTCACGAACTGTCCGGTGCCCTCGACGCCGCCCGACTCGGTCAGCGCAGTGCGTTCGACGACCAACGCTCGAACACCGGTGTCATCACCTTCGATGCGGACGGGCCGGGAGAAGAATCGCAGCCTGATGATCCGTGCCGAATCCCGTTCCTCCTGGTGGGCCCAGTCTTCGATCACCGCCGTGTTACGCGCCGCCACCTTGTTGGAGGAGATGACGGCTTGGCTGCTCGGCCCGTGTTGCACATCGACCGGATCGACACGGACGGAGGCGTCCGCTAGTTCTGCGAGTTCGCGAAGTTCCTTCGTCGTCCATGCAGCCTCAGCAGGACCGCGCCTGCCGATGAGGTGGATCATCTCGACAGAGGACCCGACGAGTGCCGCGAGAACGTGATCGGGCATATCGGTGTGCTGTAGCTCCGCATGATTCTTGGCAAGAATCCGCGCGACATCCACGGCGACGTTGCCTACCCCGATGACGGCGACGCTCCGAGTGCGCTCGAGCACATCCGTGAACTCCTCGGGTGGGCTATCGGGATGGCCTGTGTACCAGCGGACGAACTCAGTGGCTGAAATGCTGCCCGGCAACTCCTCACCCGGTATCGACAGTGGTCGATCGGCAGAGGCCCCATAGGTGAGGAACACCGCGTCGTAGGCATTCCGGAACTCGTCCAGTGAGACCCCCTGGGTGCCATCATCGACGTGCACTCCCCCGAAGAATCTGATTCTCGGGTGATCGAGAATCCGGTCGAGGGTGTCGCGAACAGAGCGGATGGACACGTGATCTGGTGCCACCCCGTAACGCACCAGACCGAAAGGCGTAGGGAGCCTATCGACGACATCCACAGATATTTCCTGGCGATCCTCCATGCCCAGCAGGGCATCTGCGGCGTACAGCCCTGCGGGACCAGCGCCGATGACGGCGACACGAAGCTCATCGCGCTGGTCTGCCATCCCGGTTGCCTCTTTCAGACGTCGATGCGGCTTCGTTCGATACGCGTTGCTGAGCCTACGATGAACTCCCGGCGTGGTCCCACATCATTGCCCATCAGCAGGTCGAAGACGCTCCCGGCGCTCTCGGCGTCGGAAACTCCGATCCTGCGCAAGGATCGAGATCCGACCGCCATGGTGGTTTCCCGCAATTGGCCCGCATCCATCTCACCGAGCCCTTTGTATCGCTGGATCGGATCCCGCCAGGTCATTCCCCGCTTGGTCAGATCTGCCGTGACTGCCCGCATTTCCTCATCTGAGTAGGTGTATCTCACCTCTGGTTTGCGCCTCCCCTGCCCAGAGATCTCGATGCGGTGCAGAGGTGGTACGGCGGCATAGACCCGGCCGGCCTCGAGCAGAGGAGTCAGATAGCGATGCATGAGCGTCAACAGCAGGGTGCGGATGTGCGCACCATCGACGTCCGCATCGGTCATGATGATGATCTTGCCGTAGCGAACGGCATCGATATCGAAGCTACGTCCCGATCCTCCACCGACGACCTGGATGATCGAAGCACATTCGGCGTTCTTCAACATATCCGATAGCGAAGCCTTCTGGACGTTGAGGATCTTGCCGCGTATGGGAAGCAGGGCTTGATACTGGGAATCGCGTGCGAGTTTCGCTGTTCCCAGCGCGCTGTCGCCCTCGACGATGAACAACTCATTGCGCTCGATGTCATCGCTGCGGCAGTCAACGAGCTTCGCTGGCAGTGAGGATGACTCCAATGCTGTCTTGCGTCGTTGGGTGTCGCGGTGCGTACGAGCGGCAACGCGGGCACGCATGGCATTCGCCACCTTGTCGAGCAGAGCGCGGGCATTCGCCTTCTCACCGCGCGGTGGAGATGTCAGCCAGGAGGTCAATTCCTTGGTGACGACTTGGCTGACGATACGGCTCGCTGCCGGTGTACCGAGGATCTCCTTGGTCTGCCCCTCGAATTGGGGCTCGGGGACTCGAATGGCCACAACACCGGTCAGCCCTTCGAGGATATCCTCTTTGGTCAACGCTGGTTCGCTGGCCTTCAAGAGGCGGGCCGACCTGGCCTGCTCGTTGAGCACCTTCACCAGCCCGCGCTCGAATCCCGACAGATGCGTCCCGCCTTTGGGTGTCGCGATGACGTTGACGAAGGACCGCAGATCCGTTTCGTATCCATTGCCCCATCGCAAGGCGATGTCGACTTTGACCTCTCGTTCGACATCCGTTGTATCCAAGTGCCCCTGGGCATCGAGCACGGGAACCGTCTCGGTGAATCTTCCCGCGCCCGTGATGTGAATGACGCCGGTCACCGGATCGTCTGCCGCAAGTTGGGTGACATATTCCACGACGCCGCCGCGGTGCTCGAATTGCTCGACTCCTCCCCCGGCACGCTCATCGCGCAACGAGACTTTCAGCCCCGGGACGAGGAACGAAGTCTGGATCAGTCGCTGACGGATCGCTTCGATGTCATAGTCGGCATCCTTGGTGAAGACCTGGGGATCAGCCCACCACCGGATCACCGTCCCGGTCTTCTTCCTGGATGCGCCTGCGGTGACTGTGAGACCGGATTTGCGGTTGAACGATGCCTGTGGGCCATCACCGTCGAAGATCCCTGGCAGGCCCCTGCGGAAGGACATCGCATGGGTCTTCCCACCGCGCAGCACCTCGACATCCATCCGCGCCGACAGGGCGTTGACCACCGAGGCACCGACACCGTGAAGTCCCCCGGATACGGCGTAGGAGGAGCCGCCGAATTTCCCTCCGGCATGCAACTTGGTCATGACGACCTCGACACCGCTCAGCTTGGTCTTCGGCTCGATATCGACCGGAATTCCGCGACCGTTATCGCGCACCTCCGCGGACCCATCCGGGTAGATGATCACGTCGATCGAGGAGCACCAACCCCCCATGGCCTCGTCGACTGCATTGTCGACGATCTCCCACAGGCAATGCATCAATCCACGACCGTCATTGGAGCCGATATACATGCCCGGGCGCTTGCGAACCGCTTCCAGGCCCTCGAGGACCGCTAGATCACGGGCGCTGTAGGCCGAACCCGCCTGCGATGTCCGGTCGGCTTTCGCGGCGGATGTCTTCGCCGCAGCCTTACGGGGGCTCATCCTGCAGTCCTCATCGCCGGACAGGTTATCCGGTCGGGCAGTGTGATCACCGTCACCGCCACGCCGAGGGTGGTACGTGCCGATGCGCGGGAATATCCGACGGGTGTGACAATGTTGTGGCTAGCAGATGCAGGCCCAATCCCGGGCCCGATGACTTGGGAGGATCGCGATGCCCACAATGGCCCCCAGCAGCGCCCTCGACGCTACGGATCGCTGCGATCGTTGCGGCGCTCAGGCCTATGTGCGTGTGGTTCTCCCCGGCGGTGGCGAGCTCCATTTCTGCGGCCACCACTGGAACCGGCACAGCGATTCGCTGCGCACCCAGGCGGTCGATATCACCGACGAGACTCACCGTCTCGGCGACTCCGCTCTCGAGCCGGAACCGTCTGACCGCTGACGACCGCCTCCCGGGCAGATCGATCGCGCCACGAGGCACCGGTCAGTCCAGGTAGTCCCTCAAGACCTGAGACCGGCTCGGATGCCGGAGTTTGCTCATCGTCTTGCTCTCTATCTGGCGGATTCTCTCGCGGGTGACCCCGTACACCTTGCCGATCTCATCGAGGGTCTTGGGTTGACCATCAGTGAGGCCGAACCGCATTCGCACCACCCCGGCCTCGCGATCGGACAGGGTGTCGAGCACCGACTCGAGTTGCTCCTGTAGCAGTGTGAACGAGACCGCATCGCTGGGCACGATGGCCTCGGAGTCTTCGATGAGATCTCCGAATTCGCTGTCGCCATCCTCCCCGAGCGGAGTATGCAGCGAAATCGGCTCCCGACCGTATTTCTGGACCTCGACGACCTTCTCCGGTGTCATGTCCAATTCAGCGGCGAGCTCCTCGGGTGTGGGCTCACGACCGAGGTCCTGAAGCATCTGACGTTGAACGCGCGCGAGCTTATTGATCACTTCCACCATGTGCACCGGGATGCGGATGGTTCGTGCCTGATCTGCCATGGCACGGGTGATGGCTTGTCGGATCCACCAGGTGGCGTACGTGGAGAACTTGTAGCCCTTGGTGTAGTCGAACTTCTCGACCGCCCTGATCAAGCCCAGGTTGCCTTCTTGGATTAGATCGAGGAACAGCATCCCGCGTCCGGTGTAGCGCTTGGCCAGTGACACGACCAATCGGAGGTTGGCCTCCAGTAGGTGATTCTTCGCCCTTCGGCCGTCCTCTGCGATCCATTCCAGGTCCGCCTGCAACCGTGCTGCGATCTTCTTACCGGAGTGCAGCTTCTCCTCAGCGAACAGACCAGCTTCAATGCGCTTGGCCAGTTCGACCTCCTGCTCGGCGTTGAGGAGGGGAACCTTGCCGATCTGCTTGAGATAGTCCTTCACCGGGTCCGCAGTGGCGCCTGCCTGGGTGACCTGCTGCACCGGTTCATCGGTGTCGTCCACATCCGACAGAACGATCTCTTCGCTTCCGGTCGTGGGCTTGGCTGCGTCGTCCTCCAGCGCTGCGAGATCCTCAGCGAGGTCGGCTTCGAGTTCCGCCTCGCGTCCGGCTGCCTCCTTGAGATCCAATTCAGCATCAGGGCCGTCTTGCTCCC
>CAJXYI010000018.1 GCA_913063435.1 uncultured Actinomycetales bacterium | reverse complement strand
GGTCGGTAATGGGTCAGGTCAAGCCTAGGACGCCGCGCCCCCGACCCCAGGTTCCCCCACGGGACCGTCTGAGTTACCTGAATGGTCGCTAACTCGCCGAGTTAACGACCACTCAGGTAACTCAGACGATGGTGGTGGGGGGTGGGGGGATGAGTCGGGTTCCTGGGAATGTGATGGGAGAGACGCCTGTGACGCGTGAGTCGGCTTGACACGCCCGGGGTCTCCCGGGGGACATTGGTCAGGTGAGCACCGGGAGGTTCGCCGGGGCGGAAGCCTCGGCCGATGGACGTCGCCTTGGCGACGGTACCCGCACCCGTGCTCCGTGGGTCAAGACCGGTCGGATTCTCGCCCTTGCGACGGCCGCGCTGGTGATCCCAGCCACGCTGGCCCTGCCCGTCGTGGATTTCTCCCAGGTGCTGCCCGGTGAGCGTGATCCCATCACCCCGACCGTCGCCAGCATGGCCTTGGCCGAGGTGGACCCTGAAGGGCTGGCGGATTCGCCACCACCGGAGTTGGAGATCCCCATCGTCGGGGACCCCGACAGCGAGACCCTGCACACCCATCGCGATCTGACGATTCCGCTCGAGCCGGCCGCGGTGACGGTGCGGACCGCTACGGCGAATTTCGGGTTGATGGGCATCACCGCTACCGAACCCATCGATCCGAACAGCCGCATCGTGGTGCGCATCCGCGAATCCGGGCAGTGGACCCCGTGGGCGGAGTTGCCCGTCAGTGAGCACCGGCCGGATCCGGGCACCGACGAAGCCGAGCGGGCCCGCTATGCCAGTGAGCCGCTGGTGACGACGGGTGCCGATGGCGTCCAGGTGCGTATCGACACCCCCGATGGCGAGGTTCCGGCGGGCACCGAGGTGATGCTCATCGACAACCCGGTGACTGCCGACGATGAGCGCATCGGTACCCGGTCCCTGCCGTTGAATTCGGCCGGGGCGGCAGCCGCGCAACCGCGCATCATCTCCCGCGCGGAGTGGGGCGCCAACGAGTCACTGCGCCGTGGCACGACGTCGTATTCCGACGAACTCAAAGTGGCCTTCGTCCATCACGTGGTGTCGAGCAATAACTACACCGAAGCGCAGGCAGCGCAACAGATGCGCAACGTGTACTCGTGGTTCACCCAGGGCATCGGGGTCAACGATTTCGGATACAACTTCGTCGTCGATCGCTTCGGCAATATCTACGAGGGTCGCGCCGGAGGTATCGACAAGGTCGTCAACGGAGCGCATACGCAGGGCTTCAACTCCCAGAGTTTCGCCGTGTCCTTCCTGGGCAATGCCGACACCCTCGATCCGAAGCGAGCGGAGGCCGATCGCATCGTCAACGCGATGGCCGACCTCATCGCCTGGAAATTCGCTGTCCACCATGTCGATCCCACTGCGACATCGGTGCTGACCTCAGCCGGGCCGGGCCCGATCGGCCGTGGCACCTCGATGTACTGGCCCGGCGAGAAGGTGCCTTCGCCGACCATCGCCGGCCACGGTGATATCGGCAACACCTCATGCCCGGGGACATTCCTGCGCCCGTACGTCCCGAGGCTGCGCACGATGGTGGCCGATCGCCAGGGCGGGACCTTCTTCGCCCCGAGCGTGTCCGGCTCCGGGACCGGCTGGGGGTCGGGGACGCCCATCGTGCTCACACCGACCACTACCGCCGCTGCAGATCTCCGGTTGACCGTGACCTCCGCGTGCGGTGATGTCGTGCGTCGGGTGTCGGGTAGCAGGGGTGCGGCCGGCGCTGTCCCACTGTCGTGGAACGGCCTGGACGGCAATGGCAAACGCGTTCCACCGGGGCGATACACCGTCACGATCTCCGGCACGGTCGGTGGCGAGACCGCCTATGACTGGACCGGATTCGTGCGCATCGCCACCTCGCCGGGTTCGCCGCCGGATCCGTGCTCACCGCCGAGTGAATTCACCGTCACGGGCACCGGCTACGGCCATGGCGTGGGCCTGTCGCAGTGGGGGGCGTTGGGCCAGGCACGCGAAGGTCGCAGCACCGCCCAGATCCTGTCGCACTACTACCCCGGCACTCGCCTGGAGTCCCTGGCCGAGCCCACCGATCTGCGGATCGGCCTGCTGCATCAGGCGACATTCGCCCAGGTGCGCACCGAGTCATTGACCGGTGGACAGATCTCGGCCGCGGGTGGCGGAATCGAATTCACCATCGGCAACAACGTCGTTGCCGGAACGCCGGGTGCGAACTACCGGCTCGAGAACAGCGACCGTTTCGTTCGCGTGACGCAAAGTCTCGGTGGCGAGCAGACGATCCTGGGTCGGGCGAGGGTCATCACCATCCGGTGGTCGGGAACCACTGATTCCGGTGGCGCGGGTGCGCAGCCGAGCCTGCTGAACCTCATCGGGCCGGGAGAGTCCTTCGCTTCACCGCGCCATCGATATCGCTATGGCACCGTCGAGGTCGCCCCGGTGTCGACGAGCGGCGGCGCGCGGCTCGCAGTCGTCAATGTCGTCGACATGGATTCCTACCTGCGCGGTATCGCCGAGGTTCCGGCGAACTGGCCGCAGCCGGCGCTGCAAGCTCAGGCGATCGCGTCGCGGTCATACGCCCTGGCCAAGTACCGCAGCGGGATCCGCTCCGCCTGCCTGTGCCACATGGATGATGGCGGCGGTCCGTATTACGACCAGACATTCCACGCCTGGCACGTCGAAGCCGGGACCTTCGGCGCGAACTGGGTGCGCTCGGTGACCGAATCGAAGAACCAGGTGGTGACCTATGGCGGAGCACCGATCCCGGCGTTCTATACCGCAGCGACGGGTGGGCGCACCCAGGCCAGCAGTGCAGTGTGGGGTGGTGCGGGTTACCCGTGGTCGGTGAGTGTCGATGATCGTTGGAGCTTGACCGTCGAAGGCAATACGTGGCGCAGTTGGAACGTTGTCGTGCCGCAGTGGCGGATGGCGCAGATCTTCGGTGTCAGCGACATCATGTCCGTCGAGGTTTCGCCATCGCCGGTGTCCGGTGCAGCAGCATCGCTGATCGCGACGACCTACAGCGGACGCACGGCTTCGGTATCGGGCGTGGCATTCCGCGCAGCGCTGATGAGCAACGGACTACGCAGCACCTACATCACCTCCGTACTCGGCGATCAGCCGGCAGCCAACCCGCCCAATCCCTCGAACCCGAGCAATCCGAGCAATCCGACGAACCCACCGGTGGTCACAGAGCCGATCATCGAAGCGGGTGTCAGCCTGATCCGCCGGCCGCTCGGCGCCATCCCCGAGGGATCGACGGCGGTGTTGCGCGGTCGGGTCAAGCCTGCCGACGGCGCCGATCTTCCGGCCAACCTCGCCATCCAGCGGCAGGTGCGCTGGGGCACCTTGAGTTGGCAGAACCGAGAACGCATCAGCCCGGACGCCAACGGACGCTATGAGTTCGAATTGCCGAACATCGGGCCGGCCGGCACGACGTATTTCTGGCGCGTGCTGGTCTATCAGGGAAGCACGCTGATCGCGACGAGTGGCGAGAAGAAGGGCCGGATCAAGGCAGCCTCGAATGACGCGGACTCGAATCCGACCCCGCCGCGCACCGAGGCACCGTCGACCTCGCAGCCGGGCGCGACGACGGAGGTGAACATCTCACTCGTCCGCCGACCCAGGGGAGCCATCGCAGAGGGCTCCACCACGGTGTTGCGTGGCCGGGTGACCCCGCGCGGATCCGATGTGGTCCTGCAGCGGCAGGTCACCTGGGACGGGGTCGGCTGGCAGTCACGGGAGACGACGACGCCGCGCGCTAACGGTGCCTATCGCTTCGATGTCGGCAACGTGGCACCCGCCGGGCGCACCTATCGGTGGCGGATCGTCGCGTTCATCGACGGTCGATTGGTGGCGGTCAGCCCCACCCGGCGCGGCACCGTGCGCTGACCCCTGACCGCCCACCCCTGACCGCCCACCCCTGATGACTCAGCGGGTAGGCATCGATGCGGTGATCTTCTCGCTCGTGGCGATCGAGGCG
Source organism: uncultured Actinomycetales bacterium (assembly GCA_913063435.1). Classification (GTDB taxonomy): domain Bacteria; phylum Actinomycetota; class Actinomycetes; order S36-B12; family S36-B12; genus M55B157. The sequence goes on along the minus strand of CAJXYI010000018.1, from coordinate 45,986 downwards.
AGCGATGCGCCATCGCCGTCCCCAAGGCTGTGGCTGCCAGCGACGAGGACCACCGCGGCGTCGGCGACCAGGGGAACGGCGAGCAGTGCCAGCCACGCATCGATGCAGCGGACGTCGGCATCTGCCGATGTGCCCGTCGGCCACACGGCCTCGGTGACCATGAGGCGACCATCGCGGTGCACGCCCCATGATTCGGCGAGTGCGGATGCGCGCTCGAGGCATTGCGCGTTCGTAAGCACCCCGCTGCCGCAGTCGAGAAGTGCATCGTCGGCCGTGGGAGGTGCCCAGGGAGTGAAGACATCGGGATGTGCGCGCGCAGCGATCGCCGCCTGGGTGACGGTCGCCGGCACCTCAGCGCCATCGGGGAGTCCGAAGGGAGCGAGTGAGACGACCACCTGCTCGGCGCAGCCATCCACCGATGCCAGAGCCGCGGCTGTGGTGACTCCGATGCCGGCCGTGCGGTACGCAGGAGCGCAGACCGTCGACGTGGCAGCGCATGCGCCCCACCACACGGCGGCTTGCCAATGCAGCGGCAGGTGCATGGCGATGGCGTCGCCGGGTTCGGCATCGAGATCATCGCGCAGCAGCCCGGCGGTCTTGGCGACGGCATTGGCCAGGCTCGCCGCCGATAGTTCCATCCGCTCCCCGGTGTCCGCGCGTAGGAACGTCACCAGGGGTCGAGGGCCATCACGGCGGACACGTTCGCTGAGCAGTTCCGCCACGGTTGCGGTCTTCTTCGCCCGATCAGCCATCCCCTCACCGTATTCACCCGCTCTCCGGCCTGGCCTCATCGCCATCGACACTCTGCTGATCCCGAATGCGATGCTGATCCCGAATGCGATGCTGATCCCGAATGCGATGCTGATCCCGAACGGGATGATCGAGTTCGACGGAACGTGATCCGGCCTAGACTCGTCTGCCATGACGACTCCGCTCGATGACCCTGGCACGCTGACCGGCGGTGGCACCCTGCTCGAGGAGCGCACCGCCTCGACCGACGACGGCGACCATGAGCGATTCGCCCACTACGTCGAAAAGGACAAGATCGTCCAGAGCGCGGTCACCGGCACCCCGGTGCGGGCCCTGTGCGGCAAGAAGTGGGTGCCCGGCCGCGATCCGTCGAAGTTCCCCATCTGCCCCGACTGCCAACGGATCTACGAGGGCCTGCCCCCCGGCGATTCAGGCTCGGGTAGCGGTTCCGGCGGTGGCGCCTGAACGCTCCCGCGGCGGGCATCTGGTCGTCCCACCTGCGGGTGACCACCCTCGGCATCGTCGTCGCGATGACCCTGGTCGCCTTCGAGGCGATCGCCGTGGCGACGGTGATGCCCGCGGTCGGGGTCGATCTCGACGGGCTGGGGATCTATGCGTGGGCCTTCGGTGCCTATGTCGCAGCCTCCCTGGTCGGGATGGTCACCGCCGGGGTCTGGGCTGATCGGTTCGGCCCGCGTGTGCCGTTCACCGCAGGCGCGCTCATCTTCGGCACCGGTGCGCTGCTCGCGGGGTTCGCACCCACGATGGCGATCCTCATCGCCGCGCGAGGCCTGCAGGGGCTCGGTGGCGGGGGCCTCATCGTCGCGCTCTATGTGCTCATCGCCCGCGCCTACGACGAATCCATCCGCCCCCGGGCCTTCTCGGTGCTCTCAGCAGCCTGGGTGGTTCCCGCGCTGGCCGGCCCGGTGGTCGCCGGGTGGGTGACCGAGAACATCACCTGGCGGTGGGCGTTCTGGGCGGTACCCATCGTGATGATCTGGCCGCTCATCGCCTTGCGTGGGGTGCTGCGCGAGCACGACGGTGGCGAACGCGATCCACGAGACGGTGGGCGCCGGGTGCGGGCAGCGGTGATCGCAGCGGTCGGCCTGGCCTGCCTTCAGGCCGCCCTGTTGCGTCCGGGTGGATTGTCATTGCCCGTCGCGATCGTGCTCGGGTGCATCGGTGTGATCGCGCTGGTGCCCGCTGTGCGTTTCCTGCTGCCCCGGGGAGCGCTGCGTCTGGGCCGCGGTTTGCCCACCACGGTGATGATGCGCGGGTTCCTAGCCGGCTGTTTCTTCTCGGCCGAGGCGTTCTTGCCCCTGGCACTGGTCGAGCAGCGTGGTGTGTCGGTCACCTGGGCTGGGCTGACCCTCGCGGTGGCGTCCGTGGGCTGGCTCGCTGGCTCGGCATGGCAGAGCCGACTGCCCGGTGCTGCCGATCGGGCCCGCCCGGTTCGATGGGGAACCACGCTGGTGGCCCTCGGATTGGTCTCGCTGCCGCTGTGCCTCATCCCGGCCTTCCCGACATGGATCTGCGTCGGATCCTGGTTGATCGGGGCCCTGGGGATGGGCTTGAGCTTCCCGTCGATCAACGTCCAGACCCTGCGGTTATCGGCGCCGTCGGATCAGGGGCGCAACTCCTCGTCGCTGCAGATATCGGATGCGGTCCTGAGTGCGCTGGGGTTGGGCATCGCCGGGGCTATCCACGCCGCCGCGGTCGCCGCCGGTGGTGCATCTGCGGCAACGTATGTGACGATCTGGCTTCTCGCAGCGCTCGGGGCGAGCGCTGCGAGCGTGGCCGCTCGAAGGATGACACCTGCCGCCGCCATCGCCTAGCCGACATGGCCGAGCAAGCACATCGGCTACATCGGCGATCAGGTGCTGTCACACGAAAAACGGACAGGTCATGCTGCGTGGCGGACTGACGTTTGCCGAGATGAGCCCCTAGTCTCGGGCGCAGCAGCATCCGCAACGAGCGGATCGTCACCGATCTCGGAGGAACCATGGCCAGCATCGATCCATTGACGGGGATGAGCACCGACGAGGAACGCTCGATCGTGGCGGGTATCGGCAAGACCTGGTGGGTGATGCTGTTCGTCGGCATCGTCAGCGCCATCATCGGTGTGCTGCTGGTCTTCCGACCTGCCGGTTCCACCTGGGTGTTGGCCGTCCTGCTGGCGATCTACCTCATCCTGTCGGGCATCTTCTCGATCGTGCGCGCGTTCGGCCCTGCCCTGTCCGGCGCCTATCGGGCGCTGCTGATCATCGGCGGCGCGATCGGTCTGCTGCTGGGTCTGCTGATGTTCCGGTTCGGTCCTGACGAGAAGATCGAGATCCTCGGCATCTTCGTGGGCGTGTGGTTCCTGTTCTCCGGTGTCGCATCCCTTTTCGCCGCCGGTGAGGTCAAGCAGAACCGCGGTTGGGGCATCTTCAACGGCATCGTGTATCTCATCGCCGGCATCGTGCTGCTGATCACGCCCTACGCGGTGGAGATCTTCGTCTGGGTGGCCGGCATCTGGCTGATCGTGTTGGGCCTGTTCGAGGTCATCATGTCCTTCCAGGTCAAGGCCGCCGGAGACCGCGCGGCGAAGTCCATCGGCTAACCCCAGGCCGCCAACACCGGTCCACACCGCCCATGCCCGCTGAGACATCCCAGACCCTCGACCGGGGACTGCAGGTCCTGGAGGTCCTGGCCCGGACGCCGGAGGGCTTGACGGTCACCGAACTGGCCGCGGCGCTGGACGTCGGTCGCACGGTCGTGTATCGCCTCGTGGTGACCTTGGAGGCCCACTCGCTGGTGCGCAGGTCCGCCGATGGTCGCGCCCGGCTCGGTCTCGGAGTGCTGGCCCTGGCCCAGCAGGCCCAGCCGCTGCTGCGCGATGCCGCACTGCCGATCGTGAGAGCGCTGGCAGACGAGGCGGGGGCCACGGCCTATCTCGGTGTCGTCGACGGACCCGATCTGCTGGCCCTGGTCGGCGCCGAGCCCACTACGGCGGAGGTGCACGTGGCGTTCCGGGTGGGGACCCGCACACCCTTGGAGCGCGGTGCCGCGGGGCGGGCGATCCTGGCGATGCGCACGACCGGTGGCCGGCCGCTGGACCCCCCGTGGGTGATCTCCACCGGCGATGCGGCCAATGGTGGCTATGGGGTCGCGGCCTGCGTCACCGGGATCCCGGGGGTCGAGTGCGTGGTCGGGGTGGTGACCCTGGCCGAGCCGGATGAGGCCCGCATCGGCCCGATCATCGCCCGAGCCGCCGCTGAGATCACCCGAACCCTCGGCTGATCCAGGCGCTTCATCGGGGGTATTCGTCAGATTCTCCTCCGAATGTGGGCCATCGCACCGCGCGGTGAACCGTGAGCGACCCGGGCGCGTCGTACCGTGGTCGGGATTCATCATCGACTGCAGGAGGGGATCCCCCGCGTGCGCCGCACCATGACCACGGCCCTGGCCACTATCGCCGCTTCGACCCTGGTCGCCGGCCTGATGGGCCTGGCCGCGCCGACTGCTGCTTCGGCGGCAACGAAACCGGCCCCCATCGTCACCGGCTGGTTCGGCTGGTGGGCCAGTGACGCCCAGGTGCGCCGATTGGCCACGGAGTCCCAGGGCGTGATCGACGAGGTCAATATGTTCTGGTGGACCTTCGCGGGAGCGAAAAATCCGATCTGCGTGATCAACTCCAGCAGGGGATTCTGCGACCCTTCGGGGGACACCCCGTGGACGAACGCGAAGTTCGATCGACAGCGCCTCATCCTGCAAGACGCCGGAATCAAGGTCCTCGGATCCATCACCGACCTCGGTGCCACGTATGCCGGGCAGTTGTCCCCTTATCTCGCCTCGGCGAAGAACCGCCGCGACTATGCCCGCAAGATCGCGCGATTCGCTCAGCGGGCCGGACTGGACGGGGTGGATCTGGACTGGGAGAACTTCGCGTTCCGCGACCGGAATCTCGGCATCTCCTGGGCGGAGACACGGCCGCGCTGGGTGGCGATGATCAAACGTCTGCATCGGGAATTGAACGAGCGCGGACTGACCCTGTCGGTCACGATTCCCGGTGGTCGGGCCTACTGGGGCGGAACGACGGGTGTGTACGCCCTGTCGGAGATCATCGACCACACCGACCGGGTGCGATTCATGACCTACGACTACAGCTACAACGTGCCCGGGCCGATCGGACCGACAGGCTGGGCTCGCGATCAGATCGAGGCCGCGATCGCCGAGGTCGGTGCGGAAAACGCGGCCAAGATGTGGGTGGGCAACCCGCAGTACGGGCGGCAGTGGGTGGTCAACCAGGGTAGTTACAGCGCGCCGGTGTACGGCACCAACAGGAAGTGCCCCGCGGGCTGGACCCCCGGGTTCTACAGCGATACCAGCGGCGCCTGGATATCGACGGTGATGAGATCCATCGGCAGTCCGGATACGGCGCGGGCGGTTGCCCAGGCAGAGGGTAAGCAGCCGGAGTGGAACTCCACGTACGGCGAGTGGACGTTCTCCTACACCCCCGTCATCAATGGTCGATTCAGCCGAGACGGTGAGTTCATCGAGCGGAACTGCCGGGTCGATCGCGAGGTCTGGTTCGGCGACACCCGCAGCGCGTTGACGGATGCGCAGATGGTTCCCGAACTCGGGATCGGTGGCATCGCGGTGTGGAACTTCGGCAGCGTCCAAAGCGACTTCTATAACCGACTGGCCGATTACGGTCGTGAGATCGCCCAGGCCGAAACGACGTTGACAGCGAAGGCATCCTCGGCGGTGAGATTCGGCCGCAAGGCGCGCATCAACGTGTCGACGTCATCCGATCGGGGCCCGGCGGCGGGTGCGACCGCGACCCTGCTGTGGTCGCCGACGGCCGGTAATGCCACCACGGCAACGCAGGCGAACGCCGAGATCGTCTCCACGATCACCCTCGATGCCGGCGGGGCGGGAACCTTCCGCGCGCCGGTGGAGCAAACCGGCTACTTCTGGGTCGAGGTCGCCGAAACCGATAGCCACAGTGCCGTGGCATCGGGGCCGCTGCGCACCCGGGTGCGCTGGAAGGTCACTCCCGAATCACGCGAACTGTCCTCTCTCGCTGGTGAATCCATCACCCTGTCCGGTGCGGTGACTCCGGAACGAAATGGCGTCACCATCCGGGTGCAACGACGCACGGATTCAGGATGGAAGACCCTGCGACGAGTCACCACCGATGATGCTGGGCGGTTCGAAGGCAATGTGCGGGTGCTGCGACCGCAGGAGGTGTCCTATCGCTTCGTCGCCGGGCGCGCCGATGGATTGATCCGAGGTGTCTCGCCCCGGATCACCCTGCAGGTCACGGCGTCCTAACCGAACGCACCGCGCGCACGGGAGTCATCTGTGGGCCGTACCCGCTGAATCCGGTCGGTCGCGATCTGCACCGTAGGCTTGAGCCGATGAAGTCCACGACTTTGATGAGCTCGGTGACGACCCGGTTCGATCACGACCGACGTGTTCTGGTGACCGCTCCGGTCGAACTCGACCGACCCGAGGCTGAGGAAGTAGTCGCCACCCAGCGGCCGTGGATCACCATCGTGTGGAACGACCCGGTCAATCTGATGAACTACGTCACCTACGTGTTCATGACCTATTTCTGCTATCCGCGCGAGAAGGCTGAGCAGTTGATGATGCAGGTCCATCAGGAAGGTCGGGCGGTCGTGTCCAGCGGCAGCCGCGAGGAGATGGAACGCGATGTTGCGGCGATGCACTCCTACGGACTCTGGGCGACGCTCATGAAGGACGACTGATGAGTGAAGTGGTGCGTGGCTTCACCCGCACTCTCACCGGCCGCATCGTGTTACGCGTCGACATCGTCGAGAAGGGTCTGCTCGCCACGTTGCTGGAGCAGTTGATCGAGTTCGTATCCCCGGAGTCCGCCGATTCCGATGCCGATCCGCTCGCGGCGATCGTCGGCATCGCCGAGGATGCCCAGCGGCCCGAAGATCCGGCACTGGCTCGGCTGTTTCCCGATGCCTACCCCGATGACCCCGAGGCGTCGGCGGACTTTCGCCGATACACCGAGCGCGGATTGCGGGAAGCCAAGGCAGCCGCGGCTACCACCGCCTTGAACTCGCTGGAGGAATCCGGGGAGAAGATCACGCTCACCGTGGATCAGGCGCAGGCCTGGTTGGGGGCGCTGGCTGATATCCGTCTCGCCCTGGGGTCGCGATTGGAGATCACCGAGGACAACCACGAGGAGCTGGCGAACCTGCCCGATGAAGACCCGCGGTCGGGGATGTTCCACCTGTATGACTGGCTGACCTACCTCACCGAGACCCTCGTGCGCTGCCTGATGCCGCGTTAGGCGTCTCGGGCAGCGCACGAGGTCGGACAACGAGCAGCGGGGGTGCTCGACGCCCGTGAGCGCCGAACACCCCCGCTGCTACGGGGTTGTGCTAACCGTCGATCAGGCCGAGGCCTTATCGCTGGAGGGAGCTTCCTTCATCTCGATCCCAGCGAACTGCGGATCGTCGTACATGCTCTTCACGCGAGCGATCTTGAAGATCAACAGACCGAACAGACACTTGGCCAGGACGTCGGCGATGGAGTATCCGATCTGGCGGTACACGAACGAGTCGGCACCGTCGAGCCCGAACATCGGGAACATGTACGAGATCGGGTACACGCCCCAGGTGGCCAGCAGCAGCCAGCGCAGACCGGCGAGGTCCTTGCCGACCTGGTTCGGCTGGTTCTTTGCCGCCTTCGACAACTCCACGAAGAGCACGTAGAGGATGTAGAGGAACGGAATCGTCGACAGCGCACCCCAGATCGCCTTGGGAGCGATCTCAGCGGTGATCTCGCCGGGCCAGCCCAGCACGATCATCAGCACCGAAGCCGGGATGAGCTTCCACAGCAGCGACGAGCGCACCGCGGCAGGCAGGGCCAGCACAGCGATGGTCTCGAATAGCAGCAGCGGAACGGTGAGCAGCCAGTCGACGTACCGGTAGCCCTCGTTGAAGCCGACGCCCCTGACGAGCTCGTAGGCCGTCTGCACGCCCGGTGCTCCCGCATCCACGGCCACGTAGGCGTCGGAGAAGGAGTTGAAGATCCGGAAGTAGTGGTACGCGGCGATGAGCGTGACCATCGCCGACACCGCGACCGCGATGCGGTAGCGGGGCAGAACACGATTCATGACGACGAGCAGGAAGACCGTGGTGGCTCCCATCGACGCCAAAGCCAGGGAAAGAACGTTGTAGACAGCCTGGAACTGCCCATTGGTGAGAATTTCTACGTTTGGCACGCGGTACCTCCATGACGGTGGGTCCGGCGGACCCGAGTCCGATTGAGCAGACCCCGCGCGATGGGGCCTCGGTGCACAGCGTTCACCCCCGCGTAACATCCCGCAAGTTGACACACCTGTGGCGCGATTTATGCACCCCTACCGGCGCGTAAAGGGCGGGCTCCGAGGAGGGCGCATAGGCTGGCGCGATGCTCGAGATTTCCGCCGATCTGCTCGATGCCGTGATCGCCCACGCCCGCGCCGACCATCCCGACGAGGCCTGCGGGGTCATCGCCGGTCCCGAGGGGGCAGATATCCCCACCCGTTTCATCCCCATGGTCAACGCGGCCCGATCGCCGACGTTCTACGAGTTCGACTCCCGCGATCTGCTCGCGCTGTACCGCGACATGGATGACCGTGAGGAGGAGCCGGTGGTGATCTACCATTCCCACACCGCCACGGAGGCCTATCCATCCCGCACCGACATCGCCTATGCATCCGAGCCCCACGCGCACTATCTGCTGGTCTCCACCCGCGAATGCGGCAACGGCGATGGACCGGTCGAGGTGCGATCGTTTCGGATCGTCGATGGTGCGGTCACGGAGGAACCGGTCGTGGTGACCTCGGCCGATGCCCCGATCGGCGACGCCCCGTAGAGTTGGGGTCATGGCCATCGAGGTGCGAATCCCCACGATCCTGCGTCCCTACACCGACGGTGCCAAGGTCGTGGAGGGCAACGGAGCGACACTCGCGGCTCTCATCGACGATCTGGATTCCCGTCATGTGGGGTTGCGCGACCGGCTGGTCGAGGACGGAGCGCTGCGTCGTTTCGTCAACGTGTACCTCAACGATGAGGACGTGCGATTCCTCGGTGGTATCGACACCGCGCTCAGTGATGGTGACTCCGTGACGATCTTGCCGGCCGTCGCCGGCGGCTGATCCGCAGCCGTTGAGGTCTGTCGATGCGCTATGACTCCCTGCTCGATTCGGTAGGGCACACGCCTCTGGTCGGGTTGCCCCGACTGTCGCCGTCCCCTGATGTTCGGTTGTGGGCCAAGCTCGAAGACCGCAACCCGACCGGGTCGGTGAAAGACCGTGCGGCGTTGAGTATGGTCGAACAGGCCGAGAAGGATGGACTGCTCACCCCCGGTTGCACGATCTTGGAGCCGACGAGCGGCAACACCGGTATCTCACTCGCGATGGCCGCTCGGTTGAAGGGCTACAGCATCGTCTGTGTGATGCCGGAGAACACTTCGTCAGAGCGCACGCAACTGCTGCGGATGTGGGGTGCCGAGGTCGTGTACTCACCCGGTGCGGGCGGATCGAATGAGGCGGTGCGGGTGGCGCGCCGCATGGCCGAAGAGCACCCCGATTGGGTGATGCTCTATCAGTACGGCAATCCGGCGAACGCGTTGGCGCACTACGAAACGACGGGCCCGGAAATTCTCGCTGATCTGCCGACGGTGACGCATTTCGTGGCCGGTTTGGGCACCACGGGAACCTTGATGGGGGCCGGGCGTTTCCTGCGAGAGCACAAGCCCGACATCCAGATCGTGGCTGCCGAACCTCGTTATGGCGAGTTGGTCTACGGCCTGCGAAATCTCGACGAGGGATTCGTCCCGGAGTTGTATGACGAGTCGGTGTTGACGACGAGGTATTCGGTCGGTCCGCGTGACGCGGTGCGTCGGGTTCGCGAACTTCTGGACGAAGAAGGCATCTTCGCGGGGATCTCGACGGGTGCGATCTTGCATGCGGCGATCGGGCTGGGCAATCGGGCGGTCAAAGATGGCCGCAGCGCCGACATCGCGTTCATCGTGTGCGACGGGGGTTGGAAGTATCTGTCGACAGGTGCCTACGAGGGCACCCTCGACGAGGCCGAGGAGCGCCTCGAGGGCCAGGTCTGGGCCTGATCCAGTGGGTCGTCAGGCGCGGTGCATCGACAGCGCGTGCCCGGAGTAGTACCCCTGGGCGGTCGCGGCCTGATTCGCCGCGAGCATCCCCAGCGACAGGACGAGGATCGCCCAGCCATAACCGTGGGTGATCGACAGCAGGCTGTAGCCGATCCCGATCAGGCTGAGCACGCTGACAGCCAATCCCGCCCCGGCGTCTCGGTGCCAGGCCGCCCGCAGGACGTAGGCGCACACGAGGGTGAGTGCGGTGAACAGCACCGCCGAGAGCCCCCAGAACCAGTCGCTGACCGGGGCGCCGAACAGCAGCTGCGCCTCATCGGGTTCGACGAGAAGCAGCAGACTGGTGATCGCACCGGCGAGGTTGGCCAGCATCGTCACGGTGAGTAACCCCAGCGTCAGCCACGCGGTGGCGGATCGCGAGTGATCTGTTCCCGGGTCCGGTGTTCGGGCGGGTCGCGTCCGCATGGGGTCAGCCTAGGCCTAGCCTGAACCATCGTGGGCGCACTGGATGCGGTCGGGGATCGACCGATCGGGATCTTCGACTCCGGGGTCGGTGGCCTGACCGTGGCACGTGCCGTGCTCGACCAGTTGCCGCACGAACCGATCCACTACGTCGGCGACACCGCACGCGGCCCCTACGGCCCGCTTCCGATCGCGGAGGTTCGCTCCTATGCCCTCGACATCATGGATCACCTCGTCGAGTCGGGGGTGAAGGTGCTGGTCATCGCCTGCAATTCGGCGAGTGCCGCGGTGCTGCGCGACGCACGGGAGAGATATGACGTGCCCGTTGTCGAAGTCGTGCATCCGGCGGTGCGTCGGGCAGTGCGCGCGACACGCTCAGGACGGGTGGGTGTGATCGGCACCCGTGCCACCATCGCCAGCGGCGCCTATGACGACGCGTTCGCCGCCGCACCGGATCTGGAGCTCACGGGTCAGGCCTGTCCCCGTTTCGTGGAATTCGTCGAAGCGGGTGTCACCGGTGGCGACGAACTGCTCACCGTCGCTCGTAACTACCTCGCCCCATTGCAGGAACATGACATCGACACCCTCGTGCTCGGCTGCACGCACTACCCCCTGCTGACCGGTGTCATCTCCTATGTCATGGGTGACGGGGTGACGCTGGTGTCCAGCGCGGAAGAGACTGCCAAGGATGTGTATCGCGTGCTTGTCGCACACGACCTGCTGCGCAGCGATGACGCTCCCGCTCCGGTGCATCGGTTCACCGCCACAGGTGATGCGACCGACTTCACCAGGCTGGGTCAACGGTTCCTCGGCCCGGAGATCCAGACTGTGGAGCAAACCGCCGAGTTCGCTCGCTGACCCGATCCTGCGGCCCCGTCGTATTCGGTGCAGGGAGTGCGAAACCGAAACATTCACCTCGTCGTAGGCGACACGACACGTGACTGTTGCCGTGGCTGACAGGTGTGCGCGTGTCCTGGTGTCATGCGAGTAGCGGTGATGGCTGAATCCTTCCTCCCACATGTCAACGGCGTGACGAATTCAGTTCTGCGCATCGTGGAGCATCTCGAGCGTCGCGGACACGAAGCCTTCGTGATCGCGGCGGGATCATCCGATCACATGGGATCGTCCTCGGAGCGTGAACTTTCCTCCTACGCCGATGCACCGATCGTGCGGATGGCCTCCCTGCCGCTACCCCGGTATCCGCAGGTTCGTCTGCACCTGGCCCGAACCGGGACGATCGCCGACATCCTCCGGGAGATCGACCCCGATGTCGTGCATCTGGCGAGCCCGTTCTTTACCGGCATCCCCACGGTCCGCGCGGCCCAGCTGCTGGACATACCGACGGTCGCGGTCTATCAGACGGATGTCGCCTCGTTCGTCGAACGGTACGGCCTCGGCGTGGTTCGCCCGCTGGTGTGGCGGCACCTGCGAGCGATCCACCAGGGCGCCGATCGCACTCTCGCCCCGTCCCGTAGCGCGATGACCGATCTTCAGGCTCACGGCATCCCGCGTGTGCATCTGTGGCAGCGAGGAGTCGATGCCACGCGGTTCGCCCCCACCCATCGCAGCGTCGCCCTACATGATCAGTGGGCACCCCGGGGCGAGGTGGTGGTGGGATACCTCGGCCGGTTGGCACCGGAGAAGCAGGTCGAGGATCTGGCGGTGCTTTCCGACCTGCCGGGGGTTCGCCTGGTGATCATCGGAGATGGCCCTAGCGCACCGGAATTACGGCGACGGCTACCAGCGGCGCACTTCACCGGACAGCTGACGGGGGCCGCACTCTCGCAGGCGGTCGCCACCGTCGATGTGATGGTGCACACCGGTCCGCATGAGACGTTCTGTCAGAGCGTTCAGGAGTCGTTGGCCAGTGGAATCCCGGTGGTGTCCGTTGCGGCCGGGGGTCCGCTCGACCTGGTCGATCCCAGCCGGACCGGCTGGTTGTATCCGCCCGGTGATCTGTCCGTGCTGCGAAATGCGGTGCGCGATCTCGTGGGCGATGCCCGCAAGCGATCAGCGATGGGGGCACGTGCGCGCGAGTCGGTTCTGCATCGCACGTGGGAATCGATCGGCGACGAACTCATCACCCATTACTCAGCCGCACGGACCATCGAAACGGTCGCGGGATAGCGCTCACCAGACACCAGACGAGGGAGTCAAGATGCGAATCGCCCAGGTGGCCAATTTCTACGGCCCGCTCAGTGGTGGCTTGCGCACCGCCATGCATCGACTCGGCATCGGGTACCGCGAGGCCGGGCACGACAGTCTGCTGATAGTCCCGGGTCCGAGTACTCAGGTCAGCGAAGAGCCGTGGGGCACGGTCGTCACCATCGCATCGCCGCGGCTGCCTCGGTCGGGTGGTTATCGTGTGATCACCGATATCGATGCTGTTGTCACCCACCTGCAGGCATTCGGAACCCAACGACTCGAGGTGAGCGATCGTGTCACGTTGCGATCATTGGGTTGGTGGGCTCGGGCGCGAGGGATTCCCTCGGTGTTCTGGGCCCATGAACGCGTCGACGGTGTGCTGCGAGCCCATGGGGGACGATTCCTGCCCGCACGGAGATTGGCCGATCACTGGAATGCGGCAACGGCGCGACGGTTCGACCGGATCGTGGCGACGACGGCATTCGCCGCCGAGGAATTCAGTCGCATCGGGGTGGACACGGATCGAGTTCCGCTCGGTGTCGATCTGCAGTCCTTCCGCCCGGATCGTCGCGACCTGGATGCGCGCGCACAACTCCTCGAGCCGAACCAGGATGTGCTGCTCGTGTCGTGCACGCGGCTATCCCGGGAGAAGCGGCCGGACCTTGCGTGGGAGACGTTGCGGGAGTTGCGAAGGCGTGGTGTTCGCGCTCGCCTCGTTCTTGCGGGTTCGGGGCCGATGCTCGATGAAGCGAGGGCGGTTGCTCGACACCTGCCGATGACCGTGCTGGGACATGTGAGCGATCGAGACGATCTAGCGACGCTGCTGGCGAGTGCTGATGTCGCGATCGCGCCCGGCCCGATCGAGACGTTCGGACTGGCGGCCTTGGAAGCCCTAGCCAGTGGCACCCCGGTCGTCGCTTCGCGGACGTCGGCGCTGCGCGAGATCGTACGGGGCGCAGCCGGCCATGCCGCTGCCCCTACGCCACGAGCCCTGGCCGAGGCTGTCCGCGCGGTATTGGGCCGACCGCAGGATGGATGCCGACGTGCGGCGCGCAACCGGGCGGAGGAATTCCCCTGGTCGCGCACGGTGGACACGATGCTGGCCCTGCACGGGCTGGACACCCGGAGTGGGCTGGATCGGGAGCGAGGGTCGGGCAGGGAGCAAGGATCGGACAGGGAACTGGTGCCATGACCTCGATCGCCCCGGAACCGCACATCCGCCGCGATCATCGTGTCCCCGGTGCTTTCGGTGCTGTCGGTGCGTCCGGAGCGCGGATCGAGCGGCCGCGCATCGTCGCCCTGGGCGACAGCGTCACCGTCGGTGTGGGTGATCAGGTTCTCCCGGGTGGCAATCCAGGCTGGGCTGCGCATCTGGCCACGGCGCTGGACGCCTCCCACTTCGCCAACCTGGCAACTCTGGGGGCTCGCGCACGCGATGTCCGAGACCGGCAACTTGCGGTCGCGGTGACGCTGCGTCCGAGCCTGGCCACGCTGGTGATCGGCGGCAACGACGTACTGCGGGGGGATTTCGATGCCACGTCCGTCGGTCGTGACGTGGGCGTCGTCTGCGATGCCCTGGTGCGCATCGGTAGCCAGGTCGTCATCGTGTTGCTGCATGATCCGCGTGAATCGCTGCCCGGGCCTCGCGTGATTCGCGATGTTCTCTCCCGACGCGCGCGATCGGTGAACTCCGCGATCATCGACGATGTCGGCCGGATGGCGGGAGTCACGGTCGTCGATCCCCGTGGGCGATTAGCTGCCGACGACCGAACCCTGTGGCACATCGACCGGATGCATCCCGGTCCGCTCGGGCATCGAGCCCTCGCCCGGATGGTGATCGGGGAACTCGATGCGGTGAGGTTTCCACTGCGCCAGAACATCCCGATCGTTCCGGCAGCACGCCCCGGTGCGACCCGGCAGGCTGCCTGGCTGATTCGAAACGGGCTGCCGTGGTTCGCGAAGCGGAGTCGTGATCTGCTTCCTGAACTAGCCCGCGTGTGCTGGAGGGAACGACACCTGGTCGACTCGCACTAGGCTTGCGGGCATGCGGGTTACGGTCGTCGGCTGTGCGGGGTCCTTCCCGGGTCCTGATTCACCGGCATCGTGCTACCTCATCGAACATGACGACACCGCGATCGTTCTCGACCTCGGTAACGGATCGTTGGGTGCGCTGCAGCGGCATATCGAACTATCGCGCATCGATGCGGTCCTGCTGACTCATCTGCATGTCGATCACTGCATCGATCTGACGTCGTTCTATGTGTTCCGCAAGTACCACCCCGGTGGCGTCCTTCCGCCGATCCCGGTGTTCGGTCCGGCGGGAACCGCGCAGCGGATGGCAGCCGCCTACGGCCTCGAGGACGATCCGGGGATGACCGATGTCTTCGACTTCGCACCGATCAGTGACGGACGCGGAGGACCGGCTCAATTCGAGATCGGACCCTTGCGCATCACGACGACGCCGGTGGTGCATCCGGTGGAGGCCTATGCGGTTCGCGTCGAAGCCGCAGGAAATTCCGTGGTCTACTCCGGAGACACGGCACCGACACCGGCGTTGATCGACCTCGCCCACGGTGCGGACATCGCGCTGTTCGAGGCGTCGTACCTCGACAGCAGGTATGCGGACAGCGGGTATACCGGTGAGGATCACGATGACGGCGTTCACCTCACCGCCCGACAGGCAGGAGAGCATGCTGCTGCCGCGGGCGTGGATGAATTGGTGCTGACCCATCTGGTTGCTTGGAACGACCGTGTTGCGTCGGCGCGTGAAGGCAGCGCCGGCTTCGGCCGCGATGTCATCCTCGCCACCACTGGTCTCACTCTCACCCGCGACTCGCACTAGGGTCGAGGCATGACGAGAACCGATGGTCGCGCCGCCGATCAACTACGTCCCGTGACGTTCGTCCGCGGGTGGATCGAGCAGGCCGAGGGATCCGCGCTGGTGAGTTTCGGGCGCACCCGCGTGCTGTGCACCGCATCCTTCACCCCGGGTGTTCCTCGATGGTTGAAGGACTCCGGTCGGGGCTGGGTCACCGCGGAATACGCGATGCTGCCGCGGTCGACCCATACCCGTGGTGATCGCGAATCGGTGAAGGGCAAACTCGGTGGCCGTACCCAGGAGATCTCCCGCCTCGTGGGACGCAGTCTGCGGGCCATCATCGACATGGACGCTCTGGGCGAGAACACCATCGTGCTCGACTGCGATGTGCTGCAGGCCGACGGCGGCACGAGAACCGCGGCGATCACCGGTGCCTACGTCGCGTTAGCCGATGCCATCGCGTGGGCTCGGCGAGTTGGCCACGTGCAGGGTGATCCGCTCATCGATTCCGTGGCCGCCGTGAGTGTGGGCATCGTGGGTGGCGAGCCACGGTTGGACCTGCACTACGACGACGACGTGAACGCGGACACCGATATGAACGTCGTGATGACCGGGAATGGTCGCTTCATCGAGATCCAGGGCACGGCGGAGCAGGAGCCCTTCGATAAGCCGCTGCTGGATGAACTCTTGGCACTGGCCACGGCCGGTTGCGCTCAGTTGACGACTCTGCAACGTGCCGCCCTTCGTGACGACGAAGCATGATGGTGGGTGGGGGTAGGTGACACGTCGTTACGTCATGGCCACCCGCAATGCACACAAGGTCGATGAGGTGGCCCGGATCCTCACCGAGGCCGGTGCCGATATCGAACTCGTTCCCCTACCGGCTGATGCACCGGATGTGGCTGAGACCGGAGCCACGTTCGCGGCCAACGCGATGCTCAAGGCGCGCTCTGCCGCGGAATTCACCGGATTGCCGGCGATCGCCGACGATTCAGGGCTGTGCGTCGACGCGCTCAATGGGATGCCGGGCATCCATTCAGCCCGATGGTGCGGCTACCACGGTGACGATGCGGCGAATCTCGCGCTGCTGCTCGGCCAACTCGCCGAGACGCCTGCGCTGCGCCGAGGTGCCCAATTCGTCTGCGCCGCCGTCGTCGTCGATCCGGCGCAGGGCATCGAGCACATCGTCGAGGGTGTTCTCGAAGGGCAACTCACGGATGCACCGCGCGGTGAGGGCGGATTCGGCTACGACCCGATCTTCATTCCCCACGGTGAGCAGCGCACGACCGCGCAGATGTCGGCTGCTGGGAAGGACGCGATCAGCCACCGCGGTCAAGCCTTCCGCGGCCTCGCCCCCCTCCTCTAACCCCGATACGTCTGAGTTACCTGAATGGTCGTTAACTCGCCGAGTTAACGACCATTCAGGTAACTCAGACGAGAAGGGGGTGCGGGTGGAGGGACTTGAACCCTCACGTCCGAGGACACAGGAACCTAAATCCTGCGCGTCTGCCAATTCCGCCACACCCGCGTGAGGCGCTACCAGGGTAGTGCGTCAGTCGCGGACCCCCGATTTCAGTCGGGTCTGAGATCAGCCGAGGCTGAGGGCAGCCGGGCCCGTATTCCGTCGGGCCAGTCATCAGTGGAGTCTGACTTCAGTCGAGGCCGAGGTCGCGGCGCAGCTTCGCGACATGGCCGGTGGCCTTGACGTTGTAGCGGGCCTGCTCGATGCGACCGTCGGTGCCGATGATGAACGTCGACCGGATCACTCCCACGACCACCTTGCCGTACAGCTTCTTCTCTCCGAATGCGCCATAGGCGGTGAGGACCGTCTTATCCGGGTCGCTCAACAGCGGGAAGGTCAACGCATCGCGTTCGCGGAACTCGGCGAGCGAATCCACAGAATCGGGGGAGATGCCGAGGACGGCGTATCCGGCTGCGGTGAGCGAGGCGAGGGAATCGCGAAAATCGCACGCCTGCGTCGTGCAACCGGGGGTCATCGCAGCGGGATAGGCATAGAGGATCACCTGCTGGCCCGCGTAGTCCGACAGCGATACCGCGCGCCCGTGGTCGTCATCGAGGGTGAATGTCGGGGCCGTATCGCCGGGCGACAGGCGGGTCATGGCCGGATGGCCTCTTTCACGTTCGGGGCCGCGTGACTGTCCAGACCCACCGTGCGGCGCATGCCGCGCACCCCGGTGATCGCGAGGACGACGAGGAACACCGCGGTGCCCACGAGCACGATCATCGTTCCCGAAGGAACGCCGGCGTAGTAGCTCAGATACATCCCGACCAGTCCCGAGATCGCTCCGACGATGGTCGACAGCACCAGCATCCGGCCGAAGGAATCGGTGAGCATCCGCGCCACGACGGCCGGAATGACCAGCATGGCGGCGACGAGGGTGACGCCGATGACGGTGAGCGTGACCAGGATCGCCAGGGACAGCACGATCATCAGCAGTGCTTCAGTTCGCCCGACCTTCACCCCGGACACATCGGCGACCTCGGGGTCGAAGGTGGTGAACAGCAGAGCGCGATATCGGGTGAATACCACGATCGCGGTGAAGGCGGTGACGAGAACGAGCCAGAGAATCTGGGAGTTCGTGATGCCGAGGATGCTGCCGAACAACGCGTTATCGAAAGCCGGCCCGCTCGAGCCGAAGCGTGCGAACAGGGCGACACCGAGGGCGAAGGAAGCGGTGGTGATCACACCGATCGCAGCGTCGGCTCCGAGTCGGCTGCGCCGTGCCACGTTCGTGATCGCAATCGCCGAGGCGATGCCCCACAGTCCGGCACCGAGCACGTAGAACGACGCGGCGAACAGTTGCATCGCGGCGAAACCACCGAAGATCGCGTGGGACAAGCCATGACCGATGTAGCTCATCCCGCGCAGCACGATGTAGACGCCGATGAATCCCAGCAGCGCTCCCGACAGGGTCGCGACGATGAGGCCGCGCTGGAAGAACCCGTACTGCAGCGGATCGAGGAGTGCTTCCATCGCCCTAGCCCGCCAATCGTCCGGGGCCGGATGAATCGACGACGACCAGCATGCCCAGATGCTGCAGAACCTCCATGCGTGCACCGAACGTCTGCTCGAGCACATCGGGGGTGATCACTGCATCGGGTGGCCCCTGCGCCACGATCCGCTCGTTCACGCACACCAGATCGGGCAGGTGGGCTGCCATCCCGTTGAGGTCGTGGGTGGTGAGCACGATGCCGATGCCCTCATCGTGCAGATCAGCGAGAAGGTGCAGCACGTCATGACGGGTGGAGATGTCGACGCCGCTGGTGGGTTCGTCCAACAGGAGCACCTGCGGTTGGCGGATCAACGCGCGGGCGAGGAACATCCGCTGCTGCTGTCCGCCGGACAGTTCGCGGATGTGGCGCTGCCCGAGATCACCGATGCCCAGGCGCTCGAGCACATCAGCCACCTCGGCACGCTCGGTCCGACTCGCCCACGGCAGGCGTCGGCCCGTACGCGACATCTGCACGCATTCGGCGACGGTGATGGGGAAGTTCCAGTTCACCGTCTCCAGCTGCGGGACGTAGGACACCGCGACCCCGGGAGCCCGCTCGACGGTTCCGCTGGCGGGTTTCAGCGAACCGAGGAGGAGGCGCAGCAGTGTCGTCTTGCCGGCTCCGGACGGCCCCACGATCCCGGTGAAGGAACGGTGATCAACGGCGAAGTCGACACCGTGCAGGACGAGGGAGTGTCGATAGCCTGCGTCGACGCCCTTCAGGGCGATCAACGGAGAAGGGGCCACACGCCTCACCCTATCCGGGTGACGACGAGGGGCCCCGACTCGCTGGAGGCGGACTCGGTCACTGCGGATAGAACGCGTTATCGGTCGGCAGCGTGAACACCAGCGCGTCGAGCTGGGTCGGGGTTCCGCCCAGGCCGGTGATCATCGTGCGGTAGTTGTAGCGCAGCAGGGACAGCAGGTTGTGTTCGGCCTCGCCGGGTGCACCGGGCAGGTCGTCATCGCGCAGCGAGTCCTCATAGCGCACCCCGGCCTCGGAGGCGATGGTCTCCAGGACCGGCGAGGGGAAGACCTCGGATCCGAAGATCACCGGAACGTCCTCGGCACGGATCTGCTCGATCAACTCAGTGACCTCGGCCGGAGTCGGCTCGTCGAAGCTGCTCGGCTCGATGGCTCCGATCACGGTCCAGCCGTAGTTCTTCGCGAAGTATGCGTAGGCATCGTGGTAGGTGAGCAGCTTGCGCTGGTCGACGGGGACTGATTCCTGATCGGCGCGCAGAGCTTCGTCGAGTTTGGCGACCTCGGCGGTGAAGGCCTCGAAGTTCGCGTCGAAGGTTTCGGCGTTCGCCGGATCGCGTTCGCTGAGCACCTCGCGCACCACGTCGGCGTATTCCAGGACGTAGGACGGGTCGGTCCACAGGTGCGGATTCGGCTTTCCCTCCTCTTCGGGGAAGGAAAAGTCGTAGAGGTAGTCGGATTCGGGTAGGAGTCGGGTGCCGATCTCCACGATCTCGGCTCCCGGCTTCAAGTTCGCCTCAGCGAGCGCGATGGTGGGGTCCTCCAACTGCAGGCCATTGACGAAGATCACGTCGGCGCGACTGAGGAGCTCGGCGACCGCGGGCTCCGGCTCGAAGGTGTGGGAGTTGGTGCCCTCAGGGACGATGCCCTCCACCTCGACCGCATCGCCACCGACGATGGAGACGATGTTGGTGATCGGGGATACGGTTGCCGCGGCTACGAGGCGGCCGTCGGTGGCATCGCCGGAGTCACCGGAGTCCGAACTCCCACCGCAGGCGGTGAGGGTCAGGGCCAAAGCGGCGACGGCGGCGAGGGGGGCGAATGAGGGGCGAAGGAGTCGTCGAGTCACGCCGTGATCCTAGGCAGACCCCTTGTTATATGCAAATCTCTCGCAGTTAGCCGATATTGCGTGGAGTGGTTGCCCGGAGTGGAGCGAGTCGAGGCCCGGAGTGCAGCGAGTCGCGGAATGGCCCGTCCTGGCGAACCTGCGCACCGACACCGCCCACCCTGGTTAGGGTGGGGGCCGTGAGCAACGAGGTCGACACGTCCCGCCAGAAGTCCGACAGCCGACCGGCCGGCAGCGCCGGCCAGCCGAGTGCCGCAGCGCTCCAGGCCGAGATCGAGGCCGCCCGTGCCGACCTCGTCACCTCGCTGGCGCAATTGAAGGAGCAGTCCGCACCGGCAGCCCTGGCGCGACGGAGCAAGGCAGCGGTCACCGGTTTCTTCGTCGACGAGTACGGCGGCGTCCGCCCTGAGCGGATCGCGATGGCTGCCGGCGCGGTGGTCACGTTGGTCGTGCTACGTCGCTGGCGCCGCTCGCGACGCGCACGTCGCGTCTGCGTCTGCAGATAGGCCCTGTCGTTCTCCGAGCTGATTCGGTTCCTCCTCTGACGTGAAAGAGGCGTTCATGGCCGACCACACCCCGTCGGATCGTCTGGTCATCTTCGGAATCACCGGAGACCTCGCCCACAAGATGACCCTGCCGTCGCTGTATCACCTCGAGCGGCGCGGGTTGCTCACCATCCCCGTGGTCGGTGTGGCCGCACAGGACCTCAGCGACGAGCAACTGTGGGCCATGACTCGCGAGGCGGTCCACAACGTCGAGGGCGCGAGTGTCGACGAGCAGGTCCTGACCCGGCTGGTGGAACGGATGACCTACGTCGGCGGCGACTTCACCGATGCCGGGCTC
Organism: uncultured Actinomycetales bacterium; assembly: GCA_913063435.1. Classification (GTDB taxonomy): domain Bacteria; phylum Actinomycetota; class Actinomycetes; order S36-B12; family S36-B12; genus M55B157. Next base: position 24,988 of record CAJXYI010000018.1, on the reverse strand, counting down.
TACACGCGTCTGGCCGCGCACCTCACCGACGCTCATCATCCACTGTTCTATCTTGAGATCCCACCCGTGCTGTTCGGCCCGGTCGTCGAGCAACTCGGCGCCGCCGGACTCGTCGAGGGGGCACGCGTCGCGGTCGAGAAGCCGTTCGGCACGAGTCTGGAGACGGCGATCGAGCTCAACACCCGGTTGCATCAGGTGCTCGACGAGGACCAGATCCTGCGGATCGACCACTACCTCGGCAAGGAACCCGTGCAGGACATCGCATTCCTGCGGTTCGCGAACTCCTGGCTCGAGCCGCTGTGGCGCCGCCAATACGTCGAAATGATCCAGATCACGATGGCCGAATCCTTCGGTGTCGAGGATCGCGGCAGTTTCTATGACCATGTCGGCACGCTGCGCGATGTCGTGCAAAATCACCTGCTGCAGGTGCTCGCGCTCGTGCTCATGGAACCACCGGGGGCAGGTGAGGACCCGATCGGCGATCGCCGCCTCGATGTGTTCCGTGCCATTCGCCCACTCGAGCCCGAGGATGTCGTGCGCGGACAGTACGACGGCTATCGCAGCATCGACGGAGTCGCGCCCGATTCGGACACCGAGACCTATGTCGCGGTGCGATTGCACTGCGACACCTGGCGGTGGGCAGGGGTGCCGATCGTCATCCGCGCGGGCAAGAAGTTGCCGGTGAAGGCGACCGAGGTCGCGGTGCGGTTCCGCAAGCCGCCGGCCTTCACCTGGGGTGACCGCACCCAGCGGGTCACCGGTCACGACGATGTGCTGTTGCGCATCGGCGAGCCATCAGGCGTGTCGTTCGGCGTCCGGGTCAAGAAGCCCGGCGTGGATGAGGTGGAGCCGGAGTTCTTGAGCCTGGACTTCGCCTCGACCCTCGGGGATCTGCCGAGCCCCTATGAGCGGCTGCTGCATGACGCGATGGTCGGCGATCACACCCTGTTTCCCCGCTGGCCGTCGGTGGAGGCGACCTGGCGGATCGTGCAACCGGTCCTCGATGCCCCGCCGCCGGTGATCTCCTACGAACCCGGAACCTGGGGCCCCCATGAGGCCGATCGCTTCACCCGCTTCCTCGGCGGTTGGCGCAATCCGGTCTGAGTTCACTCCTCGCGGGGGCCTAGTGCCCCGGATTCGACACATCGCTTCGCTCTCTCCAGGGCTCTTTCTAGGTTGACCCTATGGCCGGATCTGCGCGACGCCTCGTGTCCCTGCTCTCCTCCTCCGCCCTCGCCGTGGGCCTCATGGCGGGGCTGCCCGCCGGGGTCGCCTCGGCGAATCCGGGGGAGTCCACGTCGGGAGAGGGGGTGCAGGCAGCGAACACCGAGGCCCCGCCGGAGGTGAGGAACGTTCGAGCCATCGCCGGCGATGGGCGCGCCACCGTGACCTGGGACGCCCCCGAGGACACCTCCAACGTGTGGGCCTACCGGATCCGTGGCATCGGGATGACCAACTACCTGCAGGTCCTGGCATCCGATGGCACCGGTGGCTCGATCGAGATCACAGGATTGACGAACGGCGTTCCCAATCGGTTCGCGGTGTGGTCGGTCAGCCCCTTGGGCTATACCTCGGAAATCACGTACTCGAACTACGTGACCCCGAATCCAGCGACGACAGGGCGCACACCGAATGCCGCCTTCGCCGCGGTTCCGCAGAACGGGCCAAGTACGTGGACTGCACCCCTCGAGTACGACATCACCGCCTCCCTCTCGGTGAACGGCGGCGCGATCATCGCTGGTGCTAACCCCGGTCGGACCATCAGCGACGCCGTCACGATCGCGGGCGAGGAGTTCGGCCCCCAGGAGAGTTTCGTCGGCAAGATGACGACCGCGGGGGCCTGGCAGTGGGTCCTGCGTCTGCCCTCCACGGCGGCGGGAGAAAGTCTCCGATCATCGGGTGTGGTCGACTCGATCGCCTTCGACCGCAGCGGGGGTTATGTCCTCGGTGTCCGGGGCACCTCCTTAGCCGGAGTCGTTCTCCCCGGTGTTGCGACGCCGAGCGATGCCTCCAACGCCGCTGTGGTTCGTGTCTCCTCCGACGGGCAGATTCAATCGGCATCGTTCGTGCGTCAGTGGGAGTTTTGTTCTACGCGCGATCCGGAGCTCATCTATCCCCAGTGTGGAGTGAGCAGCATCGACGTCACGTCCGGTTCGGATGGCTCGATTGTCGCGATGATGAATGCCTACGGGAATCTGGTGTTCGGCGCACAGGACGTCGTCACGGGCGTCGTCCCCCGGCGCGATTCCCTTGGCCGTCCCGACGCCAATCGCGCCTATGTCCTCGCCAACCTCACTCCCGAAGGACAGTTCCTCAGCGCGCGCAAAATATCCCAGTACTTCGGCGCTACTGCGCCATCGTCGGTCGAGACAGGCGGAGGGAGTGCCGGCCTGAAGGTCTACGGGTCAGTCAACACCTTCAGGACGGTCTTCCCAGGTCAGAGTTCGGAGGATGGAAACACACGCGCGGTGCTGTTCACCGTCGATGCGGCGACAGCGCAGACGACCTATTTCACCGAGATCAAGGCACTGGGCAGCGGTGGCTTCAAAAGCGTCTATGTCGAGCAGATCGATAACCAGTACCGGAATCGGATCCTGGTGCGCGGAACATTCCGCGGAGACGGTCTGTCGATCGGTGGGACGAGGTATGTGGCAGATGGCTTCGTTACCCCGTTCATCGCCAGCCTGACGTCCACCGGCACCGTCCGTTGGGTCGTAGTGCCCGATGCCAGCGGCTCCGGCACGTACAAGCTGGAATTCAACGATATCGATGCCAATGCACAAGGTGAAATCGCGCTCGCTATGAAGTTGACCGGCCCGAATGTTCCCTCGTCGAGCCCGCCGGTGTACGACGTAGCCGGGGCCCAGGTGACGTACTCCCAGGGGCCCGCCCAGGTCATGCTCCTCGATGCGGCTGGCAACGCCGTCTGGCAGGCGCCCATGCCCAGTGGGAATGCCAGTCGAGATCCGCAGCTCGAGACGGTAGCGGCCACCTCGAGTGGAATCGTGCTCGTCGGTGGTGCATTCGGATCTATGGGGGGCAACCTCACGGTCGCGGGAACGACCTATCCCGTCCCGGGGCCCGGGCCGTTCGTTCTCGGTCTTCGCGATCAACGCACCGAGCCGAGCGCTCCCCTCGATGTCGTAGCGGAGCCTGCCGAGCAGAGCATCGGTGTGACCGTGTCGCCGCCCGCCGATGACGGAGGCAGCCCCATTACGGAGTATGTCGCGGTTGCGGTTGATGAGCGCACTGAGGAGCCGGTGGCGCAGTGCCCGATGCAGGAAGACCCAGACGTCGACACCGATCGGCTCGGCTGCACGATCGAGCGCCTCACCGACGACGTCAGCTACACGGTCCTTGCCTTCGCCAGGAACACGATCGGTGAGGGAGCCCAGGCAGCGGTGCGCGGTGTCACCCCGCGCAACTTCTACCCCGGCGCCCCCACCGAGGTGCTCGCCGTTGCCGATGATCAGCGGCGCATCAATACGTCGTGGTTCCCACCGCAGGACACTGGCACCTCTGCGATCACCACTTACACGGTGACAGCGACACCTGATGATGGGTCCGAGGTGCTCACCTGCACCTCGTCGACGCCGAAGTGTCTGTTCACCGGTCTTACGAACGGCGTGACCTACACCATCGTGGTCACCGCGACGAATGCCGATGGCTACACCGGCCCAGCATCGCAGCCGCGTGCAGCAACCCCCGTCACCTTCCCCGGCCCGGTCCGCAACGCCGCGGCGGCGGCCGGCAATGGAGTGGCGATCGTGCAGTTCGCGCCCCCCGCGGAAGACGGTGGCGAGCCGATCCTGGACTACCGGGTGGTTGCCACGTCGGGCGAGGAATGCGTGGTAGCCGCGCCGGAGGGTGCACAACTGGTGCAGTGCCAGATCGAGGGCCTCACCAACGGTGTGGCCGTCAGCTTCAACATCTTCGCCCGCAATGATCTCGACTATGGCCCGAGTGTCACGGTCGGGCCGGTGACTCCGCGGGCGCTTCCGGGCCAGCCTTCGGCGGTGCAGGTCGACAGCGTCGGTGATCGGCAGGCCACGATCTCGTGGACGGCTCCGCCCGATAACGGTGTGACGATCCAGTCCTACACCGCGACGGCTGTTCCCGGAGGCCAGACCTGCCAGGCCACGGCACCGGCGACGAGTTGCACGATCACCGGGCTGACCAACGGGTCGACCTACGTCGCCAATGTCTATGCCGTCGGTGGCGACGGGCGCGGACCCACGTCGTTCGGCAGCAGCCTGTTCTCTCCGCTGGGAGCCCCGGGCGCCCCGACCGGCGTGGAGTTGACCCCGCTCGATCGCTCCCTGGGTGTGGTGTGGACACCACCGGCGAGTGACGGTGGTGCCGAGATCACCGGCTATATCGCAACCACAGCCTCTGGTGAGAGTTGCGCGGCAGAGGCGGATGAAACCTCCTGCTCCATCGGCGGATTGACCAACGGGCGGACCTACACCGTCACCGTTCGGGCAGCCAACGACGCGGGTGAAGGAACGTCCTCGCAGGGTGTCAGCGGGGTGCCGGCGGTGCCTCCGGTTCCGCCCTCGGCGCCGCAGAACGTGTCCCTCAGCCGAGGCGAGGGTGTCAGCATCGTCGCGTCCTGGGATGTCCCCGCCGATGATGGTGGCTCTGCGGTGACGTCGTATGTCGGCACGCTCAGCCCCGGTGGGTTGGAGTGCACGGTGGCGACGACCTCCTGCACCTTCTCGAACCTGACGAAGGGGACCAGCTACTCCTTCTCGGTCTACGCGGTGAATCCGGCGGGCAACGGTGAACTGGGCCGAGCTCGCTCGCCGTTGACCGCAGCAACGGTGCCGGGCAGCCCGGCGGCGCCTACTGCCACCAAGGGCAACGCCCAGGCCACCGTGTCCTGGAGCCTGCCGGCAGCAGGTGATGGTGGTCTGCCGATCATCGACTACACCGTCACCGCTGATCCCGGTGGTCGCACGTGCACCGTCGAGGCCCCGTCGCGCTCCTGCACGGTGTCGGGTCTGACGAATGGTGAGCCCTACTCCTTCACGGTCGTGGCGCGCAACCTGGTGGGGACGAGTGCTCCGAGCCCGCAGTCGCTCGGGGTGACCCCGACCGATCAGACGACATCCTCGCCGAGATTCCTCCGCGGATCATCGCAGGACAGGAGCGTCACGCTGAACTGGTCGCCACCGAACTTCCAGCCCGTTCCAGCGACCGGCTATCGCGCGACGCTCCAGCCGGGCAATCACACCTGCGAGACCAGACTTGATGTGTACTCCTGCCAGATCGACGGTCTGACCAACGGCACCGAATACACGGCGTCCGTGGTGGCGCTCAGCATCAATGGCGACTCGGCCGCATCCTCACCAGTCACGGTGACGCCGCTAGCGCCGCCGGGAGCGCCGACGGTGAATTCGGTGTCAGCGGGGAATGAGTCGATCACCGTGTCGATGGCTCCGCCCGCCGATGACGGTGGCGCTGAGGTCCAGTATCTCGTGGCACAGGTGGCCGCCGGTTTGTCCTGTATCGCACGGGAGATCACCGGATGGGAATGCACGATCAACAACCTCGCCAACGGCTTCACCTACAGCTTGGAGGTGTACGCCTCCAACGGAGCCTTCAGCGAGCGTGTCACCGTGGGCGACTACGTTCCTCGCGCCGGTGTGCCGAGTGCTCCTCGAAGCGTGAGTGCGTCCGCGCTGGGACTCGATCCCCAGGTGACAGCACAGTGGGAGGCTCCCGAGAGTGACGGTGGGGCGCCCATCATCGGCTATGAGGTCACGGCCAATCCAGGCGGTGCGACCTGCACGACCGAGGGTGCACTCACCTGTTCCATCACGGGTCTGCAGCCGGATACCAGCTACACCGTCACGGTGCGCGCTCGTAATGCCGAGGGTCTCAGCGGTGGCTCGCTGAGCAACGCGGTGCGCACCTATGCCCCGCCGCAGTCCACGGAGCCGAGCCAGCCACGACAGGTCTCGGCACAGGCCTCGGATGGTTCGGCGGTGATCAGCTGGAGCCCGCCTCAGACTGATGGTGGAGCAGAGATCGTCCGCTACATCGTCACCTCCGATCCTGAGGGGCTGACCTGCGAGACCGGGCCGGCGACCTACACCTGCCGAATCAACGACCTCACCAACGGCACCGAGTACACCTTCTCGGTGCGGGCGGAGAACGCGATCGGGCTGAGCCCGGCGTCGAATTCCTCGGCTGGGGTGACTCCGGCTGTCGTGCCGCCGCCTCCGCCGCCGCCGCCGGGTCCCCCGGTAGCGCCGGGCAAGCCGACGGGGATTGCCGGGAATCGCTCCGCCGAGGTGTCCTGGCCGGCAGGGGATGAAGCCCAGGCCGATGCCGTGACCGGCTATCGGGTGGACTACTCATCTGATGGTGGACAGAACTGGACCACAATCACCGGGAATTCGGGTACCGCGTTGACCAGCATCCGGTTGACCAACTTGGTCAACGGGACGGCCTATGTCGTGCGAGTAGCGGGAGTGAGCGCGGGCGGACTGGGTGCATTCTCGGTCACCTCGGATCCGTTCACGCCGAGCGCGGAATTGCCTGGTGCGCCTGCTCGCCCGGTCGGGGATGCATCCTCGCAGTCGGTAGCTCTGTTCTGGGGTGCTCCGGACGATCTGGGCTCCGGTGAACTCGAGGGCTACCGCGTGGAGCGGTCCGTCGACGGCCAGGTGTGGACGGTGGTCAGCGCGAACACCTCCACCACCGACGCCGGTGCGGTCATCGGTGGATTGACCAACGGCGTGACGTACTACTTCCGCGTGGCGGCGATCACCTCGGTGGGCCAGGGTCCGTATTCGGCGACCTCGGGTGCGCTGACGCCGGCAGCTCCGCCGGCGCCTCCGCAGCCAGGGCCGCCGCCGCCTCCGCCGCCGGCTCCGGCACCCCCGCCGCCTCCGCCGCCGGTGCCGGTCCCCGATGAGGAGATCCTGCCCAGCGAGCCTGAGCCGGGTGTGGTCCCCTCTGGACTCACCGCGCCGACGGTGCGTGTCAACGGCACCTCGGTGACGATCACCTGGGAGCCGCCGACCGATGAGGGCTCCGCGCCGGTGACGGGCTACTTCATCACCGCTGATCCTGGTGGCCAGGCCTGCCAGGTGACGGTGGAGGAGACCTCCTGCGTGGTCGAGGACCTCGCACCGGGCTCGACCTACACCTTCACCGTCGAGGCGGTCAACGAGGCCGGGTTCTCCCAGCCGAGTGCGGCCTCCGCGGAGGTCACGATCCAGGCCGGCGAGATCGTCATCGAGGGCAAGCGCGGCAAGGTGCGCGGCAAGCCCGGTTTCATCGTGACGGGCACCGTCACCGGCCTCGCTCCGGGAACCGTGCTGAAGCCATTCTTCAAGTTCCGCGGGATGCGGGAATACGGAATGGGTGTTGCTCGGATCGTCGTGCAAGACGATGGCACGATCCGCTGGCAGCGACGCGGAAACAAGAAGGCCTACGTGTACGTCGGACTTCCCGACCGATCGACTCGGTCCGACCGCGTGATCATCCGCTCGATCAACCGACGCTGATCATGATGGCCGGACAAGGATCGCACCGCGTGTCGATCATCGGTTGTAGACGCTGGCAACCTGTGTTCGGTGACGCGCTATCGTGACCGTCGGGAGGCTGCGGACGCCCTCGCGAGACCGCTTCGGGAGGTGTACGCGTGCCGAGGTCGTGATGCGCAGGAGCTCCCCATCGTCCTCGGCCTACCGCGCGGTGGCGTGCCCCTCGCCGCGCAGATCGCCGCGCGATTGGACTGGCCGTGGGATGTGCTGATCGTGCGCAAGGTCGGCGCGCCGGATCAGCCCGAACTCGCGGTGGGAGCCGTCGGTGAAGGCGGAGTGGAAATTCGCAACGACACCACGCGGGGCATGTTCGACGAGTCGGCCATTCGGCGGACTATGGAACGGGAACGACAGCGGGTTGCCGACCGGGTTGAGATGTTCCGTCACGGTCGGGCGATGGTCGACATCGCCGGTCGCGATGCGGTGATCGTCGATGATGGACTCGCGACCGGAACGACGATGGCCGCAGCGATCGCCGTCGCCCGGGCGCATGGAGCGCGGCGAGTCATCGCTGCGGTGCCGGTCGGATCGGTTCAGGCGGTGCACTGGATCGGACGTCTCGCCGATGAGGTGATCTGCCCTGTGGTTCCCACCTCGTTCATCGCCGTGGGCCAGCACTACGAGGACTTCGACCAGGTCAGCGACGCTGAGGTGATCGACCTGCTGGGCGGTTGCTCGTCCGGCCGTGTGGGGAACTAGTGCCCCGGTTCCGCCGATGTCCTTGGTGAGTTTCGACCCTGTCCCTAGCCTCAGCCCTACGGAGGGATTCGCCGGAAGGGGCACTGCATGTCAACGACACCTGCGGCATTGACTCGTGGCCCGTCGTTCCCTGCACGGTCCCCCAGGCGGCGTCGACACCACCTCGTCGTGGGTGCCGCGCTCGCTGCCAGTGGGCTGTTCAGTACCTATCTGGGTGCTGTGCGCCCGACCGCGACCTATGCCGCGGTGCCGCGCAACGGTGTGGGCTGCGCGACCCCTGGTGCTACCGAGGTTTCCACTGGGTTGCAGTTGAGCGAGGCCCTGCGCACGGCAACCGATGGTGCCGTCATCTGCATGACCAATGACATCGACGTGATTCGCGGTGCTCTATTGGAATCGGTCAACACCAGCCTCACCCTCGATGGTGGCGGTCACCGGCTGAGTTGGCCGAGTGGTAACGACGGGCTGAAATTCGATCTCACGAACCAGGCTTCCGCGGATCAGGTAACCATCGCCAACCTGGAATTCTCCGATCAGTTCGTCGGCACCGGTGGCGCTATCTACGTGAATGGTGCTGGCAACTTCGAGGCGAATGACACACTCACGCTGAGCAACGTGTCGTTCATCGAACTAAGTCAGGCCAATCTTCCTGCCGGGACGGTGTTTTCCGGTGGCGGCATCCTCGCTCTGGGTCTCGCTTCGGTCGAAATGAACAACGTGTTCATGAAGGACAATCTCTGGCAAGCGCATGGTGGTGCGTTCGTCACCGCCTATCGCATCACGATGCAGGATTCCTCCTTTCATGGCAACGCTTCCTATCTCGATATCGATGACACCTCGGTGACCTCCGACTGCTCGCCCAGCCCTATCAATGGTCTCCCTTCCGGGCCGGTCGCAGCAGCGGCGATGTTGCGAGCGAAGGAGAGCGTGTCGATCACAGGCACGATCATGTGGAACAACTCCTCTGAATGCGACGGCGGAGCGCTCTGGGTGAGCCAGAACGCGACAGCTGCTGACACCGGGGCCGTGGTGAGCATTGTCGATTCCAGCGTCGCGTTCAATGAGTCGCGCAGTGGTTCAGGCGGTGGAATCTCGGCGCAGCGCCTGCGGGAGTTGTCGTTGCTGCGAACGGGAGTCCTGGCAAATGATGCTGCGGGCTCCGGTGGGGGGTTGGACTCCCGCGATGTCACCGGCACCTTCATCCAAGAGAGCGGGGTGAGCCACAACACCGCCGGGGTCGAGTTCAGCTCGCCTGGGGTCTCTGATGGCGGCGGTATCCATGCCTACACTCCGGAAGCGGACTCGCGCCTGTCGATCGTGGGATCCCTGGTGCTTAACAACCAGGCGGACTATTCCGGTGGAGGAGTGTTCTCCAGCGCGGCAACTACCCGTCTCATCCGCAGTCAGGTGATGTCGAACAAGGCGCTCAACGGCGACGGCGGTGGCATGTATGCCCTGGAACCTGACGATAGTGGCGAGGAGGTTGCCTCATCGGTGGACATCACTGACAGCACCGTTGCACGCAACACCGCCGATTCCGGGATCGGTGGAGGGGTGCGCTCGATCACGCAGGTCGGTTCGACGGCCTTGACGAACTCGACCTTCTATGGCAATTCAGCGCGTCGAGCCGGAGCACTGCAGACGCCGTCGGGAAGGGGGACGATCACCCTGAGTACGGTGGTAGGCAATACCGCCGAGGTGGACGCAGGCTCTGGTGTCGAATTGGCTCCGGATATCAACTCGCTCATCACCAACTCGATCATCTGGGGCAATGAAGGTCCGTCCGGTGTTGGAGCACCTGGAGCCGATGTCGAAGTCCCCGGGGGGCAGGGGAACCCGACGGTCATCCGCAACATCATCTACACCAGTGCAGTCAGCGTGAGCCGCTCGCTGTCCCGCGGGGGCATCATCGCCGATCCCCTTCTCGCGCCCCTCGGTGCGAATGGTGGCCCCACCCCGTCGGTAGTGAAACCGATGCTCACCATGGCGCCCCTCCCTGGAAGCCCTGCGCTGGGCGTGGGAGAAGCGACGGTCTTCCCCACCGACCAAACCGGTGCCGCCCGCAATCGTGCTGCGCCCACACTCGGTGCGGTCGAGAACTCGATCACCCTTCCCTCGGCTCCGCTGAACCCTGCAGCCTCCGCCGGCGATGCTCGTGCCGAGGTCACCTGGGCTGCTCCGGCTGATGACGGCGGAGCGGTCATCACCGGTTATGTCCTGCAGTCGTCGACCAACGGGGGCGGGCAGTGGCAGACGATCGCCGATGACATCGATCCTGCCGCCCGCACCTATCTGGTCACCGGACTCACGAACGGGACGGAGATCGTGTTCCGCCTCGCCGCCGTGAGCGACGCGGGTCAGGGCGCCTACTCGGTGAACTCCGCCCCGGTGACCCCTCAGGCTGTGGCGCCTGCCGCTCCAGATCAGCCCACGGGTGTGGCGGGCAACCGCAGTGTCGACCTGCAGTGGGGCCCACCGATCGGTGCGGCTGCAGCGGGGGTCAATGGATACCGGGTACAGGCGTCGACCGATGCCGGAGCATCCTGGCAGACCGTCGTTGCCAACTCCGGCTCACCGGTGAACCGCGCGAGCCTCCCGGGGCTGGTCAATGGCACCGGCTACATCTTCCGGGTGGCAGCGATCAATGATGCAGGCCCGGGTGACTTTTCCGCGGCCTCGGCCGAGCTCATCCCGAATGCAGCCCTGGCGAGCGCTCCGGGACGCCCGGCTGCTCGGGCGGGGGACGCTCGCGTCGATCTCACCTGGACTGCACCGGCGAGTTCAGGGGATGCTCCGATCACCGGCTATCGCATCGAGTCCAGCACCGATGGCCTGAACTGGAACGTGGCGGTGGCGGATTCTGGCTCGGCGCAGACGAGCGCTGGCATCGCTGGCCTGATCAATGGCACCGACTACTACTTCCGGGTTTCGGCGATCACCGCTGAGGGAATCGGTCTGGTGTCGCTGCCCTCGGTGGCGGTCGCCCCGCAGTCGCGGTTCGTGCCGCCAGTGCCACCCGTGCCGCCTGTGCCCCCGGTACCGCCCGTGCCGCCTGTGCCGCCTGTGCCCCCGGGTCCCGGTGGTGGCGGACCGCCGGCGAGCATCCTGCCGGTGGTGTGGTTGCCGGGGAATGCGCCATCGCAGCCCCTCGACGTGACAGCTACAGCGGGCGATGAACGTGCGGTGGTGTCCTGGGCGGCACCGGCATCGTCCGGGACCTATCGGATCACCCACTACTGGGTCGATGCGAGCCCGGGCAGCCAGGGCTGTCTCGCGGTGGCGCCGGCGCTGACCTGCACCGTCACCGGCCTCGCGAACGGAACCGACTACACCTTCACCGTCGAGGCCTTGAATGGCGCCGGCTGGTCACCCCAGAGCGATCCGAGCACAGCCGTCACCCCTCCGGGGGACACCACCATCGAGATCGAGGGTGAACGCGGCCAGGTGCGCGGCAAGCGCGGTTTCATCGTGACCGGTGTCGTCATTGGATTGGCGCCGGGAACCGTGCTCAAGCCGTTCTTCAAATTGCGGGGAATGACCGAATACGGTCAAGGAGTGGCGCGGATCGTCGTCCAGGACGATGGCTCGATCCGCTGGCAGCGACGAGGGAACAAGAAGGCCTACGTTTATATCGCGCTGCCCGATCGTTCGGAGAGATCCAATCGGGTCATCATCAAGCCGGCCCCCAAGCGCAGGTGACACGCACCGGAGCAGGTGTGATGCCCGGGGGCTAGTCCGTGGTTCGAGGCTCATCCGTGGGTGGCAGATTGCGGGGGAGCTGCGGTGATGGGTTCTCCAGGTTCATCTGCCGCTCCCGCATGAGTTGGGCCTGGGCGATCGTCGCGCTCGCCAGCAGATACACGAAGAGGTAACCCCAAAGTCCATTGAGCAAGATGGTGGAGCGAGTCAGCTCATCGGCACTGCCGAAGACTGCGGTGAGGATGAAGATCACCGCGAACATGCCCGCTGCTGCGAACCCGATGGTGCGCGTCACTCTCGGACGCGGGAATCCGACCACCGCGGTGTTGCCCTCTGAGCGTCCGGTGATCAGATAGAACGTCGATGCGAGGGCGAACAGGACGAGCATGATGGTCAGCAGTAGCGTCCAGACACTCGCATCGGCATCGGATCCGATCGTGTAGCCGAAGGCGAGGGCTGCGATCACGATGAGCAGCTGCACGCCGGAAACGACGCGATTGCCGATCGGTGTCCGGTACGGCATGGAAGATCTCTCCAGCACGCTAGTAACGACGGAGGTAACGACAGGGGACGGGTGCGCCGCCAGGGACTCGAACCCCGAACCCGCGGATTAAGAGTCCGCTGCTCTGCCAGTTGAGCTAGCGGCGCGTCATGCGAGATGGAAAGGTATCACCTCGTTCAGCGCAACGGTCACCCCGGGCGCCCACTGTGCGGGCGCGTCCGGGTCGGCCAGGACGCCGATGATCGGGTAGCCGCCGGTGGCCGGATGATCCGGTCCGAAGACGACCGGTTGCCCATCGGGTGGCATCTGGATGGCTCCCCGGATCATCGGACGAGACAGCGCGGTCACTCGCGCATCCGGCAGCCATTGCGCGGCCGGTCCGACAAGGCGGATTCCGACACGATCGCTGGCTGCACTCATATGGAATGAACCGGATGCCAGGTGCTCGCGGGTTGCCGGGTGCAGCAGCGACCAGTTCGCTGTGGGGATCATCGCGGCATCACTCGAGACGGGGTCGGGCGCCATCGCATCGATCCCGGGAACCTCGTGGGTCGCTTGCCCGAAGTGCAGGTGAGCACCGGCATCGAGCGGGGCTGGTCCCAGGCCGGACAGGGTGTCGGTCGATCGTGAGTCGAACATGCTCATCGCTTGGATGCCGCCGCGAATCGCAACGTATCTGCGCAGACCGCTCGTCGGCATTCCGATGCGCAGTGACTCACCTGCTGCTAGATAGAGCGGGATGTGCGTCGAGACAGCGATGTCCGTGTCTGCACGCGAGATCCATGCCGGTCCTGGTGCACCGGTGATTGCGACGGTGAGGGGTTCGAGGGCGCGTAGGTGCAGCCCTCCGGCAACGCATTCGAGTCCGGCGGCGTTCTCGTCGTTGCCCACGAGTCGCTGCGCCAATCGGTGGCTGCGTCGGTCCCAGGCGCCGGACTCGCTGATCGCCAGGTGTCCCCAACCGGGTCGACCGAGGTCTTCGATCACGCATCCCATGCCTGTGGCATGGATGCGGGCGCCGGCTGGGGTCGATGCGTGAGGCTCAGGGCTGAGCGTGGCTGTCGGCTGCGTGCTCGCAGCAGACGAAAGCGGGTCCGATGCGATCTCGATCCGTTCGCCAGCGTGCGCGAACCGAACCGTCATTCCAGGTCTCAGTAGCGGGGGTGCATCGTGCCGGGGGTCGAACAGGGTGAGGTCGGTGTGTCCGATGAGATGCCAGCCCCCGGGGGATTCCTGCGGATACACCGCGGAATAGTGCTCGGCGATCGCCACCGATCCGGCTGGCACTCGCGTGCGCGGAGTGTGACGACGTGGCACATGCAGGGCATCGGGTAGTCCGGTCAGGTAGGCGAAGCCTGGAGCGAAACCGCAGAAAGCGACGGTGAAATCAGTGTTGACGTGGGTGTCGATCAGGCGGTCGACACTGATGCCGCACTGCGCGGAGATGTCGGCGAGATCGGCGCCGTTGTACGTCACCGGAATCACCACGGGTGCCGAGACGATCGTCGGTGGGATGGGAATCGCAGCACCTGATGTCTGGGCATTGCCTATCAGCTGATCAAGTTGGTCGACCGATGCTTGATCGATCGCGTCATCGAAGCGGATGAGAAGAGTGTCCTCGGCGGGAATCACATCGATCAGCGAAGTGCTGCCGGATGCTCGGCGATCCCATTCCTTCCTCAGGATCTGTGCAGTGCGGTCGGGCAGCAACGGATTCGCGGAGATATCTGCAGGAGCGAATGTGACCAGCACTGCCGTTCGCCCGAACGGTTGCAGTTGGTAGAGGGAGTTTGGGGATGCGTGGTCACCGGTCATAGGGCCCACCGATGAAGGAGCGAACATCGAGGTCATGGGCGGCGAGGGCTCGCCGAACCTTCCTGGTCAGGCCAACCGCATCGGGAGTATCGCTGTGTACGCAGAGACTGTGGGCTCCGTGGAAGTCGTGCTGCACCCATGCGTTCAACCGATCCAGCGCGGCGGTGTCGTCCAGGATCGCACCGGGCTCTCCTCGCGAGGTCAGCCTGCCATCGGGCTGATATCCACGATCGATGAACGCTTCGTAGAACACGGGGATTGCTGCGTGGTCGGCTCGTTGGCGCAATTCACCGAAGCCCAGGGTCAGAAGTGGGACGCGATAGGTGTCGGCGAGTCCCACGATGGCCTCGGCTGTCCCCGGATCATCGATCGCTGCGTGATAGAGCGCCCCGTGTGGCTTGATGTACCTGACCTGGGTGTCCGCGGAGCGCGCAGCTTCGGTCAGCTCCTCGAACTGTCGCGCGATGGCTGCATGCAAAGCCTCGGGTGTGATGTCGAGTTTGCGGCGTCCGAATCCTTCTCGATCGGGATAGGACACCTGGGCGCCGACGGCAACGTTGTGATCCGAGGCTAAGCGACACACCCGCAGCATCGACGAGTGATCACCGGCGTGACCGCCGCAGGCGACATTCGCGCTGGTGATGAGTTCCATGAGCTGGGCATCGATGAGCGGATCAGGCAACTCGCCGACATCGCTGTTGACGTCGATGGCCCGAGCCGGTGTGCCAGGCTGCCTGCTCCTCTCGGCATGCATGTGGTCGACGGTACCCAGGTCGTAGGCTGCCCGCCGTGCAGACGCGAGAGCGCTCCGGGTTGGCGCTGGCCTTCATCGGGGTGCTCGCGTTCTCGTTCTCGCTGCCCTTCACCGTGTGGGCGCTGGAATCCTTCGACCCCGTCCTGACCGCCACCGGTCGCGCCGTGATCGCGGCGGTCGTTGCCGCCGGCATCCTGATGTGGCGAAGGGTGCCCTGGCCGGACCGGGCGTTGATCAAGCCCCTGCTCTACACGATGGCCGGTGCGGACTCCGACGGTCGTCGCGCCCGAGGAGTAGTCGTCAACCGGGCCGACGAGTATCAGTCAGGCAGCGGGCAGGCTTGCAGGTAGATGGCCTCGGGGACCGGGGACTCCTCCAGGGGGGTCGCGCAGATCTCCTCGATGGACACCGGTATCCAGAATTGCCCCTCGGCGCGTAGGAAGAACGCGGCCGGGACGATGGCCCCCGAGGTGTCGACCTGGGCCCGGGCGAACGCCCAGCCGTCGATGCACTCGAAGTCCTGTAATGACACGAACGTCGCCCCGGGGTAGGTCTGATCGACCTCTTCGCGGATGACTGCACTCAAGGTCGATTCATCGCAGACGGCTTCGCCGCCACCGATGGTCGTGGGAGTCGGGCCGGTGTCGGGGTCCGACGAGCACCCGGCCACTCCCAGTGATCCGAACAGCACCGCGACCAGAGCGAGTCCGCTCCAGGTCCGTGCCGTCACCACCATGTTTCGATCCTACGGGCGAGAAGTAGTGCGTACATGGGCGTGACGAACCATCGCCCCCCAGGCGATCGCAGCACCTGAGAGGGCGAACACGGCCAGCATCACCCAGGCTGCCGACCAGGACCAGGCCTCCACGGCGGCGGCGGTCACGATGGGGGCCACTCCCCACGAGGCGAAGATCATCGCGTTGAGAACTCCCTGGCTGGTGCCGATCCGGGCCGCCGGAACGAGCGAGACCGTGACGGTGAATGCCAGCGCATTCCAACCCATTCCCAAGATTCCGGCGGCGATCAACAGTCCCACCGTCGCCGGAGCCGGCGCCGTCGCAGCCGCGGCGATGAGCAATCCCGCGGTTGCGATTCCGGTCGTGATGAAGAGCGTGACGCGTCCGCTGGGCCAGCGATCGGCGGCGAATCCGACGAGCACGCGCACTCCGACCGTCGCGGCCATCACCCCCGCGAAGACAGCCCCGGCTGCCTGAGGTGACCAGCCCCGGGCGTTGACGAGATAGAGCGTCAACAGCGCGACGATCCCGATCTGGGCCATTGTGTACAACGCACTCGAGACGAGCATCGGCGCGATGCGTCGCCACGGGGTCGGCCCCAGACCGGCATCGGATCGGGTCACGCGCTCGGCGGGCACGGCGCGAGCCACGGCCAGGCCGGCCAGCAGTAGGACCGCCGCAAGGGTCCACAGGGCAGCGGCCAAACTGATGGACAGGGCCAGTGCCGGCAGTATGATCCCGGCGGTCGCTCCGCCGACCGGCACGGCCGCCTGCCGGATCCCGAAAGCCAAGCCCATCCGCCGGGTGGGCCCGAAAGCTCGAGCGATGCTCTTGGTCAGTGCCACCGTCGGCGCGGCGGCGGCGAACCCGGCAAGCAGCAATCCGGCGATCGTTCCGGGCAGGGAACCCCACTGGGCGCCGATTCCGGCGAACACCAACGCCCCCGAGGTCAAAGCAAGACCGAGTAGGGCCACCCGCCGGTCAGTCGTGTGATCAGTCAAGCGGCCCCAACCGAGAACGGCGATGGCGGTGCCCAGACTTCCGATCCCGAGCAGGAATCCGGTGGCGGTGGTGTCGAGATCGAATGTCGACTGCAGGATCGGGCCGAGTGCTGGCAGACCCTGTTGCAGCGCGGAGACACTCACCTGCGCCGAGACTGCGGCGACGAGGATCGTGATGGCGGCGCGGCGAACGTCGCCGCGCGCGGTCATAGACGGCCGAGCAGCTGTCGGGCGATGACGATGCGTTGCACCTGGTTGGTGCCCTCGTAGATCTGGGTGATCTTCGCGTCGCGCATCATGCGCTCGAGCGGGTAATCGCGGGTGTAGCCGTAGCCACCGAGAACCTGGACGGCGTCGGTGGTGATCTCCATCGCGACATCGGAGGCGAAGGCCTTGGACGTCGCTGAGAGGAACGTCAGCGAGTCGTCATCGCGCTCACTCGCCGAGGCCGCCGCATAGGTCAGGTGCCGCGCGGCCTCGAGCTTGGTCGCCATGTCGGCCAACATGAATTGCAGGCCCTGGAACGATGCGATGGGCTTGCCGAACTGCTCGCGCTCCTTGGCGTACGCGCCGGCTGCATCGAGGGCCCCCTGGGCGATGCCCAGTGCCTGTGCGGCGATGGTGATGCGGGTGTGATCCAGAGTGCGCATCGCCAGGGGGAATCCGCCGCCGACCTCTCCGACGATCCGGTCATCACCGATGCGGACGTTGTCCAGATAGACCTCGCGAGTCGGTGAGCCCTTGATGCCGAGCTTCTTCTCGGGTGCGCCGAAGGACACGCCCTCGTCATCTCGGTCGACGACGAACCCGGTCATGCCGCCACGGGTGCCCTTCTGCGGATCAGTCACGGCGATCACCGTGTAGTACCTGCTGACACCGGCGTTGGTGATCCACTTCTTCGAGCCGTTGAGGATCCAACCATCGCCATCGCGGGTTGCCGTGGTGCGCATGGCACCGGCATCCGAACCCGCATCGGTCTCCGACAGGCAGTAGCTGAACATGGCGTCCCCGGAAGCCAGGGATGGCATGACCTGGGCCTTGAGTTCCTCGCTGCCGGCCAGCAGCACCGGCATGGAGCCGAGCTTATTGACCGCCGGGATGAGGGAGGACGAGGCGCAGGCGCGGGCGACCTCCTCGATGATGATGCACACCGCGAGCGCGTCGGCTTCCTGACCCCCGTAGACCGAGGGCACATGGGCGGCGTGGAAGCCCGAACTCACCAGTGCGTCGTAGGCCTCCTGCGGGAAGCGGCCCTCCTCGTCCACCGCTGCGGCGTGCGGGGCGATCTTGTTCTCCGCCAGATCCCGCACAGCGGCACGCAGTTCCGCGTATTCCTGGGGCAGTGCATACACCTCGAAGTCGCTCATGGGAGTAGTTGTACACATAAATCCATCAATTTGCGAGGCGGGGGCCGGCACTTTGTGGCAGAGTTCACCCTGATTGATGAGGTTGTATACAACCGGGCGTGATTGTCTCGTGATCGGGATGTGCGGAGGGTGTCGCGGCCCGGCCGGTGAGTCAGGAGGTAGAGCATGAGCGAGGCACGCGATGAATTCGATGAGGCGGGCTACGGACTGACCCCGGTCGGCTGGGGGGAACGACCGGCCATCGTGGCGGTGGACTTCCAGCAGGCGTTCTGCGATCCGCAGTTCGCCGCCGGTCGCAGTCCGCATATTGCACGGGCGGTCGCCAACGCCGAGAGTGTGCTCAAAGCCGGACGTGCGGCCGGGATTCCGGTCATCCACACCGCGGTCGCGTGGTCGCATGACGATGAGTTCACCAACTGGAAGGTACCGGCGCTTCGGGATATCGCTCCGGGCTCGCACGCCGCCTCGATCGTGCCGTCACTGTGGGAGGACTCCGATATCTACGTCCTCAAGCGGTACCCATCGGCTTTCTTCGGCACGGACATCGCCACCATCCTGCGTAATCGTGGTGTCGACACCGTATTGGTCATGGGTGTGACGACTTCGGGCTGTGTGCGCGCCACGATCGTGGATTCGTTCAGCCATGGCTTCAAGACGATCGTGGTCGAAGACGCCTGTGGCGACCAGGGTGCGCAAGCCCACGACAACAACATGCGTGATGTCGAGCGGCGCTACGCGGATCTCATCGATGCCGCAGGTGCTGCTGCTCGCCTGGAGTCGCTGGCTCAGTGAGCGCGAGGTGACGAAGCCCATCGCTTCGAGATTCGCTGCAGTCACCGGCCGGTTCCAGCCCTTCCATCTCGGGCACCTGGAATTGGTGCGCATCGCTGCGCAGAAGTGTGATGAGTTGATCATCGGGATCACCAACCCCGACCCTAAATCGTGGCGGGAGCATGCTGATTCCGTGCACCGCCACCTCAGTGCCTCCAACCCCTTCACCTACTGGGAGCGTCACCGCATGATTGAGGCGACACTGGTCGATGCGATCAGTGAGGGCTGGCTTCCTGAGGGTGGGTGGACGATCGTGCCGTTCCCGATCGATAGGCCCGAGGTGTGGTTCGACTACATCCCCCGGGAAGCAACGCAGTTCGTGCGGGCGTTCAGCGATTGGGAACGCAGCAAAGCGCGGATGCTCGGTGCGGGTGGGTACCAGGTGGCACTGCTCGAGGGGGATCCCGACACCGTGCTGCGCGCCAGCTCGATCCGCACGGCGTGGGAACGAGGGGAGTCCGCGGATGGCGACCTGCCCCAATCCGCTCGGCACGTGATCAGCCGCATTCGGACAGGCAGCGACGTGGTCGGCAGCGCAACTCATGATCCGCAGACATGGACGACGGCGATATGACGACCTGGGCGCAACGCGATGACCATCCTGTCGTCCTGGTGACCCTCGATGGCCTAGGAGACCGGCCCTGCCGTTCGCTGGGCGGGCGCACTCCCTCGGAGGTCGCTCGCACCCCCGTACTCGACGAACTCACCCGTCGGGGCGCCGGTGGTGTGCACGTGCCCTTCGGTCCGGGTTGGGCGACATCGAGTGAACGATCCCACTGGGCGATGTTCGGTATGGGGAGCGTGGCGTTTCCCGGTCGCGCGGCGCTGGAACTCCTCGGAATCGGTGGCCACCCTCCACGTTCGACCCCGATGTGGCATCTGGCGATCCGTCGTGGGGAACGGTCGAATCGAGCCGATGGCGCGATGATGATCACGGGTCGACTCGGGCGTGAGCAACATGACGTATCCGCCATCGCCGGAGCGGTGCTCGCGGATTACTGCGCGTCCATACGCATCGATGACATCGAGTTCGAGATCGTTGCGCTGCGAGTCGGCGAGTGGGTTCTCATTGCTCACGGTGCGATGTCGCATGAGATCAGTGACACCGACCCGCTGTTCGACAATCGCCACCCATGGATGCGCCCGCTGCCGATACGCGAGGCGATCGAAGCCGGAGGTGCTCGTGAGGTGCAGGCGATGCGCGTGTCGAATGCGATGGAGCAGTTCCTGCTGGGTGCCCATGACGCCCTGCGCCGCAGCGGTATCGACTATGACGTGCCAACGACCAAATGGGCGTCATGGATCGACGGTGGTGCATCGTTCGCCGATGAGGTGGGTGTCACCGGAGCGATGGTCACCAGTAGTGCGCTATACCGGGGACTGGCCCGCTATCTGGGCATGATCGAGGTCGATGTGAGCGCACCAGCGGGTGACCTCGCACTTGGGCTGTCTGACCGTGTCGCGGCTGCGGTATCCCTGATCGACGACAACGCTCGAAACGACAATGGTCGAATCGACTTCGTGCACGTGCACACCAAGGCTCCCGATGAGGCCGGACACACGAAGGATCCGGCAGCGAAGATCGCCGCCATCGAAGCCTGCGACGTTGCCTTGACCGCACTGGTGGATCGACTCGATCGCGACGAGTTCGTCTTGGCTGTCACCGGTGATCACGCGACACCGAGCGAAACCCTGCTGCTGCACAGTGGGGATCCGACACCGTTCATCGTCGCGGGTCCCGATGTTCGAGTCGATGATGTCGACGCTTTCGGTGAAACCGCGCTCCTGTCCGGATCTTTGGGCCGGCTTCGAGCCGACGACATCGCTCCGCTGCTGCATAGTCTCGCGCGGCGACCGTTCTTCATCGGCCACCGCCCCGGCGCCGGCATATCGGCTGCGCTGCCCGACACACCCGCGGCGATGCCGCCCGGGTCACGTGATTTCCCTCCGGTCCCCCCACCCACATATGAGGAGAGTCACGCATGACCGCGACCTCGGTCGATCCCGGTGGTGTCCTGGACAAGGACACCGCAGCACCTGAACGCCTTACCCCGATCCTGGATCGGGTACGCAGCCTGTACGCCGATGAAGTCGCCCCGCGCGAGCAGGCATTAGCTCATCGACTCCATGATGAGCGCGAATATCTCGACGCGGATGGTCGCCTGCATCCGGAGATCATCGCTGCGCGCAGGGAGATCATGCGGGCCTCGGGTGCCGCGGGCATCTATAGCGCCCATCTGCCCGAACACCTCGGCGGGGGTGGACTGGGTCGCGAGGACATGATCTACGTCGAGGAGCTCGTCTACGGCTATGGCGTGGGTCTGAACCCGGCACTGCTGTCGTGGTCGGAAGGTGCGACGCCCCGATTGCTCTACGCCCATGAACACCAACGCGAGCAGTTCACCGATCCGCTTGTGCGGGGTGAGAAAACCTCGCTGCACGGGGTCACGGAGTCAACGGCGGGCAGCAACCTGTTCGACATGAAGACACGCGCGGTACAGCGTGGGTCCGACTGGGTGCTGTCCGGTTCGAAGGCCTACATCACGAACTTTTTCGACGCTGATGTCGCTCAGGTGCTGGCGATGACCGACCCGGGCGGCGGCCGGAAGGCGTTCACCTATTTCATGTTCGACACTCGCGAGGCGATGTCCCGGGGATATCGCCTCGGCCGGCTGTATCAGACGATGTTCGGAGACGGCTACACCGGCGAGATCTTCTTCGATGATCTGACTCTGCCCGAGAGCGCGATCCTCGGCGAGGTCGGTCAGGGATTCGACATCGCGGTGATGTCGTTCAACTACACCCGGATGCGTCGAGCGGGAATGTGCTCGGGATGGAGCCGGTATCTCATCGAGCGCTCCCTCGAGCGAGTGAAGGATCGTGAAATCGGTGGTCGTCCACTCGGCGCGAATCAGGGTATCCAGTGGATGATCGCCGATATGTACGTCGACTGGTTGGCCACGCGCTCGCTGTCCCTCGAGGTCGCCCGCGCCATCGACACCCCCGGTCCGTGGTACCGAATCCCGCGTCCCTCTGACGAGATTCGTCGCATCTGCGCGTTGAAGGTCAGCAATGATGAGAGCTTCTATCGCGTAGCAGATCGAGCGCTGCAGGTCCACGGTGGAGCAGGGGTGATGCGAGACACATCCATCAACAAGCTGTTCCAGATCGCCCGCAACCTGCGTATCCCCGGAGGCACCGATGAGGTGCAAAGAACCACCATTGCCGAAAGTCTCGGCTTGCGATTCGACACGAGTAAGACCGCCACAGCACAATCGACTCCCGCATCGAAGGAGAGCAACTGATGACCAACGATCCGATTGCGATGCGCATCGCCCAGTGGGCGAACGCGGTGACCTGGGGGGATGTTCCACATAACGTCAAGGAACGAGCAGCACTGCACGTGTTGGACTGTGTGGGATTGTCCTATGCATCCCTGCGTGACGATTTCGCTCGGATGGCAGCGGATGCGACAGCAGGCGAGGGCGACTCGAGCGTGATCGGCATGCCGCATCGACTCCCCATGGCAGATGCGGCGCTGCTCAACGGAATCCTGGTGCACGGGCTGGATTACGACGACACCCACCCCTCCGGAGTCATCCACGCATCAGCGTCGGCGCTGCCGACAGCGATGGCGATCGCCGAGCGTGACCGCCTGTCGGGTGCCGACCTGCTGCTGGGCTACCTGATCGCCGTCGAGGTCTCGGCGCGTGTGGGAATCGGGGCCAAGAGTGGCTTCCATGCGCGGGGTTTCCACCCGACCGGCCTAGTGGGTGCTTTCGGGTCTGCGGTCGCCGCCGCTCGACTCAGTGGCTTGGACGCCACGGGAATCGCTGCAGCACAGGGAATCGCCGGCAGTCTCGCAGCCGGGTCACTGCAGTTCCTCGACACCGGTGCCTGGACCAAGCGCATGCACCCGGGTTGGGCTGCCACCACCGCGTTGACCGCAACCCGGTTCGCGGCGGTGGGCTGGGAGTCCCCTCCGGATGTCTACGAGGGTCGATACGGCCTCTATGCGTCCCATGTTCCCGAGGGCCATGAGATCGACCCTGAGGCTGCCGCGCGTGGTCTGGGTGATGAGTGGGAACTCCTGCGTGTCGCGATCAAACCGTTCCCGGCCTGTCATTTCACCCACGCGTTCGCGGATGCCACCATCGCCCTGGTCACCCAGAACGATCTCAGCGGCGATGACATCGCCGAGGTCGTGTGCCTGGTTCCCGAGCCGATCATCCCGGTGGTCTGCGAACCGGCTGACGTCAAGCTCACTCCCCGATCCGATTACGACGCGAAATTCTCGCTGCCCTTCGTGGTGGGCACATCGGCCACGAAGCGTCGTTTCACCCTCGCTGAACTGCTGCCCGAAGGCCTGGTGGATCCGGCGAGTCTGGCGGTCGCGTCACGGGTGCGTTACGAGATCGATCCGAAGAGCACCTTCCCGAAGCACTTCTGCGGTGAGGTTGTCATCACCACGACCGACGGGCGGGAGTTGCGTCACCGCGAGTCGATCAATCGCGGGGCTGATGAGCGGCCGTTGTCCAAGACCGATATCGAGGGGAAGTTCCTCGACAACGTCGAACTCGTGACGACCCGCGCGGTTGCGCAACGAGTGCTCGAAAGCGTGATCGGTCTCGCCGACGCCAAGGATGCAGCGGAGGCCGTCAACACCTGGCGTGGTCAGGACGACTGAGTGACCACACCTCGCGAATGCGGTGGATGCGCCGCCAAGGCCTCCCCGGAGGTCGTGGCGGCGCTCCTGCATTCCCTGGACGGCGTTGCCGAGATGGCCGATTCCCTCGTGGGGCGCGGCGATGCTGATGACGCCGCGGTCATGCGTCTCGATGCCGAGCGCGCCCTCATCACGACCATCGATGCCTGTCCGCCGATGGTGGAAGACCCCGAGGCGTATGGCGCAATCGTCGCGGCGAATGCCATCGGCGACGTACTGGCGATGGGCGGTCGGGTGGTGTCGACACTTGCGATCCTGGCGATCCCGCGCGATACCGCTCCAGCAGTTGGTGCCTCCATCCTGCGCGGTGCGCGTACGGTCATCGAAGAGTGCGGGGGAGCACTTGTGGGTGGTCACACCGTGCATGCACCCGCAATGTTGTTCGGGCTGTCGGTCACCGGTTTGGTCCATCCCGAACGTATGTGGCGAACGTCGGGTGCGCGTGCCGGCGATGTGCTGGTGCTGAGCAGGCCGATCGGGGTCGGCCTCGCCGTCAGCCATGCCACGGGTGAGCACCGAAATTCGGTGATCGCTGCTATCCGACGTCCGGCACTCGCCGATGCGGCGAGCCTTGCGCGACTTGGTCCAGCAGTCCATGCAGCGA
This sequence comes from uncultured Actinomycetales bacterium, assembly GCA_913063435.1. Taxonomy (GTDB): domain Bacteria; phylum Actinomycetota; class Actinomycetes; order S36-B12; family S36-B12; genus M55B157. The sequence goes on along the minus strand of CAJXYI010000018.1, from coordinate 694 downwards.
CTGATGTGACCGGGTTCGGGCTGCTCGGCCACGCTCTCGACCTCACCGATGACAATGTGCGCGTGGAGATCGATATCGAACGGGTGCCGATGCTGCCGCTGGCGGTCGATCTCGCTGCTGCCGGCCATCGCACGAGCGCGCACACAGCGAACAGAGCCTGGGTCGACGGATTGGTCGAGGCTGAGATGTCGGATCAGCAGTGGGCGATGCTCGTCGATCCGCAGACCACCGGTGGGCTGCTGGCTGCCATCGAGCCGGGTGTGGTCTCTGAAGGTTTCACCGTGATCGGCCGATGTGTCACTCGGGGATCCGATCAGGCAGCGTTGGCGGTGCGACCGGGCGCAGCCATGGCCGAAACCGACGAAGTGAAGGCGGGTGCGGCATGACCGTGAATTGGAACGCACAGGCCTATGACGCGTTGCCGCTGCCGCACGAGGAATGGGGTCGCGGCGTCATCGACGGTCTGACCCTCAGCGGTGATGAGACGCTCGTCGATGCCGGATGCGGTAGCGGACGCGATGCCCAGCGGGCTCTGGCGCATCTGCCTGCCGGGCGCATCATCGGATTGGACGCCTCCGAGTCGATGCGGGCGGCTTTCGAGGACCGCTTCATCGATGTGCCCGAAGCCGAGGTTCGCGAAGCCGACCTGATGGATGTCTGGCCCGTTGACGGGGGCAGCGCCGACGCGGTGATG
>CAJXYI010000017.1 GCA_913063435.1 uncultured Actinomycetales bacterium | reverse complement strand
CAGCGCCGCAGGCGGCCGGAGTGATTCACACCGATTTCGAGAAGGGCTTCATCAAAGCCGAGGTGGTTTCCTACGACGAACTTGTCGATGCCGGTTCGATGGCAGAGGCCAAGTCCCGGGGACGAGTGCGGATGGAAGGCAAGGACTACGTGATGTCCGACGGCGACGTCGTGGAATTCCGCTTCAACGTGTGACTGTGGGCAAAAGGAAGCCAGACGACATCCATCCGCCCGGGTGGACCCGGTGCCCCTGCGGTGGAATGACGCCTTTTCACTGGGCGCTCAGTTCCTCGGCGATCAGTCGGATGCGATGTGCCAGTTCGATGTCGAGTTGGGTTACACCGCCGGCACTGTGGGTGGACAGTGCGAACGTCACCGTTCGCCAGCGGATGTCGATGTCGGGATGGTGGTCCATCTCCTCGGCCTCGATGGCGACCCGGTCGACACCGGTGATCGCGGTGGGGAAGTCGGGAAATGCGTACGCTCGGCTGATCACGTCGGTCGAACCTGTCCAGCCGGGCAGTGAGGCGAGTTGCTCGGTGATTTCGTCAGTGCTCAGTGGTCGACTCATGGATCCACCCTGGCAGACGCGAGCCCGATTGGCTCGTGAGATCGGGAAGTGCCAAGGTAGAGACCTCGGGGAACGGAGGCACGGGTGAATCTCGCCACGACGGAGGTCAAGCGCGCCAAGCTGCGCTTCGGCTTGCTGACCGGCGCGGTGGCGCTGCTGGTATTCCTCACCCTGCTGTTGACCACCCTGTCCGGTGCGCTCATCGGCGCCCTGGTCGGTGCACTCGAAGGCTTGAAGACCGACGGCCTGGCGTATTCGGACACCGCACGCGACAACATCGCTGCCAGCCGGCTGCCGGTCGACACCGTCGATGCGGTCGCAGCCGTCTCGGGTGTGGCGGCCGCGGCGGGAATCGGCACCTTGACCACGGCCGCCGAGGTGAACGGCGAGGCCATCGACATACAGGTATTCGGAGTGGATTCGACCGGACCGGGTGCGCCGAGCGGACTCACCGATGGTCGGTTGCCCGAGAATGCGAACGAAGCGGCCGTCGATGGTGGGGGAGTCGCCATCGGCGACGTCATCGTGCTCGATCCGTCGGGAGTGGAACTGACCGTCGTGGGGTTGCTGCGCGGTGCGCAGTTCAACGCGATCCCGACCGCCTACTCCGATCTGGCGACCTTCGAGGACATCGTGACATTGAGCTTCCCCGGATTGCCGTTCGTGCCGATCAACGCGGTCGCGTTCGACATCGCCGAGGGTGCGCAGGCGAGCGAGGTGATCGCTGCGATCGAATCGAGTGTGCCCGGGGTTCGCGCCTACACTCGCGATGACGCCGTGGCGCTGATTCCCGGCATCGACTCCATCACGCAGAGTTTCGGCATCCTGGTCGGCCTCACCTTCATCATCGGCATCGTGGTGATCGGGTTCTTCTTCCTTATCCTCACGGTGCAGAAACTCAAGTCGTTCACCCTGCTGCGCGCCATCGGCACGACCACGGGGCGACTCGCGATCACGGTGTCACTGCAGATCGCCTTCGTGGTGATCCTCGCCTCGATCATCGCTGTCGGGCTGGTGCTGTTAGCGGTGCAGGGACTCAACACCGGGATTCCGGTGACGTTGGAACCGATCACGATCGTCGCCACTGTGCTTGCGGTGCTGGTGTTCTCACTCATCGCCGGACTGCTCAGCATCCGCCGGATCGTGCGCATCGATCCCGCCTCCGCAGTAGGGGCGCGCTGATGGGCACCGCGGGCATGCTCGCCACTGCTGAGATCCGTCGGGGTCGTGGTCGCTTCACCGCGGTCGTATCCGCCCTGTCGCTGATCGTGTTCCTGGTCTTGATCCTCGGATCGCTTGCCGACGGGTTGTTCTTCGGGGCGACCGGCGCGGTGCGCTCGACAACGGCGAACGCCTATGGGTTCTCCAATGACGCGGAAGGATCGCTGATCCGGTCGAGGTTGGACATCAGCGACGTCGAACGTTTCGCTGCCGCGCCCGGTGTCGAGGCGGCCGGTCCGGTGGGGGTGCTGCTCACCGGCGGCGTCGGGCCGGAGGGGGAATTGGATCTGGCGGTATTCGGCATCGACGTCGGCGGTCCCGGCACCCCGACGACCCTCGTCGATGGTCGCCTCCCCGACCCCGGAGAGATCGGCGTCGCGGCAGCCGATTCCCAACTTCAGCGCTTCGGTGTCGAGATCGGCACCACGGTTGCGGTCGGTGGCGAATCGGCGGAGATCGTCGGCATCGTCACCGACTCGTCGTATCAGTTGCAGCCCACGATCTGGACCTCGGTCGATACCTGGCGGGCGATGCGTGATGCGGTGCGGCCTGAACTGCGCGGGCAGCCGACCTCCATCAACTCGGTCGCGATGATCGTGGCGGGTGATGCCGATCTGACGGCGATCGCCGCCAGCATCCCCGACACCACCGTGCTGACCGCTGAGGCGACCGGACTGGCGATTCCCGGGGTCGAGCAGCAGGCCTCCACATTGAACTCGATCATCTACACCACGCTGGCCGTGGCAGCGCTCGTCGTCGCATTGTTCTTCGCCCTGCTCGTCTTGGAGAAGCGCGAGTTGTTCGCCGCTCTGAAGGCACTGGGCACCCCGACATCACGACTGGGAGTTGCCGTCATCGTGCAGGCGCTGGTGTCCTCCGCCCTCGGTGTCGTCATCGGCACCCTCGTGGCGCGTGGTTTCGGTCTGCTCATCCCCGCGGATGTGCCCACGCTGTTTCGCACCGACACGCTCATCACGATCGCCGTGTTCACTCTCGTGGCCGGGTTCGTGGGTGCGGTGTTCTCCCTGCGCCGCATCGCCCGTATCGATCCCGCCACCGCTATCGGTGGTGCCCTGTGACACCCGGAGGTGCTCTGTGACCGCATCCGAAACACCTGATCCCGTCGCACAAGCGACCGACTCAGCCGCCGAGGGCACCGGGCCCGCACCGGCCGTCGATGCGGCCGCTCACCCCGACGCGCTGCTGCAGGTGCGCGACGTGACGAAGGTCTATGGCTCCGGACACACTGCGGTGACCGCGCTCGCCGAGGCCACACTCGCGGTGGAGAAGGGCGAGTTCGTCGCCCTTCTCGGTCCGTCGGGTTCGGGCAAGACGACGCTCATCTCGATCATCGGTGGGCTACTCGCTCCGACCAGCGGATCGGTGACCATCGGTGACACTGATGTGGCGTCGCTTTCGCGCAAGCAACTCACACGATTTCGTGCCGAGCGCGTCGGTTTCGTGTTCCAGTCCGCGAACCTGGTGCCATTCCTCACCGCACGCGAGAACCTGCTCTACGTCGCAGGACTCGTCGGGATGACGAAGTCCGATTCGCGAGCGCGAGCCGATCAGCTCCTCGACGAACTCGGCCTGACCGACAGGGCCCGCAACCTGCCCGAGCAACTCTCCGGCGGTGAACGCCAGCGCGTCGCGATCGGTCGAGCGTTGATGAATGACCCCGATCTGGTGCTCGTCGACGAACCGACTGCGGCATTGGACACCGCACTGGGCCGTCAGGTCGTGCAGCTGCTGCGCCGTGAGATCAAAGACCGCGGCAAGACCGGCATCATGGTGACCCACGATCTGCGCATGGTGGAGTACACCGACCGGGTCTTCGAGATCCTCGATGGACACCTCACGCACGTCGAATCGCCCTCGGCCCTCGGGCACTGAACACCGGACGACTACCCTTGCGCGGTGACCCAGACCGCGAACGCATCCCGAGACGATCTGCGCAATATCGCCATCGTCGCCCACGTCGACCACGGCAAGACCACCCTGGTCGATGCCCTGCTGTGGCAATCGGGCGCGTTCCGAGCCAACGCCGACATCGCCGAACGCGTCATGGACTCCATGGACCTGGAGCGCGAGAAGGGCATCACGATCCTCGCGAAGAACACCGCGGTGCGTTACGACGGAACGACGATCAACATCATCGATACTCCCGGCCACGCTGATTTCGGCGGCGAGGTGGAGCGTGGGCTCGAGATGGTCGACGGAGTCCTGCTGCTCGTCGATGCCTCCGAAGGGCCGCTTCCCCAGACGCGCTTCGTCCTGCGCAAGGCGCTGGCCAAGAGGCTTCCCGTGGTCCTCGTCATCAATAAGGTCGACCGTCCCGATGCGCGCATAGCCGAGGTCGTCGACGAGGCGTATGAACTCTTCCTCGACCTCGATGCACGTGAAGATCAGATCGACTTCCCGATCGTGTACGCGTCAGCGAAGAACGGTCGAGCCAGTCTGGAGCGCCCGGTTGATGGCGGGCTTCCCGACAGCGAAGACCTCTCGCCGCTGGTGCAAACGATCCTCGACACGGTTCCGGCCCCGACGTACGTCGAAGATGCACCGCTGCAGGCACATGTGACGAACCTCGATGCCTCGCCCTATCTCGGACGACTCGCCCTGTGTCGTGTGCGTGCCGGTGAGATCCGCAAAGGCCAGTCGGTCGCGTGGTGTCGGGCCGATGGTTCGGTCGAACGGGCACGCATCTCGGAATTGCTGATGACCGAGGCCCTCGAACGGGTTCCGGTCGAATCAGCCGGCCCCGGAGACATCATCGCCATCGCGGGCCTGCCCGACATCACGATCGGGGAGACCCTCGCCGATCCGGAGGATCCGCGCCCGCTGCCGGTGATCACTGTCGACGAACCGAGCATCTCGATGACGGTCGGCATCAACACCTCGCCGTTGGCCGGGCGTAGCGGCAGCAAACTGACCGCTCGCCTGGTCAAGACCCGCCTTGAAGCCGAGACGATCGGCAACGTCAGCATTCGCGTGCTGCCCACCGAGCGCCCCGACACGTGGGAGGTTCAGGGCCGCGGTGAGCTGCAACTGGCGATCCTCGTCGAGATCATGCGTCGTGAAGGATTCGAGCTCACCGTCGGCAAACCCCAGGTCGTCACCCGCGTGATCGATGGCGTCGTGCAAGAGCCGGTCGAGCGGTTGAGCATCGATGTGCCCGAGGACTACCTCGGAGTGGTGACCCAGTTGATGGCATTGCGCAAGGGCCGACTGGAGCAGATGGTCAATCACGGCACCGGTTGGGTGCGCATGGAATACCTCGTGCCTGCTCGCGGCCTGATCGGATTCCGCACCGAGTTCCTCACCGAGACGCGGGGCACCGGGCTGCTGCATCACGTCTTCGATCGATACGAGCCCTGGCATGGTGAACTACGTACCCGACCCACTGGGTCACTCGTTGCCGACCGTTCCGGCCAGGCCACAGGATTCGCGCTCGCCAACCTGCAAGAACGCGGCACCATGTTCGTTGGTCCGGGCACCGAGGTTTACGAAGGCATGATCGTCGGCGAGAACTCTCGGTCGGATGATCTCGACGTCAACCCGACGAAGGAGAAGAAGCTCACCAACATGCGCTCGTCAACCGGTGATGTGCTGGTGCCATTGATTCCCCATCGCGTGCTGTCGTTGGAGCAGGCTTTGGAATTCTGTCGCGAGGATGAGTGCATCGAAGTGACACCGGAGGCAGTGCGCATCCGCACGGTGGATCTGTCGGCGACGGATCGAGCGAAGAACCGGTCCCGACGCAAATAATCCGAGGCTCACGAGGGGAACGGCTGCGGCGACAGGTGGGTGAGCAGGAAATCCCGTTGGGCCACGAGCAGGTTCTCGGCGATGACCTCCTGCGGGGTCATATGCGTCACTCCCGAAAGCGGCAGCACACTGTGGGATCGACCGGCCGCGAGTAGGGCCGAAGACAGTTGCAGCGTGTGTGCGACGACAACGTTGTCATCGGCGAGCCCGTGCACGAGCAGCAGCGGGCGGGTGAGTGCTGCAGCATCGGTGATGAGTGAGCACCTGTCATAGACAGCGGTGTTGACCGCGGGGTCACCGAGGTATCGCTCGGTGTAAGCCGTGTCGTAGAGGCGCCACTCGGTCACCGGCGCCCCCGCGACCGCCGCATGAATGCGATCGGGGCGACGCAGCACAGCCAGAGCAGCCAGATAACCACCGAACGACCAGCCGTGGATGCCGACACGATCGGCATCGGTGTCCTCGGGGTGAGCGGCGAGAACGGCATCGAGTGCCACGATCTGATCGTGGAGCACTCCGGTCGCCAGGTCATCGAGCACCGCACGTTCCCAGGCGGGACCTCTGCCCGGCGTGCCGCGGCCATCGGCGATGACGACGCAGAAACCCTGATCGGCCCACCATTGATCGGTGGCGAAAGCCAGGCGGGAATCCACGACCCGTCGAGCATGGGGACCGCCGTAGGGTGCAAGCAGCACCGGCAGTTTGCCGGAACCACGCACGTGATCGGTGGGCCACAGCACCGCGGTGGGCAGGGCGTCGGGGCCGCTGCGCGATAGGTGCACGGCTGGGGCGGCTATCGGTGTTTCGCAGAAGGATCGCAGTCGCGCGATCGGGGTGATCTCGGCAGCGGCGCCAGCAGTGGCGTTCTTGGAGAGAGCACCGATCATCGTCGAGGTGCCCGGCGGCTGCGTCGATGTTGCGGGTGTCGCGGTGGACAGCACGATGAGGGTCCCGGCCCTGCGTGCGGCGGCGATGCCCGATTCGGTGAGCGGGTGCCAGCCGGCATCGTCGACGAGAACGGGGATCTCCTCGATCGGATTACTCGAGCCGTCCACGATCAGTCCGTCGACGGCGAGGTCGCCGATGCTGCGGACCTGGAAACCGATCGGGCTGATGGGATCACCATCGATGAACAATCGATCGGTATCGGTCTGCGGATCGCGGCCGACATCGATGAGGCGACCGCGCGGATCCAGCCTCGGTGCACCCGGGATGACATCGATCCAGGCGTCGTCGCGGTGCTCGCCGATCATGTGCGCATCGATATCGCCGTCACCAGATTCCGGGTGGATGCGGATGACCTGCTGATGGCGCTGGTCGCGGCTGAGCACCGCGATGATCGGGTCGCTGCCGGCGTCTCGGCCGACGTGCACGCTGGTGAGGTAGGGGAACCGATCGTGATCCCAGCGGATCTCGCGTCGTCGACCGGATTGGTCGCCGGTGACCTCGACCAGCCACAGGGTGAGGTCGGCGTTCGCGGTGCCCGCCGCGGGATAGCGCTGTTCGCGCGGTGGACTGTCCGGGTTGGCGGGATCGGCGATCCACCAGGTGGACACGGGCGCGTTGTCGACACGTTCGACGATCACCCCGGTGGAGTCGGCAAGCCACCACCACCCGCGCACCCGCGAGAACTCCTCTGCGGCAATGAAATCAGCCAGTCCCCACGTGACCGCGGAGGAGTCGTCGGCTTGTTCACCGATCGTGAGGGCGCGGGATTCCGGCGGCACCCCGCCACGGGAATCGAGGTCGACGATCACGAGTGCCGATCCGACGACGAAACCCAGCCGGGTGCCATCGGGGGATAGGCGCGGGTCGACCGCACCTGCATCGATACCCGGAACATCGACGGGCTGAGGTGCAGCGGCAGCATCGGTGAGATCGACCACGTAGACGCGTCCGGCGAGCGCGAACGTCGCACGACCGACCGCTGCATCCGTTGCGAATGCGGCGATACCTTCACCCACCTCGCGCAGTCGCTCGCGGCGCGCCCGTTCCGCATCAGGCAGCGCCTCGTGTGATTCGCCGGATAGGAGGGAACGCGCATCCACCACGCGCCGCTCGGCCGCGGTCTGCGCCGCAGCATCGATGTCGAGCACCCATAGGTCGCCGACCGGATCGGTGCCCGATGCGCTGCGCACGAACACCACGCGCGAACCGTCAGGTGATGGGGTCGCCTGGCGGGGGACACCGAGGCGGAAACCACGGGTGCGCGCCCGCTGGCGCGGATAGGTCAGATCGCTGGGCGAGATGGACACGGGTCCATCCTGCCGGTCGCTCCGCGTGGTGGCGACCATGGTGCGGGAGCGATCGACGGATGTCGAAGGCTTGCGGTCCACACCGTACGCTGCTGACCGTGACCGATCGGCGATTGATGCTCGTCCATGCCCATCCCGATGACGAGTGCATCGGCACCGGAGCCACCATGGCTCGCTATGTCGAGGAGGGCGCGGCGGTCACGCTGGTGACGTGCACCCTCGGCGAGGAAGGCGAGGTGCTCGTCCCCGAACTCGCCCACCTCGCCGCCGATGCCGACGATGCGCTCGGGCCCCACCGTCATACCGAACTCGCCGCCGCGATGTCCGTCCTCGGCGTGACCGACTGGCACCTGCTCGGTGAACCCGGCCGCTATCGCGACTCCGGCATGGTCGGCACACCGAGCAATGAACGCGAGGGTGCCTTCATGCGCGCTGATCTGCTGACCGCCGCCCGCGATCTGGTGCCGTTGATCCGTGATCGACGCCCGCAGGTGCTGGTCACCTACGACGACTTCGGCGGCTACGGCCATCCCGATCACATTCAGGCTCATCGAGTGGCGACCTATGCGATGGCCCTGGCGGCCGCACCGGGATTCGCCCCCGAGGCGGGTCGGCCGTGGCAGGTGCAGAAGGTGTACTGGACGGCGTTCCCGCGCAGTGTCATCCGGGCCGGTATCGAGGCGCTGCGAGCCGCGGGGGAGACGACCGGATTCGCCGAGATGGATCCGGACGACATTCCCTTCGCTATCGATGATGCGCTGATCACCACCGTGATCGACGCGCCGGAACATCTCGATCGCAAGATGACCGCCCTCGCCGAGCACGCCACCCAGGTCACGACCGACAGTGGCTTCTTCGCGCTCGCCGACAATGTGGGGATGCAGGCCTTCGGCACCGAGTACTACCGACTCGTGCACGGGGTGCTCGGCGAGCCACGCGATGCCCGCGGTTGGGAAACCGACCTCTTCGCCGGTGTGGCGTCCGCACCGCAAGTGATGACGTGAGGACATGACGCAGCCTGCGGGGGCCCCGCTCACCCGGGGCTGGCTGATCGTGGGAACGATCGGATTCGCACTATTCGGGGCCCTCCTCGGCGCGGTGTTGGCCTTCTGGCAGGCGGCTCGGCTGAGTCTCGGCCCGGTGACGATCCCGTGGGGTGTGGTCGTCGCGGTGGTCGTGCTCGTCGTGGTGATCCGTATCGCCGTCCATGCGCTCGGCTCCCGCTGGGCGGGGGCCGCAGTCTTGGCGGGTTGGCTCGCGGCGACCATCGTGTTCGCCACCCGCACCCCCTGGGCCGGTGACCTCATCATCTCCTCGGGAACCCGGCAGCTCATCTACCTCCTGGTCGGGGTGGTCGCCGGAGCCGCGGCCGCGAGCCTGCCCGGACGGCTTCCATCCTGAGATTCCGTCCTGAGGGATGTCGTTTTCCTGCCGGAGGGATGTCGTTTTCCCTCCCGAGGGATCCTGTGCCTACGATGGTGCGTCAATCCCCGTAGAAGAGCCGATCGTCGGTCACACTTGTGCCGCAAGTGGGATGTGAAGGAGAACAGTGAGCGACGCCGACCGCACGGAAAGCCCGGGCAACGGGCCGGGAAGTGCAACGGGAAGACGGGCCTTGCTCACGGCCGGCGCCATCGTCGCCGGCGCCGCAGCCTTCTATGCCGGGATGCTCGTGGGATCGACCGGGGACGTCCCGGCCAACACCACGGTGCTCGGAGTGCAGATCGGCGGCCTGTCGTCTGCGGAGGCTGTCTCGACGCTGGAATCGCAACTGGGGTCCCGCACGGAGCAGCCCATCCGCATCGAGGCCTATGACTCCACCATGGACGTCACCCCCGTCGACCTGGGGATGACCTTCGATGCGCCGGCCACGGTCGAGGCCGCCAGCGGTCGCTTGTTGAACCCCTTCGCGATGGTTCAGCGGCTGTTCGGATCGGTCGCGGTCGATCCGGTGGTGGTCATCGACGAGGCCGTGATGATGGAAGACCTCGAGGAGTTCGCCGCCACCGTCAGCACCGAGCCGGTCGAACCGACGTTGTCGTATTCGGGCACCGTGCCGGTGCTGGCATCGGGAGCCGACGGCACGGGTGTCGACCTCGATGCATCCGTCGATCTCATCGCCGATGCGTTCCTCGTCAATTTCGGACCGGTGGCGCTTCCGGAGGTCACGATCGCACCGACGGTGAGTGAGGAAGAAGCGACCGCGACCCGCGACGGCTTTGCGACCGTCGCAGTTTCGGGACCGGTGCTCATCGAGGCCGGCAGCGTCACGGCCGAGGTGAAACCGGAGACGATCGCACGGTCCTTGACCTTCGTCGCCGTCGACGGACGGTTCGAGCACGAGGTCAATGGAGCCAAGATCTATCGGGCGATCTCCGATCAACTGGCTCCGATCGAGACCCCGGGCAATGACGCGACCTTCCAGATCGTCAACGGCACACCCGTCGTCGTGCCCTCCAAGGTCGGCGAGGGTGTCGCTGATGAGGACCTCGCCGCAGCCGTCGACTCCGTGCTGGATCAGACCGGCGACGCGCGCCGCGCGAATGCCCCCATCACGGTTCGTGACCCTGCGATCACCACGGAAATGGCTGCCGAACTCGGGGTCATCGAGGAAATCTCGTCCTTCACCCAATCGACTCCCAGCGCTGCCTACATGGTGCACAATCTCGCACTCGCCGCCGAATACATCGATGGCACTCTGTTGATGCCCGGTGATGTGTTCTCGATGAACGACACCACCGAGAATCGTGACCCGGTCGACGGATACATGGAGGGATACGTCATCGGCCCCGGCGGTGTGTTCGCCAAGGCCCTCGGCGGTGGCTTGTCGGCGGCCACCACGACGATGTGGTCCGCGGCGTTCTATGCCGGACTCGAGCCGGTCGAGGTACGGGCGCACTCCATCTATATCTCCCGCTATGTTCCCGGGCTCGAGGCGACCGTGGCGTGGGACTACTTCGATATGAAGTTCAAGAACACCATGCCCACGGCCGTGTTCATCACCGCGTCGACGACCAGCACCACGATGACGGTCACGATGTATGGCACCAAGCAGTACACCGACATCAAAGCCGAGGTCGGAAATCGGTACAACGTCACCGACTTCCGCACCATCTACAACACCGCCGATAACTGTGCGGCGCAGTCAGGTGGCGTCGGATTCACCATCGATGTCGACCGGGTGTTCTACGAGGGGGCTGACGAGGTCGACAGAGAGACGTTCACCACGCGCTATTCCCCCGCCCCCAAGGTCGTCTGCGGCCCCGATCCAGCCGATGAGGAGAAGGAGCGGGAAGAGGAGGAGAAGGAGCGGGAGGAGGCCGAAAACGCCAACGGGGACTCCGGTGGCGAGGGTGAGCCGACCGCGGAACCCGAGCCCGAACCGGAACCGGCGCCCGAAGAGGGCGATGCCAGCGGCGATGCCGCCGAGGCTGCCGAACAGGTTGGCGGACAGTCCGTCGGTCAGCGCGCCATCCTCGCGCGCCCCTCACGCGCCTGATCCCACCCGGGGGGTACGGTGTGAGTCGAACGGGCTCCAACCGTGATCGGACAGTTCCTGGTGAAAGGACAGTACTGACGTGACCTACGTCATCGCGTTTCCCTGTGTCGATGTGAAGGACAAGTCCTGCATCGAGGAGTGCCCCGTCGACTGCATCTACGAGGGCGATCGGATGCTGTACATCCAGCCTGATGAGTGCGTCGACTGCGGAGCTTGCGAACCGGTGTGCCCCGTGGAAGCGATCTTCTACGAGGACGATGTGCCCGAGGAGTGGAACGACTACACCGCGGCGAACGCGGACTTCTTCGTGGAACTCGGTTCACCCGGTGGGGCGGCCAAACTCGGACCGCAGGAATTCGACGCTCCACTCCTCGCGTCGGTACCGACGAAGGAATGACGCACTGACTCGTTCCTCGGCGCTCCCGGATTTCCCCTGGGATCGACTCGCCCCGCATTCTCAGACCGCTCACGCGCACCCGGATGGTGTCGCCGACCTGTCCATCGGAACGCCGGTCGATCCCACCCCGCTGATCGCCCAGCAGGCGCTGGCGGCCGCCGCGAATGCCCCGGGTTATCCCACCGTCGCCGGCACCCCCGACGTGCGAGCCGCAGCCTTGGCCTGGCTGGCTCGGACACTCGATGTGCACACGGTGTCGCGAGTCCTGCCCACGATCGGCTCCAAGGAGCTCGTGGCGCTGCTGCCCATGCTCCTCGGCCTCGGCAGCGGTGATCGGGTCGTCATCCCGACCCTGGCATATCCCACCTACGACGTCGGAGCGCGTTTCGCCGGGTGCGAGGTCGTCGTGAGCGACGATCCCCGCGATGTGGCTGGCGCGGCCCTGGTGTGGATCAACTCACCCGGCAACCCGACCGGTGCGATCGCCTCGGTGGAGTGGATGCGTGACATGGTCGCTGCGGCGCGTGCCACCGGGGCGCTGGTGGCCAGCGACGAGTGCTACGCCGAGTTCGCCTGGACCGGTCATGCGGTGTCGGCACTCCATGAATCGGTCAGCGATGGCAGCCCCGAAGGGATCGTGGCACTGCATTCCCTGTCGAAGCGGTCGTCGATGGCCGGCTATCGCTTCGGGTTCGTCGCCGGTGACGACCACGTGATCGGCGAGTTGCTCGAGGTGCGCAAACATCTGGGTTTCATGGTGCCGGCACCAGTCCAGGCCGCCGCCATCGCGGCGCTGTCCGATGACGAGCACGTTGCGGTGCAACGTGACCTCTATCTCGCACGGCGAGCGGTTCTGGCACCGGCACTCACCGCCGCTGGTTTCCGCATCGACCACAGTGAGGGCGGGTTGTATCTGTGGGCCACTCGCGGTGGGCCGTGCTGGGACACCGTTGCGGATCTGGCTGCTCGCGGGATCCTGGTGACTCCGGGTGACTTCTATGGTCCAGCAGGCGGTGACCATGTCCGGGTTGCGCTGACCGCCACCGACGCTGCGATCGAGCGAGCCGCGCAGCGCCTGACGACAGGGGTCGGGGCGCGCAGGTAGGGGTAGCGCCGATACGGTGTCTCCTGTCGAAAACGTTCGTTCGCGCACCCCGCGGCACGGGCGATAGGCGCCCCTACCGGGGCAGGTGACGAGGAGGACTCAGGGTGTCCGAGGCCGCGCTCACGTATCCGGGGGGAGAACTGCCGCTGCCGGAGGTGCCGGCCACGATCGGGGAGTCCGGCTACAACATCGGTCCGCTGCTGTCGACCACCGGCCATGTCACCCTCGACCACGGATTCGTCAACACCGCGGCATGCACCTCATCGGTCACCTACATCGATGGGGACAAGGGGATCCTGCGCTATCGCGGCTACCCCATCGAGCAACTCGCCGAGCAGTCCACGTTCCTCGAGACCGCCTATCTGCTGATCTATGGCAACCTGCCAGACGCCGATGAACTCGCCACGTTCAAGTCCGCAATCAAGCGTCACACGATGCTGCACGAGGACCTACGTCGGTTCTTCGACGGCTTCCCGCCGGATGCCCATCCCATGCCGGTGCTGTCCTCGGCCGTGTCCGCCCTGAGCACGTTCTACCAGGATTCTCTCGATCCATTCGATCCCGAGCAGGTGGAGATCTCCACGATTCGGCTGCTGGCCAAGGTCCCCACGATCGCGGCCTACGCCTACAAGAAGTCGGTTGGCCAGCCCTTCCTCTATCCGGACAACTCCCTGGGGTTCGTCGACAACTTCCTGCGGATGACCTTCGGCGTTCCTGCGGAGCCCTACGAGGTCAATCCTGTGGTGTCCAAGACCCTCAACATGCTGCTGCTGTTGCACGCCGACCATGAGCAGAACTGTTCGACGTCGACGGTGCGGTTGGTGGGCTCCTCCCACGCGAATTTGTTCGCGTCGGTCTCGGCGGGCGTGAACGCGCTGTTCGGCCCGTTGCACGGTGGTGCCAACCAGGCGGTGCTGGAGATGCTCGAAGGGATCCACGCCTCCGGTGGTGGCGTCAACACGTTCATCCGGCAGGTCAAGAACCGCGAGGATGGCGTGAAGCTCATGGGCTTCGGCCACCGCGTGTACAAGAACTACGACCCGCGTGCGGCGATCGTGAAGAAGGCGGCTCATGAGACGTTCTCGGCCTTGAACGTCAAGGATCCGCTGTTGGACATCGCGCTGCGTTTGGAAGAGGTTGCGCTCGCCGATGACTTCTTCATCGAGCGTCGGCTGTACCCGAACGTCGACTTCTACACGGGGTTGATCTACAAGGCGATGGGCTTCCCGACGCGGATGTTCACGGTGCTGTTCGCCCTCGGTCGGCTACCCGGCTGGATCGCCCAGTGGCGCGAGATGATCGACGATCCCACCACCAAGATCGGCCGGCCGCGTCAGGTCTACGTCGGTGAGCCCCTGCGCGACTACGTCCCGGTCGCTGATCGCGGATAGTCCCCGCAGACGATGGAGCGCGTGCTGATCGTCGAGGATGACGACTTCACGCGTGTGCTGCTTCAGCGAGCCTGCACGTCATTCGGCCACCACTGCACGGCGGTTGCGTCGGCGGTGGAGGCCCGCGATGCGTGGCGGGAATCGACCTTCGATGTCGCTGTGTTCGATCTGGATCTCGGTCCCGGACCGACCGGGGTCGATCTCGCGAGAGTTCTCCATGAGGAGAATCCTGACGTTCGCATGATCATCCTCACCCACTACACCGACATCCGGTTGGCGGGAAATCTGCCGGAGGTCCCTCCGGATGTGGTGTTGGCAACGAAGCAGGCGGTCGACAGCGCGGAATCCCTCGACGAGCTCATCCGGGGAGCCCAATCCTCAACGAAGGATTACGCGAATGAGGACTTGAGTGATTCCCAGGTGGAGCTGCTTCGCTTGATCGCGGCCGGATGCACGAACGCCGAGATCGCCCGCCGGTTGTGGTTGTCTCAACCGGGGGTGGACAAGGCGGCGGCCCGTCTTGCGCAACACCTGGGCATCGAGAGTGCGTCGGCACATAATCGGCGGGTGCTGCTCGTCCAGGAGTATTTCCGCCGCACCGGACAGGGTCATGTCCCGCAGGCGTGATCCGGTTGTGGGGGGAGAGGCCGCCGCGATCTGGACGCGAACCCTGTGGTGGACCTACGCGATCGCGGGATCGTTGTTCGTCCTGGGGGAAGCGAGTGGTGTTCCGCAGGAGCAGATGACGACCGCGATCGTGGTGTCATTCGCTGTCATCGCCTCGGCGCTTCCCCTGGTCTGGGCGGTCACCCGGTGGGGAGCACCGTGGGCCCATCGACGCCGCATCCCGGTCGTCGTGCTGTATCCCCTCGCGGTCGTCGCCACCTCGCTGGGCGCCCTGGTCTCCGTCATCGGTCACCGACTGCTGGGTGATCCCCTTCCGCTGACGACCGGGTTCCTCCTCGACATTCTCATCGTCGGACCCATCTGGATCATCTTGATCGGCAGCGGGGTGGCGCTCTGGCAGACCGACCGAGTGAGGCGAGGTGCGCTCACTCGTTCCCTGCAGGAGTTGGATTCCCTTGCCGGCTCCGGAGCTGATGCCGCCCGGGTCATTCATGCCACGGTCGAGCGGGAGATTCATGAGTCGTTCGCCGATTCCCATGATTTGAGGCTGCGGGAAGGCCTCGACGCGGACGCCGGGGCCTGGCGGGATATTTCGATGCGATTGCGGAGTACGGCGACAGAGGTCATGCGCCCGTTCAGTCACTCCCTGGAGGCCGGAGGGCGAACGAGGACATCACGATTGTGGGCGCCGTTGTCATGGCTACGACAGATCGTGACGCAGCAGGACTTCAACCCGGTTCTGGTCTCGGCGGTGTTTGCCGCGGGAGTGGTGACGGCGAACGTCGACGATTACGGCTGGGTAGCCGGACTCGGCCTCCTCGTCGCGGAGATCCTCACCATCGTCGCCGTGCTTGGTGGAGCCAATCGACTCATGCGTGGCCGAGTGCACCGGGCGCCGATCTTCATCGGTGCCATCGTCATCCTGCAGGTCATTCCGTTGTTCCCATGGCCACAAATTCTTGGCGAAGCACCGCGTCCGAGCGTGGGCGAGCAGATCGTCGCCGTCATCGCGAGCATCCTGCTGATCCTCATCACCTCCGGGATCGGATTGCTTCGCGACTCCGCGAGTGAACGCCAACAGCGCCTGCAGCGAGTCGTGGAGCAGGTCGGGCAGCTCGAGGTTCGCGAGGCTGCGGAGGTCAGCTACGCCCTGCGCAGTCTCGCTGGTCGAGTCCACGGAACGCTGCAAGCGCTCTTGACCGCGACGGCGATGGCCATCGATGAAGCCGTGGCCGAGCAGCGATGGGATGACGCGAGGCAGGCACTGGACCGCGTGACCTCGGTGCTTCAGCAGGGGACGTGGACAGCTGACGTGGGGTCGGCGTCCCTCGCGGAGTGGTTGGAGGAGGTCTGCGGGCCATGGCGAGCCGTGGGCGATGTCGTCATCTCTCTCGACCCACGATGTGAGCACCTGTCGTCGCCGACCATCACATCCGTCACGCGCGTGGTCCAGGAGGCGGTGACGAACGCCTTCCGCCACGGCTCAGCTCGACATGTCGAGGTGTGGGTGAGTGTGATGGAGTCCATGACCGAGGTCACCGTCATCGACGATGGTGTCGGCCCGGAGAGCAACATCGAGCAATCCCTCGGGCTGGGGACATCGCTCATCGAGTCGCTCACGGAGGGTCACTGGACCCTTGATCAGCGGGACGGACGAACGATGCTGTCGGCACGGCTCAACTGAGGTGTACACATTTCTACCCAATTCCGAAGGGCGGTTGCCCTGGAGTTTCGTTCCGTGGGCAGCCTTTCTAGAGTCGAACCCATGTTGTTGAGAGCTCGCACAGCCCTTTCCGTCCTCGCCTCGCTAGGCCTCTCGGTCGGCCTCCTCGCCGCCCCCGCCTCGGCTTCGGCGGATGATGGGTTGGATCAGCGTCAGGCTCGTGTGGGGGAGCAGGTCGTCGAGTTCAACGCGCTGTCCGGGTCGACATCGTCATTACCGCCGATCGTTCGGGGGTGGGCCACCCTGGCTCCGGGTCGGCCGGTGGCGGCGGCGAGAGTACGACTATTGGACCCCTCTGGTCGGGTGCTCGCCCGGACGAGGACTGCGTCGAACGGTCAGTTCCTCCTCCAGACTGAACAACCCATCGTCGAGGGATCTACCGTCGTTGTTCGGGGTGGAACAACCCAGGGCTTCCCTGGTGTTCGCGTGTGGATGAAGGCGCCGATCGATCCGTCCGACAACGGGGTCATCGATGTCAATCTCTTGACGACGCTTTTTGCTGCCTGTGGGGTTCAGTCCGATGCGGAGAAGTGTGGCACCGGACTGACCGAGCACCTGCAGCTGCCTCCGGGCGTCGACCACGCGCAGGTGATGCGAGACCTGGGCCTGTTCCTCGACGTGGACGCGGTCCTCGAGAGGGCCCGCAGCCGAGACGTGACCACATGGAGGGCGAGTCGCGAGCTTGTCGCAGCGGGATTCAACGGTGGGGAGTCCCTTCGCGTGACATCGATGGGAGCCGCCGTGACGCGAGAGGAGGTCATCTCCACCTCTGAAATCGCCTCTGATCTGGCGACGGCTGTCATCGGTGGCGCGCTTTCGAGGATTTCGGGGAACCTCGCCGACAAGTTGCTCGTGTCCTGGGGGCTGAAGAGCCTGGAGTCGGTCCCGGGGATGACGGCCGCAGATGTCACGGCGTTGAAGGCGCAACTGCAGAGGATGGAGAACTCCCTTCAGGTGGTCATCAGGAATCAGCAGGTGGAACTATCCGAACTGTCGAAGATCTCCCAGGGCATCAGCGCGGTGGAATACACCACGCTGCGCACAGGTTTCGCGGCGCAGAGCCAGGAGCTGGCTGCGATCGCCGAGTATTTGCACTTCCTGCTCGAATTCGGTGATTGCGCTTCGGGAAACTCCAAGACATCGGAGTGTGCATCCCTGCCTGCCGATCCTGAGCCCGCGTCGGGAGTGGGGATCACTGCGTGCCACGAGCCTCCCGCGGGCGCATCCACATGGATCTCGGGGGTGTACGTGCAGTGCGCCTACCTGATGAACAACATCGCTGCGTATGTGTCGAAGTACCAGGTCGATTCAGCGGCGAGTGCCCTAGCCGGCAGTGGGGCCGGTACTGCGGGACTCATCCAGTGGGGCCAGGTGGCGTACCTCGACCATGTGCTCAACAGTGTGCTGACCTCGGCGAATCAGGGGCTCGTGCGCGCCGTGGGCTCATACTGGCTGAATCAATGGGAGTACGACGTTCTCGCCTGGGCCCTCGCCGGTCAGCAGCCGTCCCTCCTCCCGAACACAGTCGCGCCCTCGGTGGCCAAGGCGGCGGCGAGCCAGCATGCGAATCAGATCACGACGGCGGCCGCGGATACCTCGGGGCAGTACTTCGGTCGGGAGATCGTCACCGGATGCCCCGTCGTGTACGACCATGGCAGTGCGAAGCTCTATGGCCTGCGGACGAATATCTACTCCGTTGGGTATCGCGTCATCGTGCCGGGG
Organism: uncultured Actinomycetales bacterium; assembly: GCA_913063435.1. Taxonomy (GTDB): domain Bacteria; phylum Actinomycetota; class Actinomycetes; order S36-B12; family S36-B12; genus M55B157. The sequence continues at coordinate 31,952 of CAJXYI010000017.1, read as the reverse complement.
TCGACCGGCTCGACCACACCACCGTCATCCCAACCCGACTGCGATGTCGTGGGCCTCGCCGGCAGTCCATGGGTTGGTGGTTGGTCTCAGGACACCAGCCTGACGGGTAACGCTCGAGCATCCACGATCACCGGATTCTTGGCCCGCATCTCTCCCATTGCGGTCGACGCAACCCGATGCTCCCCCATCCGGCTCCAGGGGATGGCCTTACATCCCCTGTTTGTCTGCCAGAAGGTGAACCTCGACCAGGGCGGAGCGCTCGAGGGCGGTGCCTGCCTGTCGGCTCCCAATGACGTGCAGCGACAGACTGGCGCCCTGCCGATCTTCCAGCAGGTGCCCTATCGGGTCTACAACTCCAGGCCGCCGTGGAGTGCGGGAAGCCTGAGCGTCACCGCCTGTGGCGATCTGCAGGCTGCCCACCTTCCGGCACCGTTCTCGCAGCGGATCACCTACTGCACTCCGTCGGAGAATTACCTCGAGTGCCTGCGTCGGCCCTACCAGGTCTTCGGGCCGATCTCGCCGCGGCCGCCCAGCCCGTACAATTCGGGACCCGGTCTCGGAGGGCAGAACCTATTGCGGCAGTTGCCGCTGAAGTCACCGTACAAGGGAGACTCGATCACGTCGTATGTCTTCGGGCAGCGCGGACTGCTCTCCGGAGAGAGGTATCTGCCGGTCACCTAGGGCTAGTCGTTGGTGTGCAGCGCAGCGTTCAAGCCGCCCCAGGAACCGGTGCGCTGCACGACCTCCAACGCGCCGCTAACGGAGTTACGGCGGAACAGCAGGTCGTGGGCACCGGATAGTTCACGTGCCTTGACGATCTCGCCGTCGGGAAGGGTCACCCGCGAACCACCGGTGACGTAGCAGCCGGCTTCGACGACGCATCGATCGCCCAGGCTGATGCCGATCCCGGCATTCGCTCCGATCAGGCACTCCTCGCCCACGGTGATGACCTCGCTGCCACCACCGGACAGGGTGCCCATGATGGACGCCCCTCCGCCGATATCGGAGCCGTTCCCGACGACGACACCGGCGGAGATACGACCTTCGACCATCGAGGTGCCCAGTGTCCCGGCGTTGAAGTTGATGAAACCCTCATGCATCACGACGGTGCCCTCGGCGACGTGAGCACCGAGTCGCACGCGGTCGGCATCGGCGATGCGGACGCCCGAGGGTACGACGTAGTCGACCATGCGCGGGAAGCGATCGACACCGAACACGGTGAGGTGGATGCCGTGGGTGCGAGCCCGCAAGCGCACATCGTCGAGTGATTCGAGGGCGACCGGTCCCAGCGAGGTCCAGGCATTGAGGGGCAGCAGCCCGAAGATGCCGTCGAGGTTGAGGGTGCGAGGTGCTGCGAGGCGATGGGACAGCAGGTGCAGGCGCAGATAGGCATCCGCGGCGTCCGTGGGGGGTGCTGCAAGATCGCCGATCACGGTGCGAATCGGACGGATCTCGACCGCTCGGATGTCATCACCGCGCGTGGCCGCATCAAGACCAGCGATGGGTGTGGGATCTGCGGCGAGTGCGGGGGAGGGATACCAGGCGTCGAGCAGGGATCCGGCGTGATAGCTAGCCAGGCCGAGGGCGGATGCGGGACCACTCATCTGCGTCATGGACGCGAGACTAACGAAGGCGGGACACGACGAATCGCGCCCCGCCTTCGATAGTCAAAAGGATCACGCCTGCTTGACGGCCTCGACATCGAACTCGAGTTTCACCGTGTCTCCGACGAGGACTCCGCCGGTCTCCAGTGCGACGTTCCACACCATGCCGAACTCCTTGCGGCTGATCTCGGCCTTGCCCTCGAAGCCGATGCGGGTCCCGCCCCAGGGGTCGATGGTGGTGCCGATGAGCTCCCAGTGGATCGTCACCGGCTTGGTGACGCCGTGGATGGTCAATTCCCCTACGACATCGAAGTCCGAGTCGGACTTCTGTGCCACGGAGGTGGAGGTGAACGCGATAGTGGGGAACTGCTCGACATCGAGGAACTCCGGTGAGGTCAGGTGACCATCGCGGTCGGCGTTCTTGGTGTCGATGCTCGCGGCCATGATCGTCAGGTTGGCCGACGAGGCCGAGGGATTGGCGCCATCCAGGGTGAACGAGCCGGTGAATTCGTCGAATCGGCCGCGCACCTTGGCCACCATGGCGTGTCGGGCGTGGAAGCCGATGGTGGTGTGGGAGGGGTCGATCTCCCAGGTGCCGGTCGTGGAGGCGAGGTCGTTGCTCATGAATGTCCCTTCGCTGGGTGATGCGTCCCGTAGCAGCGGTCCGCAGAGTTCTCAGTAGTTGAGTGTTCAACTAATCCTATCGGATGGCAGACAGGGGACAGCGAGAGGTTGTTGTGCGACCCGAATCGTCGTCTCGCGCAGGGAAAAACGACGATTCGGGTCGCACTCGCGACTAGCCGGCTAGCGAGGGCGCGGCCGTGCCTTCAGTTGAGTTCCGTCCACCCCAGCCGCGCATGCCGTCCCTGGGTCCGAAGCCCTCGGGGCGCTGGGACATCCAGTCCTTCATCGACTCGAGCTTCTCCTCGAACTGTGCCGCCGCCTCGGGGCTCATCGCCATCACGGCCTGCGCCGTCGTGGTCGGGCCGTCGATGACGCCGACGACGTGCACGGTGTCGCCCACCTGCGCCGCACCGTCCTCGCGGTCGCGCTTGAGTGTGGTGTCAGCATCGATGGCGTAGGTCGCCACGAAGCCGTCCTCGCTCACGACGGTGACCGAGGCATCCGAGACGGCCGTGACCTCACCGCGCTGCACCTGCTGGGTGACATAGTCACCATCGGAGTCCTCCACGACGACCTCGCCGTGCAGCATCCCCATGCCCATACCCAGGGCCTTGCCGGCGAGGCCTTTCATCCCACCGAATCCGCCGTGCTTTCCGGGCTTACGTTCACCGGTGGCGGCGTCCTTGGACTTGCTCGTGCCCTCGGAGGTGGTGGTCTCATCGTCGGCAATCGCGGTCGTGGCGACGGCGACACCGGTCAGTGCGGTCGCAGCCAAGGCTCCTGCTGCGATGGCGCCCACGGTCTTGAGGTTGCGCATGGGTTCTCCTTCTTCATCAGGCGGTGGCTCGGTGCGCACCGTCGAACCCATCCTGTAACCGCTATATGCGAGAAGGATTCGGCGAATGTTCGGATTCGGTAAATGCTGAACTCCGGGTCATTCTTCGGCCAGAAAGTGCCCGAATCGGGCCTGATCTACCCGAAGAAGGGCTAGGCGAGGCCGCGGCGACTGACGGCCGGCTGACGCACACCGGCGATCGCGTCGACCATCTCCAACACCTGCCGCGTCGCCGCCACATCATGCACGCGGAAGATCCGGGCGCCGAGCCAGGCGCTGATCGCCGTTGCCGCGAGGGTTCCGGTCAGTCGTTCCGCAGGCACCGGGATATCCAGGGTCTCGCCGACGAAATCCTTGCGAGACAACGACACCAGCACCGGCCAACCCGTTTCGACCATCTCGGTCAACCTGCGGGTCACCTCGAGAGAGTGACGGGTGTTCTTGCCGAAATCATGACCGGGATCGATGATGATGCTCTCGCGCGCAACCCCGAGCGATTCAGCGTGATCGGCGAGAGCGAGGACACGGTCGAGCACATCAGTCATCACATCGGGATAGGCCACGCGATGCGGCCGAGTCCGGGGGCGCTGTCCTCCCGCGTGCGTGCACACGATGCCGACGCCGAACTGCGCCGCCACCTCAGCGAGTTCGGGTTCGACTCCACCCCATGCGTCGTTGATCACCGTCGCGCCGGCAGAGCAGGCTGCTCGACCCACGGCGGCACGCCACGTGTCGACGCTGATGATGGCCTCGGGGTGACGCTCGTGCAGGGCGGCGATGAAACCTGCGGTCCGGGCGATCTCCTCATCTGGATCCACCTCGACGCCCGGACCCGCTTTCACCCCGCCGATGTCGAGGATATGAGCCCCCGCCTCGAGTGCAGCGTCGGCTGCGGCCAGCGCAGCGTCATCGGCGAAGGTGGCGCCGGAGTCATAGAACGAATCCGGTGTGCGGTTGATGATCGCCATGATGAGTCGCTCATCGGCGGCGAAGCTGCGCCCACCGAGGACGAGGGGTGTGCTGCGGCGTGCATTGACCGGGCCTGGAGCGGCCGGCATCGCAGCGGAACCGGGCTCGGTCATGGCACCATCATGCCCATGGTTGTGCTCTTCGGCCTGCTCGGCATCGCGGTCATCACGGCGGTCGTGCTGCTAGCGACCAATCGCTGGCCCGACCCCGGGTTGGTCGACGATCCCGGCGACCGCGTCCCGCCGGCACTCGTGGATGTGCCCGTGGGCGAGTTGTCCACGACCGATATCGATGATCTGCGGCTGGACACCTCCGCTCGGGGTTACCGCATGGATGAGGTCGATGCGGTGATCGCCCGGCTGACCGCCGAGCTCGCCGCCCGCGATGCCGGCGCACTCGAGGCTGCAGATGGCAGCGAAGCCGACGATGGACAGGCTCAGCAGGACCGTCAAGCCTGAGCGGCCACCGAACGGCCACCGAGCCGCCCGCCGGGCCCAGACACCAGCCGACTGCCCCACAATCGCAGCCATAGGCGATAATGGCCTTTTCCACCCAGAATTCGAGCCCGATCCGACACTGACCGTCGGTGCCAGGGCCGGGTAGCCGAAAGGGATGAGCATGGCCGCGATGAAGCCACGGACGGGCGATGGCCCGATGGAGGTCACGAAGGAAGGCCGTGGCTACGTCATGCGCGTGCCCCTCGAAGGCGGTGGCCGCCTCGTCGTCGAACTCAATGGCGACGAGGTCGCCGAACTCGGTGAGAAACTCACCGCCGCGGTCTCCTAGGACTCGTCCACGGCAACGTCGTCGCCTCGCCACACCGATACCAGCACACCATCGCCGACGGTCAACCATGCGGTCGCCCATCGCGGATCCTCGCGTAGCGACGCGGCGACATCACGCAGCGATCGAGACCCCTCGTGGTCGGCGAGTCGAATCGCAAGCACACCCCCGGGGCGCAGCAGCCGCGGCGCATGCTGGGCGTCACCGGATATCGCGGTCGCCTCGTCGAGAACGATGAGGTCATAACCGGAATCGGCCAACCTCGGCAGCACCTCGGTGGCCTGTGCGGTGATCACCCGCGCCGAACCCGAGGGGGATGTGGTCAGCGCATCACGAGTCAGAGCCTGACGATGCGGATCGGCATCGATGACGGTGAGGGTGCCCCCGGGATCCATACCTGCCAGCAGCCAGGCCTCACCCACACCCGCTGTCGACCCCAGCATCAGGATGTGTTCCGCGGCGATGACGTTGGCGAAAAGCCCGAGGGCAGCGCACTGCGCTCGTGTCGGTGGCTGGAGCGAGCCATCGGCGAGCGCACGCTCGCGGGCCGCGGCTGCGAGGGGGCCCTCCTCCGCCCAGTCCTCCACCGCTGCCCAGTGCACCGGGCTGGGCGGGAGGCCATGCGATGCGCCATTCGATGCGGAGTGGGTGGTCACGGCCGGCAGCCTAGCCTGACCCGGGATGCGAGGATGGCACCACGATGAGTCACAGTCGCGTCTCCGACCCGCCCGATCGCCACCCGGACACCACACAGCGCCCACGCTCGCTGGGACGCTGGTGGATTCTGGGACTCGCGGTCGTTGTCGTCGTGGGAGTACTCGGTGGACTGTTCGGGCTGTTGCTGGGTCGCCAGGCTGAACGGATGGCCGATCGTCCCGGCAGCGCGAACGTGATCAATCTGCCGCAGCAGACACCGGGCACGGCTCCGGCAGAGCCCGGTTCGATCGCAGCTTTAGTCGAACAGGCGCTCCCGGCAGTCGTGTCGTTGCGCATCCAGGCGGGATCCCAATCGGCATCGGGTTCGGGTTTCCTCGTGGATTCTGAGGACGTCATCGATTCCCAGGGCTTCATCGTCACCAATAATCACGTCGTCGAACTCGCCGCCGTGAACTCCGAAACGTCACGCATCGATGTGGTGTTCGCCGATGGTCGGCGCACGCAGGCGCAGATCGTGGGGCGCAACGTGTCCTACGACCTCGCGGTGCTATCGGTGGATGTTGGCGAGTTGCCGTCACCGCTCCCGCTGCTGTCATGGGCTGGTGACGAGGCCGTGCGGGTGGGAGACTCGGTCGTGGCGATCGGGGCGCCGCTGGGACTCGCGGGCACGGTCACCCAGGGCATCGTCAGTGCTCTGAATCGACCGGTGACCACCGGCCAGCCAGGCGGGTCAGCGTCCTACATCGACGCGATCCAAACCGATGCACCGATCAACCCGGGCAACTCCGGTGGTCCCCTGCTGGACGGAAATGGCCGGGTCATCGGGGTGAATTCCGCGGTCGCGACCTTGGCCATCGGATCATCGTCGGGCAGCATCGGTCTCGGTTTCGCGATCCCGGCTTCGGCTGCGCAGCGGATCTCCGCGGAGATCATCGAGACCGGTGAGTCGACCACCCCGATCATCGGGGTATCCCTCGATCCGTTCTTCCCCGGGCCGGGCGCGCTGGTGGAGGCCGTCACCCCCGGGTCTGCCGCGCAGCGCGCCGGATTGCAGCCCGGTGACGTCATCACCGCCGTCGATGGCCGATCGGTGGCCGATTCGCGCACCCTGATCATCGCCATCCGAGCGAATGCCCCAGGCGACACGATCGTGCTCACTGTCCGTCGTGGGCTCGATCAGTTCACGACCGAGGTGACCCTCGAGGCCCGATCTGACGTACCCTGAGCGACATGTTCGACGTCGGCATGGGTGAATTGCTGATCCTCGCTGTCGTCGGGCTGCTCGTCTTCGGTCCCGAACGCCTCCCGCGCGCAGCGGCCGATGCGGCTCGGATGCTGCGAAACGTCAAAGCGATGGCCTCGACGGCACGCAAGGACCTCGCTGACGCGTCGGGTCTCGATATGGCGGAGACGAAGGAAACCCTCCGGGAACTGCAGTCGTATCACCCGAAACGGCTCGTCGGTGACCTGTTCACCGACGAGGACGATGCGCCGGCGAAAAACGGTTCCGGAGCCAATGGGTCGCAGGGCGCAGGAGCGAATCCATCGGCCAGCGCCCCACGGTTCGATCCCGACGCGACCTGACTTTCGGCTGGCTAGCGACCCATCGGGCTCAGGCCGAGAGGCTGACCGACCAACCCGCGCGGTTTGCTGCCCAGACGTTCGGCGAGCACGCGCAATTCCACGGAAGCGGGCGCGTCAGGTTCGGCGAGCACCAGAGGTTGGCCGGCGTCCCCGCCTTCGCGAAGACGCGGATCGAAGGGCACCCGGCCCAGCAGCGGAACAGTGGAGTTCAAACCGGCGCTGAGTTGCTCGGCGACCCTGGCGCCACCGCCCATCCCGAAGAGGTCGATCGGTTCGCCGCAGTGGGGGCAGGGGAATCCGCTCATGTTCTCGATGACACCGGCGACAACCTGATGGGTCGAGCCGGCGAGCATGCCCGAACGTACCGCGACGTCAGCGGCGGCGGCCTGCGGGGTCGTGACGACCACGACCTGCGATCCGGGCAGCAGCTGACCGGTGGAGATCGCGATATCACCCGTACCCGGCGGCAGATCGAGCAGGAGCACATCGAGATCGCCCCACCAGACATCGGTGAGGAACTGCTGCAGCGCTCGGTGCAGCATCGGTCCGCGGAAGGCCACCGGTTCGGTGCTGCCGCCCGGCTTGAACGGCAGCATCGAGATCGCACGCACGCCATAGGCCTCGCTCGGCATGATCATGCCCTCGACCACCGTGGGCGGTGTCGTGATGCCGAGGAGTCCGGGGATGGAGTGGCCGTAGATGTCGGCATCGACGATGCCGACGGTCATTCCCTGGGCGGCCATGGCGACCGCGAGGTTGACCGTCACCGATGACTTGCCGACTCCACCCTTGCCGGAGGTGATCGCATATACGTGAGTGCGATTGCCCGGCTTGGTGAACGGGATCTCCTTCTCCGGTCCGCCCTGGAGTTTCTCGCGCATGGCTTTGCGCTGGGCGTCGCTCATGACGTCGAGGTCGACATCGACGTGCTTGACACCGCGGACCGATCCGACGGCGAGGGTGACTCGCTGGGTGATGGTGTCCTTCATGGGGCAGCCCGACACCGTGAGATAGATGCCGATCCGTACTCGATCGCCATCGATATCGACGGATTTCACCATGCCCAGGTCGGTGATGGGTCGATGGATCTCGGGATCCTCCACCTTGGCGAGCGCGGCCTGGATTTCGTCGGGATCGATGCGAGCCATAGCCGCGATGCTACGGCTCATCCCGGTGGGTCGGCCATTCGGCCGTCAGGGCTGCTCGCGGTCGTGAGGTGAAGGTGAATCGGTATCGGCAGGGGAGTCCCTGGCTGCGGTGATTTCGCGGGTGAGCTCTTCGACGACATCGCGTAGTTCACCGCGCAGATAGTCGCGGGTGGCGACCTCGCCGAGAGCCACCCGCAGCGAGGCGAGCTCGCGGGCGAGGTATTCGGCATCGGCCATGATGCGTTCGGTGATCGCTCGGTCTTCGAGATATTGCACACGGTCGCGATCGGACTGCCGATTCTGCGCGAGCAGGATCAGCGGTGCGGCGTAGGAGGCCTGCAGCGACAGCAGCAGGGTGAGGAAGATGAAGGGATACGGATCGGGCTTGAGGTCGGCGGGGGCGAAGATATTCCACGCCAACCAGGCCAGGATGACGACGGTCATCCACGCGATGAACCGCCATGATCCGATGAAGCGTGCGATGCGCTCGGATAAGCGGCCGAACTGTTCGGGGTCGTAGGACGGCCCACGCAACCGGCCGCGCTCGAGCGGCTGATCGAGTCGGATGTCGCTGCGGCGGCGGCGGGGTAGTGGGTTGCGTGCCATCACGACGCCTCCGACTGTTCCGGCCTGTCATGTTGCTCCGGCCTGTCAAATTGCTCTGGGCCGTCACGCCAATCGGAGGGCAGCATGTGGTCGATCAGGTCGTCGACGGTCACCGCACCGAGCAGGCGCCCGGACTCATCGACTACGGGCAGCGCGACGAGGTTGTAGGCGGCGAAGTTGCGAGCCACCTCGCCGAGGGCGACATCGGGTCGAATGGGTTCGAGTGCGGCATCCACGACTGCGGATACCAGCGTTGCGGGCGGTTCCCGCAGGAGTCGCTGGAAATGACAGGTACCCAGATAGCGCCCGGTGGGGGTGTCCATCGGAGGGCGCACCACGTAGACCTGTCCGGCCAGCGATGGCGACAGGTCGGGATTGCGCATCCGCGCCAGAGCATCGGCGACGGTCGCGTCGGGACCGAGCACGATCGGTTCCGTCGTCATCATGCCGCCGGCGGTGTAGTCGTCATAGATCAGCAGGCGGCGGATGTCGGCTGCTTCCTCCGGTTCCATGCGTTCGAGAAGATCGGCGGCCTGCTCGGGGGGCAGTTCGGAGATCAGGTCGGCGGCGTCATCGGGATCCATCTCCTCGAGCACGTCGGCGGCACGCTCGGCTTCGAGCATCTGCAGGATCTCGATCTGGTCATCCTCGGGCAGTTCCTCGAGCACGTCGGCGAGGCGCTCGTCATCGAGGGTGCGAGCCACCTCGACGCGTCGCTTTGAACTGAGGTCCTGGAGCGCGTGGGCTAGGTCCGGAGCGCGCAGATCATCGAGAGCTGCCAGCAGGTTCTCCGCACCCTGTTCGCTCGTGGGCAGAGTCAGGCCGCTGACCTGGTCGTAGTCGAGCACACGAGTGTGGCTGCGGCGGCGCAGGCCGCCTTTCAGGCGCACCGCCACCTGGGTGATCACCCAGTCGCCGGTCGATTCGTGCTCGATGGCGACGTCCATCACGGTGGCTTGATCATCAGTGGCCTTGCCCTTGCCGCCGGTGCCTGCCAGCGCCACGGCCGTGTCGAGAATGTCGACGCGTCGATCCAGCAGATCTCCCATGACGAGAGCTTCACCGGGTCGCTGCTCGAAGCGCCGCAGATTGACTGCTCCGCGAACGACGACCTGGCCGGCGTCGATGGTGGTGACCCGGGTCATCGGTACGAAGATCCGGCGGCGACCGACGACCTCGACGACCAGGCCGAGGACACGGGGCGGGCGCTGCTCGGTGCGCAAGAGAACGACGATGTCGCGCAGTTTGCCCACCTGGTCGGCTTGCGGGTCGAAGACTCCCGCACCGGCCAGGCGTGCCACGAAGACCCGCGCTGCGCTCGTCACGCGGATGAGGCTAGCCGACGGGAGAGGGCTGCGAGGCGTGGTGCGCGGTCGCGGCAGGTCGGGTGTCTCGGTAACGTCTGCGGCTATGGCCCCCAACATCGTGCACCCCGAGGTGCCCCGCGGACAGCGTTCCCGTCGATCCAACCTCGCCGTTCCCGGCTCCAGTCCTAAGATGCTCGACAAGGCCCGTGGCCTGCCCGCGGATCAGGTCTTCATGGATATCGAGGACGCCGTCGCTCCGCTCGCCAAGCCCGAGGCGCGCAAGAACATCGTGGCCGCGCTCAACGAGGGTGGTTACGACGGCAAGGTGCGTGCGGTCCGCGTCAATGACTGGACCACCGAGTGGACCTATGCCGACGTCGTCGAGGTCGTCGAAGGTGCGGGGCCCAATCTCGACTGCATCATGTTGCCGAAGGTTCAGACACCCGAGCAGGTCGTGGCATTGGATCTGCTGCTCACCCAGATCGAGAAGGCCAACGGATTCGAGGTTGGTCGCATCGGAATCGAGGCGCAGATCGAGAACGCTCTCGGTCTCATCAACGTCGACGCGATTGCAACGGCCAGTCCGCGTGTGGAGACGATCATCTTCGGGCCGGCCGACTTCATGGCCAGTATCAACATGAAGTCCCTCGTCGTCGGGGAGAACCCGCCGGGATACGACACCGGCGATGCCTACCACTACATCCTGATGCGCATTCTGATGGCAGCGCGCGCCCACGATAAGCAGGCCATCGATGGTCCATATCTTCAGATCAAGGACGTCGAGGGATACACGCGCGTAGCGGGCCGCAGCGCGGCACTCGGTTTCGACGGCAAGTGGGTCTTGCACCCCGGTCAGGTCGATGCGGCCAATGAGGTCTACAGCCCCAAGCAGGAGGACTATGACCACGCGGAGTTGATCCTCGATGCCTATGACTTCTACACCTCGGCGGCCGGTGGAGCGAAAGGCGCGGTCATGCTCGGCGACGAGATGATCGACGAGGCCAGCCGCAAGATGGCTCTGGTGATCGCGGCGAAGGGGCGCGCCGCCGGAATGCAGCGCACGCAGACCTTCACCCCGCCCGAGGCCTGACCGAGTCGAGCGGTCACGTCATGGGCTACGTCACGATGTCGCGGATGCAGGCCGCCGTGTTGCTCGGTGTCACGGTCGATGCTGACTCCGAGCAGGTGCGTCGAGCCTGGCGGGCGTGGGCTCGGCTCGCGCATCCCGATCACGGAGGCGATCGGGAGTTCTTCGATCGCCTGCGGATCGCCCGCGACGTACTGCTCGACAGTGACGGACTGCTCGACAGTGATGAGACGACGACTCCCGGCGATGGCCCTTCCCCAGCGGCGAAGCCGGACACCCCGCCGGCACGCCTGCCCTGGTCGCAGGTGCTGCGCCGGCCCCGGGTCGCCGTGTGCGCCGTCCTCGCTCTGCTTGCCGCTGGCGCGATCGGACTTGCCGCACTCGTCACCATGACCGGACCATCCGCTGACCCGCTCGCTCTGGCCGTGGCGGCGAGCCCGGCGGCTGTGGCCGCGGCCGGCTGGGCTCACATCGCGGTCTCGCGGATTCTCACCGACCGCGCCGACGTAGCCCATCGCATCACAGCCCTGGTGTTCGCGTGGTCGCCCATCACCGCGGCCCAGATCGTGCTCGCCGGCATCCTCGGATCGAGCCTGGTTTCGGTGCTGCCAGTATTCGTGCTGCCTCTCGTGGTGGTGGTCGCTGCGGTCAATCCCGGTGCGGGATTGTGGTCTTCTGCGAAGCGCCGCGGCTGAGCAGGCGGTTGATCACCCGGTCCTGCAGGCGTTGCGGCAGGGCCGCCACCGTCGCGAGCAGGTGCGCACCGCCCCCACCGAGGTAGCGCAGTCTGGGCGAGTCGCTCGCGAGTGCGCGGGCAACGATCTCGGCGACGTATTCCGGTTGCATGCGACGGTGGCCGGCAGCCTTGGTCGCGAGTTCCGCGAACTCCGCGGTGACTGCTTCCTGCTGCGGATACAGCGGATTCGGGGCATCGTCACTGCCTGCGGATGATGTCAACGGGGTCGCGATTCCGCCGAGTTCGATCAACGTCACCCGCACGCCCAGCGGGGCGATCTCGCGGCGCAGTCCGATCGCCCACGACTCGAGTGCCGCCTTGGAAGGTGCGTATCCGGCATTGAAGGGCAGCACGATCCGAGCCATGAGCGCCGAGTTGATGACGATGGTGCTGCGATCGGCTCGTGCCATCGGCAGGAATCCCTTGATGAAGCGCACCGCCCCGAAGTAGTTGACCTCCATCACCTCTTCGAGGGAGCTGATGGGGCAACCCTCGGCCGATTTATCGGCGCTGCGGCCTTCCATGCCGGCATTGCTGAAGACCCCTCGCAGCGTCCGACCCTTCTGGCGCAGGTGCTCGACGTGAGCAACCACGGACTCGATATCGCCATCACGCGTGACGTCGAAGGGGAAAGGCACCAGATTCGGCCCCGCACCCTGGCGAAGCCGGTCGGCCTGCTGGTCTTTGCGGACTCCAGCGATGACGGTGTAGCCGATATCGGTCAGATGGCGCGCGGTGGCAAATCCGATTCCGCTGCCGGCTCCGCTGATGACGACGATCTGGCCGGTGTCGACCGGGATTCGTTGAGGCATCTGGCCAGCATGTCGTGCCCCGGCCGGAGGTGTTCAGCCGGGAGGCCTTCGATTCACCCTCGCCGTGCGAATCCGTGAACGTCCGTTAGCATCGAACCTGCCCAAGCCATCCGGGCGCGCGGCCACCGATGAGGGGTCGACGTCCCCGAACCCGCCGGAGATCACCATGGCCCGCCTCGCTCAGACCGAAGGTCTCACCGATGTCCAGACTGAGATCATCGCCGCAGTCCGCGACTTCGTCGACAACGAGATCCTGCCGAACGCGACGTTCTTGGAGCACAAGGACGAGTACCCCGCCGACATCGTCGAGGGCTTGAAGGAACTCGGTGTGTTCGGTCTGATGATCCCCGAGGAGTACGGCGGCCTCGGTGAGTCGCTGCTGACCTACGCACTCGTCGTCGAGGAGATCGCCCGCGGCTGGATGAGCGTGTCCGGTGTCATCAACACGCACTTCATCGTCGCGTGGATGGTCATGCAGCACGGAACCGAGGAGCAGAAGGCCTACTACCTGCCCAAGATGGTGACCGGCGAGATCCGCGGCGCGTTCTCGATGAGCGAGCCCGGCTGCGGTTCGGATGTCTCGGCCATCCAGAGCAAGGCCGTCAAAGAGGGCGATGAGTATGTGCTCACCGGCCAGAAGATGTGGCTGACCAACGGCGGTTCCTCCACGCTCGTGGCAGTGCTCGTGCGCACCGATGATGACGCCCCTGAGGGCACCAGCATCTACAAGCGCATGTCGGCGTTCTTGATCGAGAAGCCCGCGGGATTCGGCGAGGTCCGGCCGGGCCTGACCATCCCGGGCAAGATCGAGAAGATGGGATACAAGGGTGTCGACACCACCGAGTTGATCATGGACGGCCTGCGGCTGCCGGCCGACTCGATCCTCGGCGGTGAGCCCGGCAAGGGTTTCTACCAGATGATGGACGGGGTCGAGGTCGGTCGCGTGAATGTGGCCGCCCGAGCCTGCGGTTTGGCTACGCGCGCATTCGAACTCGGCGTGGAATATGCCCAGCAGCGCGTCACCTTCGGCAAGCCGATCGCCGAGCACCAGGCCGTCGCATTCCGCCTCGCGGAGATGGCGACCAAGGTCGAGGCCGCGCATCAGATGATGGTGATGTCGGCACGCAAGAAGGATTCCGGCGACCGCAACGATCTCGAATCCGGCATGGCCAAGATGCTCGCCAGCGAATACTGCAAAGAGGTCGTGGAGGATTCCTTCCGCATCCACGGTGGCTATGGCTACAGCAAGGAATACGAGATCGAGCGGCTGTACCGCGAGGCGCCGATGCTGATGATCGGCGAGGGCACGGCAGACATCCAGAAGATGATCATCGCCCGACGGCTACTCGAGGAGTACAAGACCCGCTCGTAACGGTGCTGATCGGCGTGAATCAGCTGCGTCGAGTCAGTCGCGAGATCGCCTTGTCCACGCCCCAGAGGATCAGCAGGATCACGAGGGCGAACACGACGATGCCGAGCACGTTGATGAGCACGGTGCCGTATCCGTACCGCACCACATCGAGGAACGGATACGGATAGGCGCCGATGATCGCACCGCGAATCAGGGCGTAGACCAACCAGCCGATCGGCAGGGCGAAGGCCCACGCGATGGTGCGCAGGTTGATCCAACCGCGTGGACCGACAAGCAGCCAGACCACGACCGTCACGATCGGGGTGATCTGATGTTCCAGGGAATTCGCGAGCACCTGCCAACCGACGTTCTTGGCATCGGCGGCGAGCACGAGGTTGTAGACCACGCCGGTGACGGTGATCATCAACACGGTGTCCAACCGCAGGACGCGGAACACCTTGCCGTCGCGCAACGGATTGAGGAACAGCATCGTGAGGATGACCGCCACGAGGATGTTCGACAGGATCGTGAAATAGGTGAAGTAGTCGAAGATCCGACCGAGGGCTCCTTGAGTGTCATTGCCCAGTTGGGAGGCGACGGTGTTCGTGTTCGGATACACCCCCCACGCGGTGAGGATGAACTGCAGACCGCATCCGGCCCAGGCGACCAAGGCGTTGATGCCGAACAGCGGTCGCGCCCACGGAGATAATCTCGGCGGTGCTGTGGGTTGCGCGGTGGTGGTCATGACCGGTCAGGTTACGCCGCGTTCGTCGCGAACGGGTGTGGATCGCCGATTCAGGGGGCGTGAGACAGTCGGTCTCATGGGGCAGGGCGGCGTATACGGGCAGGGCGACCGGGACGGCGATGTCATCTTCTGCGTGGGAGCGATCATCCGTGATGACGCCGGCCGCCTGCTGTTGATCCGGCGGGGTCGAGAACCTGCACTCGGTGCCTGGTCGCTGCCCGGAGGCCGGGTGGAGCCGGGGGAGTCCGACGAGGAAGCGGTGGCTCGGGAGGTCGCCGAGGAGACCGGCCTCGACGTTCGCGTCGGGGCACTCATCGGACGCCTTGAGATCCCGGCCCCGGAGGGCGGGGTGTTCGATATCGGCGACTACGCGGCCGACGTCATCGGTGGCCGGATGCGCCCCGGCGATGATGCGTTGGAGGTCGCGTGGGTGGATCCATCGGAATTGGCCCCACCAGAAGATGCTCCGATGCGACAGACCCCACCGGGCTTCGTCGAGACCCTGACCCGCTGGGGTGTACTCAGCTAGTCGGTGGAGGGTTTGCCGCCACGGGTGCGACGGCGGCGGCGCGCGGACTTCGCTGCGTCGGTTCTTCCGCCTCTGGCCTTCTCGCGGCCGGAGCGACCACCGCTGCGCGAACCACCGGATCGTCCGCCACCCGATCGTCCACCACCGGATCGTCCACCGCCGCTACCGGATCGCTTCCCGGTCTCGCCGAGATCCTCGACCTTCTCAGCACCGAGGCCGGCGCGGGTGCGTTGGGCTTTGGGCAGCGAACCCGTGATGCCCTCGGGGATGTTCAAGCCGTTGTAGACATGCTCGGAGGTCGAATACGTCTCGATCGGTTCGGCGAAGGGCAGGCCGAGTGCCTTGTTGATCATCTGCCAGCGGGCGACGTCCTCCCAATCGACGAGGGTGACTGCGACACCCGAAGCGCCGGCGCGCCCGGTGCGACCGATGCGGTGCACATAGGTCTTCTCGTCATCGGGGCATTCGTAGTTGACCACGTGCGTCACGCCGTCGACGTCGATACCCCGGGCCGCCACGTCGGTGGCGACGAGCACATCGACCTTGCCGGTGCGGAACGCCCGCAGCGCCTGCTCGCGGGCACCCTGCCCGAGATCACCATGCACGCTGGCGACGGCGAAGCCCCGATTGGCGAGGTCATCGGCGATCTTCTGCGCCTTGCGCTTCGTCCGCGTGAAGATCATCGACAGTCCACGGCCATCGGCTTGCAGAACACGGGCCAGAAGCTCGACCTTGTCCATCGGGTGGGCGCGCCACACGTGCTGTTCGATTGCATCGACCGTGGCGCGATCATCACCGGGATCCTGTGCGCGGATGTGCGTGGGTTGGGTCATGTAGCGGCGAGCGAGGTTGACGATCTGGCCGGGCATCGTCGCGGAGAACAGCATGGTCTGACGAACTGCGGGGACAGCGCTGACGATGCGTTCGACGTCAGGCAGGAAGCCCATGTCGAGCATCTCATCGGCCTCGTCGAGCACCAGCACCCTCACCTCACCGAGGCGGAGGCTTCCGCGTTCGGCGAGGTCGATGACGCGACCGGGGGTACCGACGACGACGTCGATCCCGCGACTGAGTGCCTCGAGTTGCGGTTCGTATGCGCGCCCGCCGTACACGCTGAGCACGCGGGTGCCCATGCGAGCACCAGCCTGCTTGAGGTCGTCGGTGACCTGCACGCACAACTCTCGCGTGGGCACGATGACCAGCGCCTGCGGGGCTGCACCCTCGCCGCGGTCGGGATCGAGGCGCATCAGCAGCGGGATCCCGAAGCCGAGGGTCTTGCCCGTCCCGGTCTTGGCCTGGCCGATCAGATCACGACCGTCTCGAGCCAGGGGAAGGCACATGGCCTGAATGGGAAAGGCTCGCTCGATGCCGGATTCGGCGAGGGCGGCCACGATGGCGGGATCGGCGCCGAGTTCGGCGAAGGTCGGCGGCTGCTCCAGGATCGGGGCGGTGGATTCGGTGATCTGGGTCAGATCGTCGAGGCTGGCTTCCTCGGTAGACAGTTCTTCGGTAGACAGTTCGTCAGTAGACAGGGCGTTCTCCACAATTATCAGGGGCACCTTTTCGCGGGCACCGCACCCGGGGAATCCGGGGGCGCCGACGCACGGTCTGGGGCCGGCGGGGCTCACGCCCCTCATCGTTGGCGTGGCATGCACCATCGCCTCCTCGAGGATACCCCGGGGGCTATCGGTTGATCGGTTGGCCCCACCGTGGTACTAGCCTGAACGCCGTGACCGACCAGGCCTTCGACCTCGGCGATCCCGAATACCGGGCGGCGGTCGTCGACCTGCTCGGGGTGCTCGCCTATGGCGAACTGAGCGCTTTCGAGCGCATGGGAGCCGATGCAGCACTCGCGCCGGTTCTCGATGACGAGATCCATCTCGCTTCGATGGCAGCGGCGGAGTGGCGGCATTTCCAAGCCCTGCGTGATCGGCTCGTGGAACTTGGTGCCGACCCGAGAGAAGCGATGGAGCCTTTCGTCGCACCGCTCAATGATTTCCACGAGCACACCGCGCCGGGTGACTGGTGGGAGGGATTGGTCAAGGCCTATGTCGGAGACGGCATAGCCACGGATTTCTATCGCGAGATTGCCCAGTTCGTCGATCCGCGCACGAGAGCCCTCGTGCTCGAGGTGTGCTCGGATCTGGGCAACTCGCAGTTCGTGGTCGATCGAGTGACATCGGCTATCGACGCTGATCCCGCACTGGGCGGTCGCCTCGCGCTGTGGGGGCGTCGACTAGTGGGGGAGGCGCTCAGCCAGGCTCAACGCGTGGCCGCTCAACGTGATGCGCTGTCAGGCCTGCTCGTCGGGGGCGTGGACCGCCCGGGTGCGGACCTGGCCGAGATCGGACGCATGCTCGCTCGATTGACCGATGCGCATACCGGTCGGATGCAGTCTTTGGGTTTGGGTGCGTGAACTCGGAGGTTCAGGCAGGGGAGCCGAAGCCGACGCGACGCGCGGAGGGCACTCCGAGTTCGACGTATGCGATGCGATCACTGGGAACGATGACCTGTCGGCCGCGGTCGTCCTCCAGTGAGAGCAACTCACCGGACTTGATCGACGCGGCCACCGCCGCACTGACGTCCTCCGCGCTCTGGGTGCTGTCGAAGACGATTTCCCGCGGGGTATTGACGATGCCGATCTTGACCTCCATGGCGGCAGGCTAACCCAGTCGCCGCGAGTGGGCATCTGCGAGGTCGGTATTCAGTCGGTGGGCGGGTGCGACAGGGGGAAGCCACCGATGCCGCGCCAACCGAGCGAAGCGATCAGATCCACCGCTTGGTTCGCGGGCACGTTATTGCGATCGCGAAGCCATCGTCGGGCGGCGACATGAGCCATCCCGAGCAGTCCCGCAGCCAGCAGGTGCGCCTGCTCCTGGGACAGGCCGGTGTCGGCGGCGATCACGCGACTGAACAGCCCCGCGCACTCGTCATCAGCACGTTCGACGCGTTCGCGGACCTGCGGATCATGGGTCAGGTCGCTTTCGAAGACGAGCCGATAGGGGCTGTCGGGATTGTCGATGAAGGCGAAATAGCTGGCTACCGCGGCGTGCACGCGTTGGCGGTTGTCGGTCGTCGTGGCCATCGCGGCGCGCAGGTTTTCCAGCAACGCAGCGATTCCCTCATCGAGCAGCGCCAGATACAACTCCATCTTGCCGGGGAAGTGCTGATACAGCACCGGTTTGCTCACCCCGGCGCGTTCGGCGATGTCATCCATTCCGGCCGTGTGGTAGCCCTGGGCCACGAAGACCTCTCGGGCAGCGATGAGCAACTGAGCGCGCCGCTCTTCGCGAGGGAGGCGCGCGGTGGAGCGCTCACCGGTGATGGAGCCGGACATGACGGTCATGCTAGACCTCTCGGCAGCCAATCGCCGCCGACCCCGACAGGACACCCGCATGTCGACGGTGTTCTCATGGAGGGGTGAATTCGGTACGCCGGTGGTCCCCGCAGATCGTCACCACGGCTCTCGGTGTCTATTCGGTGCGGACGAGTCCCTCGGGATCGCCCCTCGATTCGGCTGCGGATGGGTCTCATGCGCAGCGTCCGCGGGCGGTGATGATCCACGGTCTGGGTGGATCGTCGCTGAACTGGGTCGAGTTGCTCGACGCCCTCGATGACGACGTCGACGCAATCGCGATCGATCTGCCCGGTTTCGGTGCCTCGCCGCCCCCGCGCGATGGTGACTACTCCCCGGCCGGGCACGCCCGCCACGTCGCTGATCTGCTCGATCACCTGAATGGCAGTAGCTCGTTTGACGGAAGTGACTGGCACGTGTTCGGCAATTCCCTCGGTGGCAGTGTCGCTGTTCAACTGGCGGCCCAGCGCCCGGACCTGGTGCGGTCGTTGACCTTGATCTCACCCGCGATGCCCGCGCGTCGATTGCGGCGCGGCACCGCGCACATGCCGGTGATCGCGATCCCGGGAATCGGTGAGCGGCTGGTGTCGAAGTACCTGGAGTTGCCTGTCGAAAAGCGGGTGGACGACACGTTCCGATCGGTCTTCGCAGATCCCGGTCGCCTGTCAGCAGAACGCCGCGGAATGACCGAAGACGAAGCCCGGAGTCGCGACGGTTTTCCCCATGTCGCGGATGCGACGCTGTCGTCCCTGCGCGGGCTGATCGCGACCTTCCTCGATGCGGGGGCTGATCGCCCGTGGCGTCTTGCCGAACGCATCGAGGTGCCGGTCCTCGCGGTGTACGGTCAGCGCGATCAACTCGTCGATGCCAAGGCCGCGCATCGCATCACTCGGCATTTCGCCGACGCGCACGTGGTCGTGCTGCCGGATTCGGGGCACGTGGCGATGATGGAGCATCCGGATGAGGTCGCCGCATCCTGGCGCCGATTCATCGGCGTCCCGCTGTCGACCTCGGCCTGATCACCCCTGCGAACCCGCGGTCAGGGGGCGGAGGTGCGCCCCCTCTTCGCGTCGGGAACACTGGAAGCCGCGATTGCGTTACCACCCCTGACACGTGATCGCTATCGCAGCTGCCGCAAGGAGGGTCACCCATGAGCCTGCCACCCCTGGTCGAGCCGGCCGAGGACATGAGCGTCGACGAGGTCCGTCGCTACAGCCGACACCTGATCATCCCGGATGTCGGGATGACCGGGCAGAAGCGGATGAAGAACGCTCGAGTGCTGTGTGTGGGCGCGGGAGGGCTGGGATCCCCGACGCTGATGTATCTCGCGGCTGCGGGTGTGGGCACCTTGGGAATCGTGGAGTTCGACGTCGTCGACGAATCGAATCTGCAACGCCAGATCATCCACGGGGTCTCCGATATCGGCCGATCGAAGGCGGAGAGCGCCCGCGATTCGATCAAGGAGATCAACCCCTACGTCGATGTCGTGCTCCACGAAGAGCGCCTCGACTCGTCCAATGTGATGGCGCTGTTCAGCCAGTACGACCTCATCGTCGACGGCACCGACAACTTCGCAACCCGCTACCTGGTCAATGATGCCTGCGTCCTGCTGGGCAAGCCCTACGTCTGGGGATCGATCTATCGCTTCGATGGGCAGGCCAGCGTGTTCTGGGCTGAATACGGCCCGTGCTACCGCTGCCTGTACCCCGAGCCGCCACCGCCGGGAATGGTTCCCTCCTGCGCCGAGGGCGGCGTTCTCGGTGTGCTGTGCGCGTCCATCGGTTCGATCCAGGTGACCGAGGCGATCAAGCTCATCACCGGAATCGGCGATCCACTGCTGGGTCGGTTGAAGGTGTACGACGCCCTCGAGATGGACTATCGCGAGGTTCGCATCCGCAAGGACCCCAACTGCGCGGTGTGCGGAGAGAACCCGACGGTCACCGAATTGATCGACTACGAAGCATTCTGCGGCACGATCTCCGATGAGGCGGCTGCTGCTGCCCGTGATTCGACGATCAGCGTGCACGACCTGAAACTCATGCTCGATGAGCGGGAACGCGGGGAACGCGACTTCGTGCTCGTCGACGTGCGCGAGCCGATCGAATGGGACATCGTCACGATCGGTGCCGACGAGGAGTTCATCCCGAAGGGTGATTTCCTCAACGGCTCGGCGCTGGAGAAACTGCCGCAGGACAAGCAGATCGTGCTGTTCTGCAAGGTGGGTGGCCGATCGGCCGAGGCGCTCGCGGTACTCAAGGGCGCCGGATTCTCCGATGCGATCCACGTGGGCGGGGGCATCAACGCCTGGACCCTGCAGATCGAACCGGATAAGCCGTACTACTGATCCCTCTCGATTCCGGTCATCGAGCCGTGCCCTAGTCTCCACGCGTGGTCGGACTGGGCACGCTCATCAACATGGGCGCGATCCTCGTCGGATCAGCCGTAGGCGTCGCCGTCGGTTCGCGTCTGCCTGAGCGCACCCGAGACCTGATCACCTCCGCACTCGGCCTCGTTGTCCTCGTGGTGGCGGCACTGAACATCGTGGCGCTCACCGATGCCGATTGGCAGGCCGATGTCGGGTCGTCGGCTCCGTTGCTGATCGTGCTGGGATCGGTCGTCATCGGCGGGGTGATCGGCTCGCTGCTGCGGGTGGAGCAGCGGATGGAAGGCGTCGGTGGCTGGCTGCAGCGCAGGATGTCACGCACCTCGGGCAGTGAAGCGCGTCAACGGTTCATCGAAGGCTTCGTCGATGCATCGCTGCTGTTCGTTATCGGGCCGTTGGCCATCCTGGGTGCCCTGTCGGATGGTCTTGGTCAGGGCATCGATCAACTTGCACTGAAATCCACCCTCGACGGTGTCGCATCGGTGGCATTCGCCGCGACACTCGGCTGGGGGGTGGCGGCCTCGGCGATCAGCGTCGGCATCGTGCAGGGCATCTTCACGCTGATCGGAGTCGGGGTCGGTGCGGTCGTCGCCGCGTCGGTCATCGCCTCCATCACCGCGACCGGGGGCATCCTGCTCATCGGCGTGGGGTTGCGGCTGCTGCGGGTGACGAACCTCGCGGTCGGTGATCTGCTGCCCGCATTGATCGTCGCGCCGATATTGACCTGGCTGGTCTCGCTGTGGATGTGAGCCGGGCGGACTAGCCCTCGACCGTGGAGATGAAGCCGGCTTTCTTATGGCTGCCATCGCAGTAGGGCTTCTTCGCCGAGGCGCCGCAGCGGCACAGCCAGGTGCGATCAGTGGTCTCGAGGGTGCTGCCGTCGCTCGCGGTGATCGTCACCGGTCCGGTGACTTCGAGGGGTCCGTCGGTCAAGGGCGTGATGGTGACGCGGTCTTCGCTCATGGACGACCACGGTAGCGCGGATACCCGCAGCCCGCCGATCCCTAAACGGGCGCGCCGCTAGAGCGCGCCCTTCTTCGTCATCCAGTTGAAGGCCAGATAGCCGGGGACCGTGGGAATCCAGAACGTGATGAGGCGGAACAGCAGCACGCTGGACACCGCGACGCCACCATCGAGACCGGCTGCGGTGAGGCCGGCAGCCAGCGCCGCCTCGACGGCACCGAGGCCACCGGGGGTGGGTGCAGCCTGGCCGATGGTCGCACCGGCGAGATAGACGACCGCGATCGCTGCGATATTCAAATCACCGTCGAATGCCCGCACGCACGCCATCAGCGTGACGATGTAACCCAGATTGAGCAGCAGGATCCCACCGATGCCTTCGAGCAATTTGGTGGGTCGTTGCGCGACGGTCACCAGCCGCGGGATCACCTCGCGCAGCAGCGGTCGCACCCGGCCGAACACATAGCGACGCACAATGGGAACGGCGAACGCGGCGATGACGAGCAGGGCCACGATGACTGCGGCGATCACCGCCCACGGTGGCGGATCGAAGGTGAAGTCGGCCTGTGTTCCCGCAGCGATCGCGAACCCGGTGAGCAGCACGATGTGCACGGCGAACGCCGCAACCTGCGAAACGCCGACGCTTGCGGTGGCGAGTGCGGGGTGGAGGCCGGATTTGGTGAGGTAGCGCAGGTTGATCGCGACGGCACCGAGGGTCGGGGGTGAGACGAGAGTCGCGAAGTCACCGGCAACCTGGGCCAGGATGGTGCGATTGAGTTTGAGTCGCTCAGGGACGAAACCGCTGAGTGACCATGCTGCCGCCGGGTAGGTGATGATCGCCGCGACGACACCGATGGCCATCCACTCCAGTGACGCGGTGGACACCAGGGTGACGAGATCGACCTGGGCGAGTTGGGACAGCAGCACATAGGCGGCGATGCCACCGACCACGATCATGATCAGCGTGCGTGGCTTGATGCGCTCGAGCTTGATCTGCTCGGTATCGGCGCCTGGTCGGATCTCGACGAGCGCGTCGCGCAGATGCACCATCAGGTCACGACGCTTGCGCATCGCGCGACGGGTCGGAGTCGACAGCGCGACCGGCTGCAGGACCGGAAGCGCGCGACCCATCGTGCTGACACCGAGCACCCGGCGACCGGTGCGCACAGCCCGGTCGGCTCCCACGATCATCGCGAGTGTGCACAGCATCTCGGCGACGTCGATACGCATCGCCAGATCGCTGGCCGCCACCGTGCCGCGTGATTCGCCCAGCGCCCAGACGTTGCGGCTGCCATCGATGAGCAGGTTGTCGGCGGTGAGCGCGCGATGAGCCATCTGGTGGGCGTGCATGTCGCGGACGACGCGCCATGCGCCGACCAGATCGTCATCGGTCAGGTCGTCGCCGGTGAGTTCACTGAAACGTCGGCCCACGACATATCGATAGGCCAGCAGAGTGGAATCCGCGCCGACCTCGCTGGCCAGCACCAGGCGCGGCACCGCGACATCGGCTGATTCGCAGGCATAGGCCATGAGTGCGGCATGGTCGAGGGAGCGACGCATATTGAATGCCGAGTCGGCTGATTCCTCGCGCAGTCGCAGGGCACGCCATGCCGAGCGGGCGAGACCGGCGCCTTCGAGATCCCGGTCGAGCACGACGACTTCGAGGTCCTCACCATCGCGGGTGGTGGCCTGGTAGCGGCGACCCACCGACGTGCTGCGTGAAGCACGTAGCACACTCAAGGGCAGTCCAGCGCGTGCCAGTGTCTCGGCGACCTGCACACCCGACGGTCGTGTCGTCGGTGTGCCGAGGGCGTAGCGGGCCAGCAGTCCCAGCGCCCATCCGGCGAAGATCGTGATCAACAGCCCGGGGACGGCGACACCACCGCCGACGAGGACGATGGTGACCTGGGCGGCGATCACCAGCACGCTCAACACATTCCACGGCCGCCGACCCATCAGGCGCGTGACGGTGATGAAGGCGACGAGCCCGCCCAACAGGGGGGCGGTTGCCGGTATCTCGCCGCTGGTGGTGGCCGTCAGTGCGGACAGGAAGCGCTCGGTCGCGAATTCATCGACGGCCCAGTTCGCCCCTGTCAGCACGACAACGGTGAGGAGCAGGCCGAGGAGCGCGTCGAAGAGTTGGCGCACGCGGCGGCGGGCGACGAGGGAGATGGCGGCGGCTACGGGGAGGCCGACGAGTCCGAGACCGGCGATCACGCTGGCGCTGAGGACGATGATCGCCGGCAGTCGGTCGGCGCCGGAGATGATGTCCTCCTCCAGGCCCTCAGTCGTGCCGGTCGCGAAGTAGGCGATGGCGACCGTCCCGGCGATCAGCAGAACCGCGAGGAGGAAACGGGCGAGATCGAGGGGGCGGCGCAGCCTTCGCGGGATGACACCATCCTCGATCACCACGGTGGGGTGGGACTGCTCGGATCGCTGCGACAGGGGGATTTCGCCGGTCGGCCGGGTGAGGGCAAGGGTCTCCTGCTCGACCTGAGGGTCCGCCTGTGGCGCGGGAATCTGCGCCATCAGGTCATCACCTGGCTTGCCGACCATCCCTTGATGGTCGCAGATTGCGATACGTAGGCGCGGACGTGTCGGACCGGCGTGCTGGAATGGCGAGCATGATCACCGAGGGGGATGCCATCGGCCTCGACGAGGCGCAGCGCCGCGTCGTCGACCATTCAGGCGGCACTCTGGTCTTCCTCGGGGCCCCCGGCACCGGCACGACGACCGCCCTGGCACACGCCATCGCCGAGCGCACCCGGATCGACGGCGCCCGGTCGGTGTGGGCGGTCACGGTCGGGCGGCGGGCGGCGGCGGATCTGCGCACCCAGGTCGCTGGACTCCTGGGGTCAGGTGCCCTGCCCACGATCACCACGATCCACGCCCTGGCGTTCTCCCTCGTGTCGAGTTTCGGGCCGCGACTGGATGAGGACCTCGCCTCCCTGCGCGTGTTGTCCGGTGCAGAGGAAGACCAACGGGTGCGTGAGTTGATCCTCGGCAGCATCACTGATGCGAGCATCGACTGGCCTGATTCCATGCGTCAGGCATTGCCGACCCTCGGGATGGCTAATGAGGTGCGAGCCTTCACCACACGTCTGCGAGACCTCGGTCTCGATCCAGACCAGGCGGAGCGAGCGGCGGCGGCATCGGGTGATCCGTTGGTTCAGGCGCTCGTGCATTTCGCATCCCTTGAAGCCGAGACCGCAAGCCTGGAGAACGTCATCGACTACTCCGGCCTCATCTCCCTCGCCCGCGCCATCGCGAGCACCGACGAGGTTCGGCTTCAGATGCAGTCCACGCTCAGCGCGATCTATGTCGATGAGTTCCACGATTTCGATGCGCTGCAGGCTGATCTGCTGATGCGACTCGTCCCCGCCGACAAGACTTTCGTCGTTGCTGGCGATCCCGCCCGCAGCATCTATGGTTTCCGCGGTTCGGATCCGCGGGTGTTCGCGGACCTCCTCGAACGTCGCCGTCAACCCGTCGGGGCCGCTGTGCCAGAGGTGATTGTCGCCCCCGAGGTGCATCGCGGCAGCGCGCAGTCGTTGGCGATCGCTGCTCGGGTGCTCGCGCACGAGACACTCGTGGGCCTGCCGAGTCAGACCGCGATGAGCCTGCGCCGTCCGCGGGATGGGGCAGGGGCTGATCTCGATTCGTTCGTTGACATCGTCATCGCAGATGCGTCCGGCAATCTGCACTCCCACATCGGTCGGCTACTGCGTGAGGCTCACCTGAAGGACGGCATCCCGTGGTCGCACATGGCGGTGCTCACCCGCACCACCTCGACGGTTGCCGAGGTGCGTCGTGACCTTCAGGTAGCTGGAGTTCCTGTGCACACGGAATCGATCGATCTCGCGCTGCCCGATGAACCGGCGGTGTCGGCTCTGTTGGACGTCATGACTGCGGCGACCCGGGCCGGCCGGCTCGGTGAGACCGAAGCGGTCGAGGTGATGAGCGGGCCGGTCATCGATGCGAGAGCCGCCGATCTGCGCGGGCTCGCCCGCGGTTGGCATGCCAGGCTGCGGCGAGACCGGCCGGACGAGGTCGCACCCCGGTTTCCCACACTGCTCACCGAGACCCTCAATGCACTATCGACCGGTCGGGCGCATCACATTCCCGAGGAACTCCTCGACACTCCCGGTGCCCGTCGACTGCTCGACGCCGGTGAGCTCCTCGCATCCTTGGCGTCGAGCATCGATGACGGCCAGCCTCCGGCCCGGGTGCTGTGGCAGGCCTGGTCGGGCGCCCTTCCCGATGCACGCGGGGTCGCATGGCCCGAGCGGTTGCGTCGGTCGGCACTCAGCGGTCATCGACCCAGTGGTCACGACATCGATGCCGTGCTCGCCCTCTTCGCGACGGCGGAGCGGCTCACCGAGCGATACCGGGGTGTTTTCGGCGTCGAGGCCTTCGTCGGTGCCATTCGCGATCAACGCGTCCCGGCGGAGGCGATCTCCGAACGGGGAGTGGGCGTTCCCGAGGCAGTGAGCGTGCTGACCGCGCATCATGCCAAGGCGCGCTCGTGGCACACGGTCATCGTTGTCGACCTTCAAGAGGGGGTCTGGCCGCGCGCCAATCCGCGCAACGGGTTGCTCGACATCGATTCCCTTCTGCAGGTCGTCGACTCCGGTAGGCATGGTTCACCGTCGGATCAGCAGCGTGACCAGCCCAGTTTCACTGCCGCGGCGCTGGACGCTGATCGCCGGTTGCTCTACACGGCCCTTACCCGGGCCCGCCATCGCACGGTGCTTGCGGCCGTGGAATCCCGCGACGAAGCCGGGGCCCAACCGAGCCGATTCATCGACGATGTCGAATCCGGAGTTCCCCACGTGACCCGCCGACACCTGGCTGGTCGCCCCGCACGACCCTTGACCCTCACCGGTCACATCGCCGCACTCCGGACCCGGCTGCTCGAAGCCGAGGGGACTGAACGCACGGCGATCATCGACGAGCTCGCCGCCCTCGCTGTGCTTCGCGATGATGACGGACGGCCTCTCGCTCCTGCTGCCGATCCCGCGACCTGGTGGAACGCTAACCCGACGACCGTCAACGACGAACCCCTGCGTCCCGCGGACCAACCCCTGCGGTTGAGTGCATCCGCCCTGCAGTCGGTCACGACCTGCCCGCTGCGGTGGTTCCTCGACCGGCAGGTCCATGCCGCAGGTCCCAGCGGTTCCGCGGCAACCCTCGGTCGCGTCGTGCACGCGTTGGCCGATGCGGTGGCCACCGGGGATCTGCCCCCGGATCCACAGGTCCTCACCCTCGAACTCGATCGGGTGTGGCCCTATCTCGGATTCGATGTGCCCTGGCATGAGGTCGCCGAACACGAACGTGTCCGGGTGATGCTCGCTCGCCTGTGCAGGTTCCACCGATCCCGCGAAGACTCGGCTGACCACGAGGTCGTCGGTACCGAGATCGCACTTGATGGACGTATCGACTTGCACGAGCTCGCCCACATCGTCAGTGTCGGCCGTGACGAGGAAGAGGTAACCCGGATCGAGGTGATCCTGGAAGACCTGACCGGGGTCGATCAGCAGATCGCCGTCAGTGGCCGCATCGACCGCATCGATCGAGATGCCGACGGTCGGCTCGATCTGCTCGATATCAAGACCGGCGCCAAGATCCCCACCGAGGACACAGTCGTCCACGATCTGCAATTGGCCCTGTATCAAGCGGCCGTGTTGAGTTCGGCCCTGTCCGTTCCACTCGACATCGATGATCCCCGCATCGCTCAGGCTGCCCTCGTCTTCGTGGCCGAGGATGCCGGGCAGGGTTCAGCAGATCCGAAGACCCTGATCCAGCCTGCACTCACGTCCCCCGGCGATGTGTCCTGGTTCTTCGAGACCGTGCGGGTTGCCGTCACCTCGATGCGCGCGTCACAGTTCCCGCCGCGGTCGGGAGATCACTGCAACTCGTGCGATTTCACCGCGATCTGCCCCACCAAGCCCGCCTCGCAGGAGGTCCCGTGATGAGCCAATCGAGTGGGCTCACCGATCAGCAGGCGCGCCGGGCGGTGGCCGATGTCCTCGGCTTCACACCCAGCGATCCCCAATTCGATGCACTGTGCGCTGTGCAGCGACCCGCGGTGGTCGTGGCCGGAGCAGGTTCGGGTAAGACGGCGGTGATGAGCGCGCGCATGTTGTGGATGGTGCTCACCGGACAGGCAGACCCCGGTCACCTGCTCGGGCTGACCTTCACCAATAAGGCCGCTCACGAATTGCTGACGCGCACCCGCAGTTATCTGGCCGAGGCTCGCTCGAAGGGACACCTGCCCGCCGGGGAGCAGTCGGAGGAATCAGATGCGGATCCGCGACCGGCGGGTGATCCGGTCATCTCGACCTACCACTCCTTCGCCGCTTCGATCATCGCCGATCATGGCATGCGCATCGGGATGGAACCCCATGCCCGAGTGCTGACCGATGGTGCACGCGAACAACTCGCGGCACGGATCGTCACGCGCACCGACCGCGACATGGGCATGTTCGAGGTCGCGCCGAAAACCGTGGTGCAACGGATGCTCAGCCTCGACAATGCCTTGAGCGAACTCGATGTGACGACCGAGCAGTTGCGAGACGACGCTGCAGCGCTCATCGATGCGCTCGATCATGCGGAGAAGCTCCTCAAGATCGGCAAGGACATGCGTGCCACCGCGCGGCTGCGCATCGCGCTGGCCGGGCTCGTGGACGATTTCCGAGCTGCCAAGCGAGCGCGAGGAGTGCTTGATTTCGCCGATCAGATGCGTCTGGCCACGGCAATCATCCGCGACTTTCCCGATGTCGTCGACCAACTGCGTGATGCGCACCGAATCGTGCTCCTCGATGAATACCAGGACACCTCGGTCGCCCAGCGGATCCTCCTGCAGGAGATCTTCGGTGCCGGACATCCGGTGACCGCCGTGGGCGATCCCTGCCAGGCCATCTATGAGTGGCGCGGTGCCTCGGTGGTCAACATCGACCGCTTCGTCGATCACTTCCCGATCCACGAGGAGCGCGGCACGCGCGCCGCTGATCGCTATCCGCTGCTAGACAACCGACGGTCGGGTCCGGTCATCCTCGAACTGGCCAACGTGATCTCCGGACCGCTGCGTGCCGACCGTTCCGGCATCGATGCGCTCATTCCTGCCGATGACCCGACGATGCCCGGCGGTGATGTGCGGGTGGCGCTGCTGGACACCCTCGACGATGAGATCGACTTCGTCGCCGATGAGGTTGCGCGCTTCGGCGAGGCTGCAGCCCAGCCGGCGTGGGGTGATGTCATCGTGCTGGCTCGTACCGCCGATCACCTGCTCGCCCTTGACCGGGCGCTGCGAGCACGAGGTGTGCCCACACAACTGATCGGCACCGCTTCGCTGCTCCAGCAGCCGGTCGTCGCTGAGATCAGGGCCTATCTGGAGGTCATGGAAAGCCCGACGGCGAATGCCAGCCTGGTGCGGATCCTGACCGGACCGAGATGGCGCATCGGTCCACGGGATCTCTCGGTCCTCGGTGCCGCCTCTGCCGCAATGGTGGGTACCAGGGCCTTCGCGCGCCCCGGCTCCGTGGGTGAGGCGCTCGCCGATGCTGTGGGTGAGAGCGAGGTGGAGAACCAGCCCAGCCTGATCGATGCTCTGCGCGCATGGGCTGCAGGCGAACTGGCCGTTGATGGGTTGAGCGGACAGGCACGTGAACGCCTCGCCGCCTGCGCCCGCATGCTCACCGATCTTTCCGAGCATGCTGATGAGACGCCGGTGGATCTCATCGGTCGCATCCTGCACGTCACGGGGTTGGGTGCCCATCTGCTGGTCGGTCCCGATGCGGAGGTGGCTGAGCGAGCACGGGCGGTTCAGGAGTTCACCGAGATCGCGGCCCACTTCGATGATCTCGATGGCGGCTCGAGCCTCACCGCGTTCCTCGCACGGCTCGATCTGGCCGAGGACTACAACACTGGGCCCACCTTCGAGCCGCTGGCTGATGTGCATGCGGTCCGCCTGATGACGGTGCACAAGGCCAAGGGCCTCGAGGCGCCCCATGTGTTCGTCACCGGGTTGAGTGAGGGCATGTTCCCCAATTCCAATACCCGCCCCCGATGGCCGACCCGACCCGATGTCGTGCCGTGGCGGCTGCGTGATGACGCGCCGGATCACCTGGCGGCGTGGCC
The DNA here is from genome assembly GCA_913063435.1 of uncultured Actinomycetales bacterium. Lineage (GTDB taxonomy): Bacteria > Actinomycetota > Actinomycetes > S36-B12 > S36-B12 > M55B157. The sequence goes on along the minus strand of CAJXYI010000017.1, from coordinate 1,738 downwards.
TGACCTCGTCGCAGGACCACGGACTAACGACACCAAGCAGTTCGTCGCCGATAGTCGCGCATTGGAGTTGGAGGAGGAGCGTCGACTGTGCTACGTCGCGGTCACGCGAGCGAAGTTCAGCGTCACCCTGACCGGATTCGGCTGGGGCACGGCGGCGAAGTACCGGGGTCCCAGTGAGTTCCTGATCGAGGCGCGCCAGTTCGCCCTCGACGGTGGTGGACAGGTGTTGACCTGGGCCGATCCACCCGAGGATGGGCAGGCTAATCCCCGCCACAGTCATGAGTACCGCGACTGGCGGTGGCCGATCGATGCACCGGCGGATCACCTCAGAGCCGCCAGCGACGTGCGAGCTCGGGTGGAGCAGATGCGCCGTGCGGCACCTCGATCTGATGAATCAGGTGACGTGCGCTGGTCGGAGGAGGTTGCCGCACTCATCGCAGAGGAGCGACTGCGGCGCCAGCATCGCCTGCCCACCCTGCCCGATCGCGTATCGGTGAGCGATCTCGTGCGCTGGCAGGCAGACCCCGATGGCATGGCCCAGCGGTGGGCTCGGCCGATGCCAGAACCGCCGTCGGCTGCCGCCTATCGCGGAGCGCTGCTGCACGCCTGGATCGAGCAGCACTATCGATCCCGTCGCCTGCTGTCGATCGACGACATCCCCGGAGCGGTGGATGACGGCATCGACACCCAAGGCTGGCTGGCTCCGTTGAAGGAATCCTTCCTGGCCACCGAGTGGGCTGCGCTCACTCCGATCGCGATCGAGGAATCCTTCGTCGTGATGCACGAGGGTCGCCAGGTGCGCGGACGCATCGATGCGGTGTTCGGTGTCGACGGTCGCGATGTCGTCGTGGATTGGAAGACCGGCGCACCCGGGTCGGCTGATCCTTCGCAACTGGATCTCTATCGCAGGGCCTGGGCGGCGATCACCGATCAGCCCATCGACGCCATCGACGCCCGGTTCGTCTACCTCTAGTCGCCTACCGTCAGCCCGAGGACCTATCCGCGGCCCTTTCCTCCGGTGCGACCGGTTTCACCCCGATCATGCCGCGCATCCAGCGCCGTGCCGGCTCCTCGACGATCTTCCACATCAGCCACGCGATGACGAACGAACCGGCGATCGCCAGCACCACGCCGACCGCATACAGCACCCCGGACTCGATGCCGATCGCGTTCATGCCCGCCCGCCAGGTGCCGAACCAGACCAGGTGCGTCATATACAGCGAATACGAGATCAACCCGCCCAGGACCATGGTCTTGGTGGACAGCCACTTCACCTGCCCGCGCTTGGACAATGCCAGCGCACCGATCCACACGATCAGCGGCGGTACCAGCCACAGGTGGAAGAACGGGGGGAGCGGCTCGGCGTCGGGATCGGTGATGAGGATCTCCGGCTGTGCCGCGACCCAGCGGCCCAGGAACACTGCACCGGCGATGACGATGAGCGGCATCAGCACCGACACGGTGGTCGCCAGCCGTTCCACGCGTGGGCGTATCGACCCGTCGTCGCCGATCAGGCGCATCACGATCAGGTACGTGATCGCCCCGGCGGTGAACTCGGTGAGCACCCGGATGATCGACCCCCATGCACTGCCGTAGTAGGGATCATCGCCCAGCGATCCGCGCAGGACCAACGGTGCGATAGCGACGAACCAGGCCAGCACCAGCATCGGAGTGGACAGGCGGCGGTGGAAGAAGAACAGGGCGATCACCAGGATCGGGAACAGCAGATAGGCCAGCC
>CAJXYI010000016.1 GCA_913063435.1 uncultured Actinomycetales bacterium | reverse complement strand
GGTCGGGGCGGGGAGACTCGAACTCCCGATCTCCTGCTCCCAAAGCAGGCGCGCTAGCCACTACGCTACGCCCCGCGGGGCCAACTCTTCGTCGAACGGCGTCGATCAGTCTAGGGGGAAGCACCGGATTGGGTGGCCGCGGGCCGTCCTGCCGGCGTAGGTAGGTAGCACCCATGGGCTCATGATGGCTCGTGGCCCGATGGATCCTGGCGACCATCAAGTTGCACTTCGAGGCGGGAGGCCGACAAGGCCACGTTCCAGCTCGATGCGTACATCGCGATGGCACCGACGACGCCGGTGAGTCCCACGAAGACGATCGCATTGAGGGTGTCCCACGGATCCTCCTGCACCGCGAGCAGGACGAAGCCAGCGATGGTGATCACGATGCCGGCAAGCAGGCTTGCTGCGGCCCACCAGCGCAGCCGCGCCGCCGCCTGGCGCGCGGCGGTGATCTCGTGACGATATCGGTCCGGGTGGGCGCTCACGGTTGCACTGTAGGGGTGCATTCCTACCGGCCACTACACTGTGGAGCGCTCGGTGCCTCGTCCACGGTGCACCGCTCGCGGGTGTAGCTCAATGGCAGAGCCCCAGCCTTCCAAGCTGGTCATGCGGGTTCGATTCCCGTCACCCGCTCACGTGCGAATGGTCCGGGGTTGATCCCCCGGGCCTTTCGTGCGTGATGGGGTAAATCGTCGGGAATCGCCGAGGAGGCTCGCGATAAGCGAGCCGACGGATCCCGTCACCCGCTCACGTAATGATCAGACGCCGGCCAAAGGGTCGCTGACAAGCCGAACGCTGGCTAAACGGCCGCCCGATAGCCAGCGTTTGCTGCTGGAGCGACCTATTAGCGAGCATCTGTCGTCCCAGCAGGTGATGTGCCAGGTCCCAGCGGTGACCACACGACATCAGCGGATGACGTTCCCGGACGCGTCGATCAGTACGTCCACCTCGCTCCCATCGGGCCGGGTCACCTCGATCTCCCAGGCGGCGCCGCGATCGTCCTCACGACCGGCCCAGGTGACCTGCCCGCCGCCGACGGCCTCGACGGCGATGCGCTGGGCCGTGGCCCGGTCGATCATCCCCGTTCCCGGCTGACCCGAGCCCGTCTGACCCGAGCCCGTCTGAACCCGGGTGTCTGCGCCGCCTGGGTACTCGTCGGCGGCTGAGTACCCATCGCCGTCGTATCCGCTCGATCCGCGATCGCCGGGGACCGGGAACCGCTCGAACATCTCGATGATGGTGCCGTCGGCGGCCACGAGGACATCGACCTCGCTGCCGTCGGCCCGAGTGACCTCGACCTCCCAGGCCGCGCCGAGATCATTCTCCGGACCGCTCCATGTCGCGCGTCCCTCCCCCACGGCAGCGACGGCGGCGCGCTCGGCCTCGCCGATCGAGATCACCTCGCGCGCATCCCCAGACGCAGCCTCGGATGCCGGTGACTGGGGTGGCAGCGAAGCGGCGGCGGTCGTGGCGGGATCCGACGCGGGGGCGACCGTTGCAGCGCCACCGCAGCCGGTCAGGGTGAGCCCAGCGATGGCGAGGGCCGTGGAACCGATCGCGATTGCGCTCGCACGTCCCGGCGCCCTGCGAACCCGATGAACCATCCCTACCTGATCCATGACGACGTCTCCTTCAGCCTCGCGGCCAACCCTGCGTCGGCCAACGCACCCCACGCTAGAAACGCGGGATGAGGGAACCGTGAGGTGCAGATGAGATTCCCCTCATCCTCGGAGCGCTCTGATTGGAGCCGGTGCGCATCGCTAGTGCCCGCTGACGGTCACCGCGGTCAGCAGCAGGGCCGTCATCACCGCAGCCCCACCGAGCAGCCACAGCAGTCGGGCCTTCGACGCCACAGGGAGTTCCTCACGGAAGGTCGTCATCAGCAGTCCGCCGCCGAGCAGCGCGGTGGTCACCGCGAGAGTCAACTCCTCCACCGGAGGGAACACGGCGGCGAGGGCGAAACCGGCGACCACGCCGAGGATCCCGATCCAACGATCCTCGTGCCGGAACAGATCGGGGTGCGCACGAGCCAGGGTGCGATCGACGAGCAACGTATGTGCGGCGATCGCAACGGTGAACAGCACCGCATAGTCGATCCCGGTCGTCAGCAGTGACGGCATCGTGTAGGCGTAGATCACGTTGATCAACGCGAACGCCGTCATGTGCACGCGATACAGCCATCGTGACGACCCATGCCCGCTGTCGGCCACGACATCGAGGGAATAGATCACCAGCATTCCGATGAGCGCGATCAGAAACAGCCCCGATTCGACGATGGGCGTGGGTGCGTAGTCGGCGATCGGGAGATCGGTGAGAGATCGACCACCATCGGCGAGTTCGGGCAGCAGTTGCACGAACACGTATGCGACGGCCACACCTCCCCCGACAGAGGCGAGTCGTTCCTGAGCCAGGCCGGGAAGGCGTGCCACGCGTGGTGCGATGAGATGCACGATCACCAGGGTCAGCGCGAGACCGGTGGCGATTGCCCACTCGGTCGCGGTCATGTCCACGCCCGCCATTGTGCCGATCGGCCGGAGGATTCGGGACGGGACACAATGGACGCATGCCCGATATTCCGCGTAAGGCCATCACTCGCGGCGCCAAACTCGCAGCGCTACCGGTGAGCTTCGCCGGGCGGACCGCGTGGGGCTTCGGCAAGCGCATCGGCGGTCGTCCAGCCGAGGTCGTCAGCGCCGAGGTCGCTCGGCGCACCGCGGAGCAGGTGTTCGCCGTCCTCGGCGAACTCAAGGGCGGGGCCATGAAGGTCGGTCAGGCGATGAGCATCTTCGAAGCCGGCCTTCCCGAGGAGATCGCAGGTCCCTACCGCGCCACCCTGGCACGGTTGCAAGACGCCGCACCACCCATGCCGCAGGCCCAGGTGCGGGCGATCATGACCGAAGAACTCGGCACTGACTGGCGATCGAAGTTCGTCGAGTTCTCCGATCGTCCCGCTGCGGCAGCATCCATCGGTCAGGTGCATCGTGCGGTGTGGCACGACGGGCGCGAGGTCGCGGTGAAGTTGCAGTACCCCGGTGCGGACAAAGCCTTGATGAGCGATCTCGACCAGATGGTGCGGATGAGCAAGATGCTCGCACCCATGCTGCCCGGCTTCGAACTGCGCCCACTCGTCGAGGAAGTGCGCGCTCGAGCGGTCGAGGAACTGGATTATCTGCAGGAAGCCGAGAACCAACGGACTTTCGCCAACGCGTTCGAGGGTGACCGGGAATTCGCGATTCCGCACGTGCTCGTCGCCGGCCCGCACGTGCTGGTGTCGGAGTGGATCGAGGGACGAGCGCTGTCGACCGTCATCGCCGATGGCACTGCCCAGGAGCGCAACTTGATGGGCACGCTGTATGCACGGTTCCTCCTGGAAGGTCCCGCACGCGCATCGCTCCTGCACGCAGATCCGCATCCGGGCAACTACCGGATGACACCCGATGGTCGATTGGGTGTCGTCGATTTCGGCGCGGTGGGGCGATTCCCGACCGGTATCCCTGCTGATCTCGGGCGGATCCTGAGACTGGCCCAGGACCACCGTGCCGAAGAAGTAGTGGCGGGCCTGCGCGAGTTGGGCTTCATCAAACCCGACATCGATATCGAACCCGATCACGTCGTCGAATACTTCGAACCGCTGGTGGATCCCACCCGCCAGGAAGTCTTCCATTTCAGCCGCGACTGGCTGCGCGGACAGTTCACCCGCTACGCCGATATCACCAGTCCGCAGGCATCACTGGCGTTCAAGCTGAACCTTCCTGCCGAATTCGTGCTCATCCACCGGGTGCTGCTCGGTGGGATCGCGGTGATGTGCCAACTCGATGCGAAAGTCCCGATGCGTTCGACATTGGAAACCTGGTTGCCCGGCTTCGCCGATTCCTGATGGACCGGTCAGGGAACACCTGCGTGATGGCTGCCTGCGCTGTGGCGGCCTAGCGTCGTCTCGGTGAAGGAATCTCAAGGGATGCAGGCCGAACGCAACGCTCGAGCGCGCGAACTCGCGGAATCCGATGAAGCCACGGAGGTGATGACGATCCAATGCCCGCGAAGCCACCACCTCGGTCGTGTCTTCCAAACCCCGGACGGCCCGGTCATCGAAACGCATCTCAACCGCAGGTCCCATGGCCGTCGGGACCTGCACAGTGACCCTCACGGCGTCGACGAGCCGACGCTGTGGCACGACATCCTGCTACCGACCGGTGATCCCGCGCTCGATGATGCGATCCCCGTCGGCTGCGCGTGCGGTGATCGGCTGCTATCCCGATCGGCGATCTCGGATTGGGTCTTCGAGCATGAACCCCTGGTCACCGTCGACTGACGAGGCGCTCACCGGCCACGCCATCCATCAATCCATGACACCCATCAATAGCGGGGCGCCACGGATGCCGGCAGATCCTCGATCTGCGCAAGGTCCGCAGTAGTGAGTTGGACATCGACGGCCGCAGCGTTCTGTTCGACCCAGTGCGGGCGTTTCGTCCCGGGAATCGGGACCACATGTTCGCCCTGTGCCAGCACCCACGCGAGCGCGATCTGCGCCGAAGTCGCACCATGACGTTGTGCGATCGCTTTCACACCGTCGACGATCGCGGTATTCGCCCGCATCGCCTCAGTCGTGAATCTCGGGTTGGCGCTGCGGAAATCCCCCTCCTTGATCTGATCGGCAGTCAATGAACCGGTGAGGAATCCACGGCCCAGAGGGGAATACGCCAGGATCCCGATGCCGCTTTCTCCGCAGTACCCGACAACCCCGTCATCGATGTTGTCGCGCGTCCAGATCGACACCTCGCACTGCACCGTCGCCACAGGGTGGACAGTTGCTGCTCGCTGGACCTCCTCGACCGAAACCTCCGACATCCCCAGATGGCGCACCTTGCCTGCCGTGACGAGATCCGCCATCGCGCCCCAGGTTTCCTCGACCGGCACCTGCGGATCGATGCGATGCAGTTGATACAGGTCGATCTCCTCGACACCCAACCGTCTCAACGACGCGTCGCACGCGCTGCGTACATGCTCGGGGCTTCCATCTCGGCCATAGGTGGTTGTGTCGATCGGGGTCAGCCCCACCTTCGTCGCGATCTGCACTCGATCCCGCAGACCTTCTGCCACCACGAACCGCCCGATGATCTCCTCATTCGTATAGGGGCCGTAAACGTCGGCGGTGTCCAGAAGCGTCACGCCCAGTTCGATGGCGCGATGCAGCGTCTCGCGGATCTGGCCATCATCAGCCTCGTCGACCGAGTAGCCCCACGACATCGGCATGCACCCGAGTCCGATAGCGCCGACCTCGAGTGGACCGCACCATCGCCGCGGCATCGACGCGAGCGTGGTCGTCACTGATCAGTTTGCTCGGCGAGTACCGACTCGATGTCATCGCGCAGGGCGTCAGGCTTCGTCTGCGGCGAATACCGCTTCACGGTGCGTCCATCGGGAGCGACGAGGAACTTCGTGAAGTTCCATTTCACCATCGATCCGAGTCCGCTCTTGGCCTGCTTCTTGACGAAACTGAACACCGGATGGGTGTTCTTTCCATTGACATCGATCTTCGTCGAGAGCGGGAACGTGACCCCGTAGTTGACGCTGCAGAACTGTGCGATCTGCTCATCGTCGCCCGGCTCCTGGTGGGCGAATTGATCGCACGGGAACCCGAGCACGACAAGCCCCTTATCGGCGTATTGCTCGTGCAGTTCCTGCAGACCTTCGTACTGCGGGGTGAAGCCGCACTTGCTGGCCGTGTTCACGATCAAGACCGGCTTTCCCTCGAAGTCCGACAGTGATACCGGCTTTCCGTCGTTCGTGGTGAAGGACAGCGTGTACAGGGAATCCGTTTCAGCCATGCCACCAGTGTGGTCCATCCTGGCTCGTCGCACATTCGCAGGGGCGAGCTGACGGGGAGGACCTGTCAAGATGCTCCCCGTGGAGGCGGTGCTGGCTGGGCTCGCGCTCGGATTGGGCTCGGGGGTCTCACCCGGTCCACTCCTGGCACTCGCCATCGCCACCACCTTGCGCTACGGATTGCGATCCGGGCTGGCTGTCGCGATGGCGCCGCTGGTCACCGACACCCTCATCATCGCGCTGACCGTCACCGTCGTCAGTCAATTGCCCGCTACCGCTGTCGCCGGACTGTCACTCATCGGGGCCGTGGTCATCGGCTGGTTCGCACTTGAGAACGCCCGTGCTGCTCGCGTGGCCGACGTCGCCGATCTGCGCACGACTCCCGACACCCGAGCGGACAGGGTCGGCTCCCATCGGCTGGCGAACCTGACCCGATCACCGCTTCTGCAGGCCGCAGCGGTCAATGTGCTCAATCCCGCACCGTGGTTGTTCTGGATCAGTGCGGGGGCGCCGATACTCGTCGCCTTCGCATCCGACTCGGTCAGTCTGGCGGTCGGATTCCTCATCGCCTTCTACATCGCGATCGTCGGCAGCAAGGCGCTGCTCGTGTTCGCCTTGGCGGCAGGTCGACATCGGCTGAGCACCCGCGGCTACCGACTCATCCTCGCCGGTGTCGCGGTCATGCTGGCGGTGATCGCCATCGCGTTGGCCATCACCGGAATCCAGGCGCTGCTGGCCTGATCGACACGGACCGGCTCAGGCGCCGAGCCAGAAATCCTGCCAGCGCACGAAGATCAATCCGGCGAGGATCACGAACCAGGCTGCCAGGATCAGGCCGCGCAGGCTCACCACCGCATCGACGACCGCGCCCTGCACACCGAGGCGGCCTGCGGCGAGGTTGCTCGCGGTGACCCAGACGAAGATCGGCACCGTCACCGCCCACACGACCATGCACCACGGACATAGCGAACCGATCGAATACAGGCTCTGCCACACCAGCCACTGCACGAACGCGAACCCGGCGAGCGCGCCGATGTTCAACCCCACCCACACCCAGCGGGGCAGGCTCACCCGCGCCAGCATGAGCACCCCGAGCGTGATCACCACGGTGAAGCCGATCAGCCCGAGCACCGGATTGGGGAACCCGAACACCTCCGCCTGCGGGGTGACGATGACCGATCCACACGAGAGCACCGGGTTGAGATCGCAGCCGGGGACGTAGTCGGGGTCGGCCAGGACGCGCACCTTCTCCAGCGTCAGTTGGAACGCCGCGAGCAGACCGAGCGCCCCACCGGCGACCATGAGGATCGCGGTCACCAGATCGAGGCGGCGGGATCGGTTCGCACGAAGCTCGTCGAACTCGACCTCGCCTTCTCCGGCGAGCTCGGGGTCCACGACGTCGGCGCTCATACCGACAAGAGTACGGGTGAGGCTTACCTAAGTCGCGCCGATAGGCTGGAAGGCATGGCCGACAGTCGGGAGCCGAACCCGCCGATCGATGACCGCCATCCCCTGAATGTCCTCATGGGCGGTCCGTGGGGGTTCGTGGAGTCGATGGCTCCCACGGTGCTGTTCGTGCTCGCCTATTTCGCCTCCGGCAATAACCTCGCCGTCGCCGTGGGGGTCGCCCTCGGGGTGGCCGCTGTGCTCGCGCTGGTCAAGGTTCGCCGCGGGGAACGCCCCGTTCGGGTGCTCGCCGGATTGCTCGGGGTCGCGGTCGCCGCACTCTGGGCGGCCTACAGCGATGATCCGCTCGGGTTCTTCCAGGTGCGGGTGCTGGCCAACATCCTCAGTGCGATCGCCTTCGCCGTGTCGATCTTCATCAAACGCCCCCTGATCGGGATCATCGTCGGGCCGCTACTGGGCACCGGAATGCGCTGGCGCCAGGATCCGGATCTGCTGCGCGGCTATTCGCGGGCGACGTGGCTGTGGGTCGTCTTGAGTCTGGTGCGCGCGGCGATCCAGGTGCCGCTCATCGCCGCCGGCCAACTCGCCTGGCTGGGCGCGACACCCTTCCTGTTCTACGGACTGGTCGCGATCACCGTCGCTGGTTCGTGGTGGGTGATGAAGCGCACCCTGCCTCCCGAACATCCCGGAATCCGACACCCGCGAGTGCCTCCCGAAACTAGCGCGGCTGACAGGTAGGGCACCAGAACAGATTGCGCCCCGCCATATCGGCCCACACCACCTCATCGCCGCACACGTGACAGTCTTGCCCTTCGCGGCGATAGACATACACCTCTCCCCCGTGCCGGTCACGTCGCTTCGCCCGACCCGTCGCACGCGGGGAATGCTCCTCACGCACGGTGTCGATGCGCCCGCGACGCACTCCATCGCGCATCAGCACGACAAGGTCGTCCCACATCACATCGAATTCCGCCCGCGACACCTCGCGCCCGGGACGGTAGGGGTCGATGCCCGCGCGATACAGCGCCTCGGCCCGATAGATGTTGCCGACACCGGCGAAGACACCCTGATCCATGAGCAAGCCGCCGATGGGAGCACGGCTTCTGCTGACGCGATTCCATGCGCGTTCGGGATCGGCATCCTTTCGGATGGGATCGGGACCGATGCGTGCGATGAGGCCCGCGCGCTGATCAGGATCGAGCACCTCGCATGCGGTCGGCCCGCGCAGATCGGCGTAGTGATCGTCGTTGATCAGCCGCACGCGGATCTGCCCGCGCGGATCCGGCGCGTCACCGGATCCGATCGTCCACTTGCCGTATAGCCCCAGGTGCACATGCAGATGTCGGTCATCGTCGAAGGCCAGCAGCAGATGCTTGCCATAGGCCTCACCGCGACGCAGCGTTGTCCCGTCGATCAATGCCGCGCCGGAAGAAAACCGGCCCTGGGGACTGCTCACCTCGACCGGGCCACCACCGAAGGCGCGTGACAAGCGGCGGGCCTGGCGGTGGACGACATGACCTTCGGGCACGGCAGGTGAGTCTGCCACCGATCCGTGAACCTGCCATCCTGCTGTGATGCCCCGAGCCGATGCCATCACCACCGTGATGGGCGTCGATGGCTGCCCTGGTGGCTGGATCGCCGCGCGTGTGGCGATCGGATCGACTCCTCACCTGCGGGGATTCGAGGTTGTCACGGCATTGACCGAACTCATCGCCGACTCCGACGTCGCCGTCATCGCCATCGACATCCCGATCGGGCTGCCCGACGCCGAAGGTTCCCGCGAATGCGACCGGCTCGTGCGGCAGGTGCTGCGCCCGTTCGGTTCCCGAGTGTTTCCCGCACCGGTGCGCGCGACCCTGCCGTTCGTCGATGATTACCGTGCCGCTTGCGACGCATCGCGATCGGTGTGCGGCAAGGCGCTGAGCAAACAGGCCTGGCACATCCTGGGCAAGATCGCCGAGGCGGACGAACTCGCCGACGATCCGCGCATCGTCGAATGCCATCCCGAGGCCGCGTTCGCAATGATGGGTGACGGTGTTGTCGCGGATTCGAAGAAGACGACTGCGGGGCGACGCATCCGTCTGGACCTCCTGGACGCATGGTTGGCCGATCTCGACGAGGCGGCAATCCCTCGGGGTGACGATGCGCTGGATGCATTGGCCTGCGCGTGGAGTGCGGCCCGCCTCGTCAGCGGAAGCGCCCATCAGTGGCCTCTCGGCGACCCCCCGCACGATCGACATGGCCGGCCCATGAGGATCATTGCCTGACATGACCGTGATCGCCCCGGATGCACTTGCCGATCGACTCATCGGCGCCGCACGTGATCGCCGCGCCACCACACCACTGACCGACGACCATCCCGACCTCGACATCGCCACGGCCTACACCATCCAGGACGCGGTGGTTCGCGCTCGTGAAGCGCAGGGTGCGATCGTTGCCGGAGCCAAACTCGGTTTGACCAGTGCCGCGAAGCAGCAGCAGATGAATGTCGATTCTCCGCTGTATGGCTGGTTGACCGATGACATGCTCATCGACACCGGCGCTTCGTTGATATGCGATCGCTACATCCAGCCGCGGTGCGAACCGGAGATCGCGTTCCTGCTCGGTCGTGACCTGCAGGGCCCGGACGTGTCAGCGGCGCATGTGCTGGCAGCAACCGAGTTGGTGTTCCCCGCGATCGACGTGCTCGATTCGCGATTCGCCGGATATAGATTCACGCTGTCCGATGTCATCGCCGATAACTCTTCGTGCGCCGGATACGCCCTCGGTGGGCAGGGCACCTCACCCGTGGGAATCGACCTGCGCCTCGTGGGCTGCGCGTTCTATCGCAACGGTGCACTCGTCGCCACAGCCAGTGGCGCCGCGGTGCTCGGTCATCCTGCAGCGAGCGTGGCATGGCTGGTGCGCGAACTCGCCCAGCGCGACCGCGGGCTCGAAGCCGGGCAGGTGGTGCTCGCCGGATCGATGACCGAGGCCGTGGCTGTCGAACCGGGCGACACGGTGACCGCGCGGATCGATCGGATCGGATCGATCACCCTCGCTTGCGTGTGACCCCTAACCCTGGTTTGCCTGCGGTTCGATCTGCATGATCACCGCTTTGGGTTCGGTGAAGAACTCGCGACTGAAATCACCGCCTTCGCGACCGACCCCGGAATCGCCGACACCACCGAAGGGCGCCCGCAGGTCGCGGATGTAGAAGCAGTTCACCCACACGGTTCCGGCGTGCAGTGCGGCAGAGACCCGATGTGCCCGTGAGAGGTTCTCGGTGAACACCATCGCGTTGAGCCCGTATCGCGTGTCATTGGCGAGCGCGATCGCCTCGTCCTCGGTGTCGAACCGGGAGGCCACGGTGATCGGCCCGAAGATCTCCTCCTTGACCACGCGCGCATCCGCGGGTGCATCGGTGATGATCGTCGGCTGCACCCCCCAACCCTGCCCGAGCCCACCGGTGAGCACCTGACCACCACCGAGGGCTGCGCTGCCGAGGTATCCCGACACCTTGGTGAAGTGCTCTTCACTGGCCAACGCCGCGGAGAACTCCGTCGCCGGGTCCTTCGGGTCACCGATCACCAACGCCTCGGTCGCCGCCTTGTACCGCGAGAGGAACTCCTCATAGATCCCGTTCTGCACATACAACCTGCTGCCCGCGAGACACACCTGACCGGCGTTGCGAAAGATCGCCTGCACCGCCCAGTGGACGGCGTTGTCCAGGTCGGCATCGTCGAAGACGATGTTGGCTCCCTTTCCTCCGAGTTCGAGGCTGACCGGGGTGAGGTTGCGCGCCGCAACAGCACTGATGACCTTGCCGGTGCCGGACTCGCCGGTGAACGTGATCCGATCGACGTCGGGGTTCGCCGTGAGCGCCGCGCCTGCGGAATCAGGGCCATAGCCGTGCACGACATTGAGTACACCGGGAGGAAAGCCCGCCTCGATCGCCAGACGTCCCAGGATGGTCGCCGAAGCGGGCGTGTCCTCCGCGGGCTTCCACACCACCGTGTTGCCCCACGCCAGTGCCGGCATCACCTTCCACGTGCCCAGCATCAGCGGGAAGTTCCACGGCGAGATCGCCGCGATGACACCCACGGGTTCCCAGCGCAGGTAGGCGTGATGGCCCGAATCCATCGGATAGGTATCCGCGGTGGCCATGCGGGCGTGGTCGGCGAAGAAGCGCACGTTCAGGATCGACCGTTCGACATCGCCGAGTGACTGCGCGATCGGCTTGGCCATATCGCGGGTGTCCGCCATCGCGAGTTCCTCGGCGTGCTCGCCCATCAGATCGGCGAGCCGATGCATGAGTTCCTGGCGCTTGGCGTATCCCATGCGCGGCCATGGCCCCTCGTCGAAGGCACGTCGTGCAGCGGCGACCGCTACCTCGGCGTCAGCGGCAGCCCCGCAGGCGATCGTCGCCCACTGCTCGCGGGTATACGGGTCGACATCGGGCATCGTCGCGTCATCGAGTGAAGCGACCTCCTCCCCGTCGATGACGTGCCCGAAGAACGGAAGGCCACCGGAGGTGTTCATAGGCCCCAGTCTGACGGTTCGCTCACCCGTGGGAGTCGCATTCGCCTCATCGGTGCTCAATCGAAGCGGGGCTCTTCGGTCCGCGAACGCTTCAACTCATAGAACCCCGAAGTTGCCGCTACGAGCACCGCGCCATCCCACAGCCGACCAGCGGCCTCACCTCGCGGGGTGGGCGTCACGACTGGGCCGAAGAACGCCACGCGATCTCCACCGTCCGGCCCGGGCAGCGCGATCACCGGGGTGCCGACATCATCGCCGACCAGAGCGATCGCCTCGGCATGGCTGGCCCGCAGCATCGCATCGCGTTCATCGGTGTCCACGGCCGCGAGCAGCGATTCGGGCAGGCCGAGAGCCTCGATGGCGCCACGCACCGCCTCGACGTAATCGGCACCGCCGGGGTGGATGCGGTTGCCGATCTCGGTATACAGCGGTCCGACGATGTCATCGCCGAAGTCTTCGCGCGCCGCGATCACCACTCGCACGGGTCCCCATGCCTTGGCCATCAAGTCCGCATACTCCTGCGGGATCTCACGACCCTCGTTCAACACGGCCAAGCTCATCACGTGCCAGCGCACCTCGATCGGTCGGACCTGCTCGACCTCGAGGACCCAGCGGGAGGTCAACCAGGCCCAGGGGCAGATCGGATCGAACCAGAAATCGACAGGGGTGGGGATCGCAGAGGACGTCACCCAGCAGACGGTACCGAGCCCGTCGCGCTTGCTCATGCCTGGCTGGGATAGCTCGTGACAGGATGGAGCAGTGCCTGCCAGCGAGAACATCACCCGAGCCGAAGCCGCCGCCCGATCATCGGTCATCGCCGTCGATGGCTATGACGTGGATCTGGACCTCACCACCGGTCCGGACACTTTCACCAGCATCACCACCGTGGCGTTCACCTGCAGCGAGCCAGGGTCGGATAGTTGGATCGACCTCATCGCACCCGAGGTGACGTCGGTCAACCTCAACGGCCGTGATCTCGACCCCGCCGAGGTGTTCGATGGTGCCCGCATCCACCTGCCCGGGCTGGAGCCGGCCAACGTGCTCATCGTGCAAGCCCGATGCTCCTACATGCGCACCGGTGAGGGCCTGCATCGCTTCGTCGACCCCGTCGATGACGAGGTGTACCTGTATACGCAGTTCGAGTCCGCCGATGCCCGACGTATGTACGCCTGCTTCGAGCAGCCCGACATCAAGGCGACCTTCACCCTTCACGTCACGGCACCGGACCACTGGCAGGTCGTCAGCAACGCCGCAACCCCCGAGCCAGTCGCGGTGGGTGACGGTGTCGCGCGCTGGGACTTCTCCGCCACTGCGCGCATGTCGACCTATATCACCGCACTGGTCGCCGGGCCCTATCACGTCGAACGCGACTCCTACACCGGCTCGTTCGGGACCTATCCGCTCGGTGTGTTCTGCCGATCGTCGCTGGCCAGCCACCTCGATGCCGACGAGATCTTCGCACTCACCAAGGCCGGCTTCGCGTTCTTCGAGGATCTGTTCGGCATCGGTTATCCGTTCGGAAAATACGACCAGCTGTTCGTGCCTGAGTTCAACGCTGGGGCGATGGAGAACGCCGGCTGTGTGACCTTCCTCGAGGATTACGTGTTCCGCAGCCGGGTCACCGATGCTGCATACGAGCAGCGGTCCAACACGATCCTGCACGAGATGGCCCACATGTGGTTCGGTGATCTGGTCACCATGACCTGGTGGGATGACCTGTGGCTCAACGAATCCTTCGCCGAGTGGGCCGCCCACCACGCGAATGTCAACGCCACGCGATTCACCGATGCGTGGACGACGTTCTCCAATCTGCGCAAAGCATGGGCATACCGCCAGGATCAACTTCCCTCCACCCACCCGATCGCCGCCGACATGGTCGATCTGGATTCGGTGCGGGTGAACTTCGATGGCATCACCTATGCGAAGGGCGCCTCCGCATTGCGCCAACTCGTCGCGTGGGTGGGTGAGGAGGAATTCGTCCAGGGCCTGATCGCCTACTTCACCAAGCACGCCTGGGGAAATACGCAATTGCAGGATCTGCTGACCGAACTAGAAGTTGCATCAGGCCGCGACCTATCGGAGTGGACTCACGAGTGGTTGCAGACCTCCGGCGTCAACCTGCTCACGGCCGACTTCACCACCGAGGACAACCGGTTCACCGACCTCGCAATCGTGCAGCATCCACCGGCAAGTCCCGAAGGCGTGGCGCCGACGCTGCGATCCCATCGCATCGCCATCGGGTTGTACGACCGCACACCCGAGGGACTCAAGCGCCGCGAACGCATCGAGATCGACGTCGTCGGCGAGCGCACACCCGTGCCCGCGGTGATCGGGGCACGCCAACCGGATCTGCTGCTCATCAACGACGATGACCTCACCTTCGCCAAGGTCCGCCTCGATGATCGGTCGTGGCGCACCGCTGTCGATCACATCGGGGATCTGGACGATTCCCTGGCACGCGCGCTCATCTGGGGGGCTGCGTGGGATATGACGCGCGACGGCGAGGTCTCCACCGGGGACTTCCTCGATCTGGTGATCTCCGGTCTGCCTCGCGAGAGTGAAATCAGCGTCGTTCAGCAGACGCTGCGCCAGGTGCGTCTGGCCATCGACCTGTATGCCGCACCCGAACATCGCGACGAGTATCAGCTTCGTCTCGCCGATGCCCTACGCGGTTGGCTCGCCGACGCGGAGCCGGGATCGGATCGACAGTTGGCGTTCATGCGGTCCTTCGCCGCGAGCGCGACGTCGAGTGAGCACCTGGATTTCATCGAGGCGATCCTGTCCGGGGATCTCGAACTACCCGGGCTTACTCTCGACGCTGATCTGCGCTGGAGCCTGCTGCAGCGGCTGACCGCGACAGGACGGGCCGAACTCGACCGCATCGAAGCCGAACTAGAACGCGATGACACCGCCACCGGGCGTCGCCAGGCGGCACTGGCGCGTGCTGCCCGGCCCTCGCCCGAGGCGAAGGCGCTGGCATGGGCGGATGCGATGGAGCGCACCGATCTGCCCAACGCCCTGCTCGATGCGACCATCGCCGGTTTCGTCCAGCCCGATCAGGTCGAGTTGCTCACGCCGTATCGGGATCGATTCTTCGCCGAAGTCGTCGATGCATGGAACCGCCAGACGATGGAGATGGGCCAGTCGATTGCGATGGGCCTGTATCCGGCTCTGCTGGTCGATGACGAGACCATTGCCGCAACGGACGCGTTCCTCGCGCGCGACGATCTCAATCCGGCACTGCGGCGGCTTGTGCTCGAAGGTCGCGATGGGGTGCTGCGGGCCATGCGGGCCCGCACCGCCGACGCCTGAGCCCCCGAAAAGTCCTCGTTAGGGGTGGTCGACCCATTCGACTCGGGTGCGCCGGCCGTGTTCGGCGAGGACCGCGAGTCCATCGCGGATGCCTCCGGCAAGATCCCCCGCGGCGAACGACGACGTCATCGACATGGATGCGAGAGCGCACGCGCGGTCATCCAGCGCGATGCGGGCCTGTCGGCCGGTCACGATCTCCAGCGATCGCGATGGGGCATCGACGGCGATGAGCACCGTGTAGTCGGGATTGCTCACCTGCGCATGCAATGCCTGCGCACCGGCGCGGCCGCCCTCCCACGGACCGACATAGAGGCTGAACGCCAGTCCGGACTGTTCTTCGGCAACCCGCAGCGCGCGCTGCAGTTCGGCTCGCTGCCCGGCGCTGAGGGTCTCACCAGCGGGCACTACTGCCGCCCTGCTCGGTCGAGGAGTCACCAGAGCCGGCCGGCAACTGCGCCCCCGGGCCCGCGGGTGGGGTCATGCTCGCGGCGGGACTGCTCATCCAGGTCGGCTCATCCGACTGCTCCCCGTTCGACCGGCCCGACCGGGTCCACGACGTGCCGTAGACGGCCAGGATCACCAGCGCGAACACCGCCAGTGGGATGCCGACGAACAGGCCGAGGGCGATCAGCGGACTGTAGGGCCAGGGGGCCTGCAACCCATCGAGGCCGGGTTGGGACATGGCGACCAATGCGGTGAGGAATCCATTCACGAGATTCAGCCTAGTCGACCGGTCCTGCTACCGCCGCTGTGATCCGACGTAGGAGTGGCGCCTTCGTGACGTCCTCGAGCATGACCGAACGCCCGCGCGCATCACCGAGGGGAATTCGCCAATTCGGATACTCCTGATCGGTCCCGGGCTGGTTCTGCGCCCGCCGTTCCCCGGTCACGTCGGGTAACGCGACACCGATGAGTCGCGCCGGCGAGGTCGCGGCCAGTCCGTGCAGAGCGACCACCCAATCGTCGAGTTCATCTCCGGTCAGCAGATCCCGCTCCCGTAGCAGGGCGCCCCATTCGCCAAGCTCGCGGGCCGCAGACTGCTCCTCATCGGCTCGTGACCGGCTGAGCAGTCCCAGGTCATCGCGCAACCGCACGTGTTCGCCGGTCAGATATCCGGCCGTGGGCGGCAGATCGTGAACGGTGACGCTCGCGAGCGCATCGCGGCGCCAGTGCTCCGGTGGCCGAAGCGATCCGTCCGGATTGCGTTCGAACCACGAGATCACCGTGCCGAGGATGCCCCGTTCGCGCAGTGCGTCCGCCACCCACGGCTCGACGGTGCCGAGGTCTTCACCGATGACGACCGCACCGGCTCGATGCACTTCGAGTGCCAGGATGCCGAGGAGCGCATCGTGATCGAACTGCACGTAGGTTCCCTGATCCGCCGGGCGGCCCTCGGGGATCCACCACATGCGGAACAGGCCGATCACGTGGTCGATGCGCACCCCTCCGGCATTGCGCAAGATCGTGCGCAGCATGTCTCGATAGGGAACGAACCCCGCGTCGGCGAGCGCATCGGGATGCCATGGGGGTTGTGCCCAGTTCTGCCCGCGCTGGTTGTACATATCCGGGGGCGCACCGACGCTGACCCCGCGGGCGAGCACATCCCGGAGCGCCCACGCGTCGGAGCCGTCGAAGGTCGATCCCACCGCGAGATCGTGGATGACACCGATGGCCATTCCGGCACGCACCGCCTGCATTTGCGCCCGCTGCAGTTGTTCATCGAGGAGCCACTGCATCCACAGGTGGCGTTCCACATCATCGGCGTGCTCGGTGCGCCATCGCGCCACTTCGCCAGATCGTGGATGTTGCAAACCCCGCGGCCAGTCACGCCATGTCGGCCCGAGTCGTTCCGCGATCGCCGCCCAGGTGCACGTATCGACAAGACCGTTGCCCTGCGATGCGACATAGGCGTCGTAGGCAGCCTGCCGGCCGGGGGTCAATGGCACGGTGCGCACGATGTCCAGTGCTTCGCGTTTGGCCGCCCAGCTCGCATCCCGATCGAGCAGACCGCCATCGACACGTCGTGCAGCCTTGGCGAGTCGTCGGATCGCTTTGACTTGCGAACCCTTCAGGTTTCCGTATTCGGCGATGCCCTCGATACGTAGATAGATCGGGTTGGTGAAGCGCCGGGTCGCGGGCAGATACGGCGACGCCGACATCGGTGTGACCGGTGCCGGCGCATGCAGTGGGTTGATCAGGACGAAGTCGCTGCCGAGTTCATGTGCCGACCAGGTCGCCAGGTCGGTCAGGTCGGCGAGGTCCCCGATCCCCCACGAATCCCGCGACCGGACCGAGTACAACTGCGCCATGAATCCCCACATACGTTCCTTGGCGCGCAGGGCGGGTGGATCCAACCGGGCCGGTGTGACCACGAGCGGGGATTCGACGGTGCGATCGGCCAGATGCGCGCGAACCGTGTGCCATCCCAGCGGCAGGTCAGCGGGGATCGCGAAGCTCGCCTCACCGGTGAGCACCCCATCGATCTCGCGCGGTTCGATCCAGCGATCCACCTGCGGTAACGCCCGGAGGCTGCCATCCTCTGCCACCACATCGACGACGACGGATTCCCCGTGCGGAAGATGCACCCAGATCGTGCGGTCCTGACCGGCGATGGTGATGAAGACCGGTGGCAGCGTGCGTCGCCAATCTCTAAGGTGCCGCTGCTCCAGGGACGCAGCGATCGTGTCCTCATCGGTGGGATCAGCTCCGAGTGATCGCAACACGTCGGCGATGACGTCACGTGAGACGACGACATGCTGACCGTCCTGGCCGAAGTACTCGGTGGCGACTCCGTAGGCGTGGGCGAGTTCATGCAGATCGGGAGGATCGGGCAGGAGGTGTTCGACCACGCCGATCACCCTAGGCTCTCGCCCCATATTTCGGGGACCCAACCCAGCCAGGGATGAGCCTGTTCCAACTGGGCGCCGAGGGTGATCAGTGTTCGCTCATCGCGGGGTCGCCCGATGAACTGCGTGCCGATCGGCAGCCCGCTGTCGGTGCGGTGCAATGGCAGGGTCATCGCCGGCTGCCCGGTGATGTTGTAGGGCGCGGTGAAGGGGGTGAAGGATTTCTGCGCTTCGAAGTCGGCTGCGGGGTCAGCATCGTTGCGGATACTCCCGATCACCGCCGGGGGTTGGGCCAGCGTCGGGGTGACGATGACGTCGTAACCGGCCGTGGCCACGATCGCAGCACGTGCCACCGAGCGCGTCACCGCGAGTGCACGGGTGATGTCGGTGCCCGACAGTTCACGGCCGCGTCCGCGCAACCAGCGGGTGAGTGGGAGGAGTTCGCTTTCTCGATCCGGCGGGATCGGAATGCTGGCGGCACCGACCGACCACAGGGCTTCGAAGGATTCGACCGCCTGATGACCGAACGGCGGTTCGATCTCCTCGATCACGTGCCCGAGTTCGGCGAGCAGGGCGAGAGTGCGTTCATAGGCGTCGATGCAGTCCGGATGCACCTGCGTGTCGGCGATCACCGGTGATCGGTAGCAGCCGATGCGCAGCGTGCCCGGTTCGCGGTTTGCCGCGGAGAGGAACGATTCATTCGGTGGCGCCGCGACGAACGGATCGTCGGGATAGCCACCGGCCATCGCATCGAGCAGAGCGGCAGCATCGCGCACCGTCCGCGCGATCGGGCCCTGCACCGCGAGTTCACCCAGACCTTCGGGCAGGGGGCCGTTGGACACGCGACCACGCGCGGGTTTGATGCCGACCAGCCCGCAGACACTGGCCGGAATCCGGATCGAGCCACCGCCATCGGATCCCTGGGCCATTGGTGCGAGCCCCGCCGCGACCGCCGCGGCCGCTCCACCGCTGGAACCTCCCGCGGATCGGGTGAGATCCCACGGTGTGCGCGCAGCGGGTGCGATGTCGTTCTCGGTGTAGCAGGGCAGCCCGAACTCCGGGGTGTTCGTCGTACCCGTAAAGACCAGCCCTTCGGCACGCATGCGCGCAACAACGTTGTCATCGGCGGTCGCGGTGATCTGCAGGGCCTTCGATCCGAAGGTGCATCGCACTCCGGCGACCTGGTTGAGGTCCTTCGTCGGGCAGACGACGCCCGCCAGTGCCGACAGATTCGACAGATCGTTCGTCGATGAGACCAGGTCATCGACGGTTCGCGCCTGCTCGAGCGCAGTCTCGGGGGTCACGGTGATGAAAGCGCCCACCGCGGCGCCGAGGCTGTCACCACGACGCAGGTAGTGCTCGGTGAGTTCGACCGCACTGACCTCACGCGCGCGAATCGCCGCCGCCTGCTCGAGGGCCGTGAGATCGTGAAGTTGCCCCATCGGGCCACCCTAGAGCCTTCCGCCGTTGGTCGCCGGAACGGCTGCCATCTGCCTCACTAATCGCCAAAATGGCTGCCACCTCAGCGACCAACGCGGAATCGGGATGGCGCGAATCGGAGTGCCCGAACTCAGCGGTGACGCCTACGGTGTCCCCGTGAGTCAACCTCCATCCGACGCTGCGACCGAGCGCGTGGCACGGGCCTGCCGGGCGATGCACGAAGTCGGTGGCCCGATGCGTCTGGCGGATCTGGCCACCATCGCCGGGTGCAGCGTGCGCCAGGTGCAACGTGACTTCGCAGAGGTGCTCGCCACCACACCGGTCGACTACGGCCGCTGCGTGCGCACCGACACAGCCCGAATGGCCCTCCGCTCCACGGCGAACGTCACCGATGCGATCTACGACGCCGGTTACGGGTCGGTGCGGGCGTTCTATGAGGAGACCGCGCGTCGGTTGGGAATGACACCTTCGGACTATGCGGCTGGCGCTCCCGCTCATGTGCTGCTGTGGTCGGTCACGCCATCGCAGATCGGGGACATCATCGCCATCGCATCCCCACGTGGACTCTGCCGTGTCGTTATCGGGGACTCGACGCAGTTGCTCGAACCGACCCTCTCGGAATTCCCAGGTGCGACCCTCGTGCGTGACGAGGATGCCATGGTCGATGTGATGCGCGCACTCACGGCGATCGCCGACGGTGTCGACGCACCCGATCTGCCGATGCTCGTCACCGGTACCGCGTTCCAGGCGCGCGTCTGGTCGGCCTTGCGCGAGATTCCCACCGGTGAGACTCGCACGTATTCCGAGGTCGCCGCAGCCATCGGCGAACCTCAGGCGGTGCGCGCGGTGGCCAATGCGTGCGGTGCCAATCCGACCGCACTGGCCATCCCCTGCCACCGGGTGATCCGCACCGACGGATCCCTCGGCGGCTATCACTGGGGCCTTGAGGTCAAGGAGCACCTGCTCACCGCTGAGCGCACCGGCACGCACACTGGTTAGGGTCGAGAACGTGAACGCATCCACCTATCCCAACTCTCCACGCCTCGATCTCGTTGAGACCCTGCATGGGCGCGAGGTCCCCGATCCCTACCGCTGGCTGGAGGACTCCGCGGACGAGCGCACGACCGCGTGGCGCTCTGCGCAGGCTGAGTTATTCGCGGCCGAGCAGCATTCGTGGTCGATGCGCGATGCCTTCGCCGACCGCATCGGTGCGCTCATGGGTTCGGGCACGATCTCGCCTCCCTATTTTCGCGGCGAGCGCCGATTCTTCCTCCGGCGCGATCCCGGCCAGCAGTTCGCCGTGCTCTACACGATCGACCCGGGCAGCGACAACGAGCGGGTCCTCATCGACCCCATCGCACTCGACCCCGATGGTGTGACCACCCTCGACGCCTGGCAGCCGAGCAAGGAGGGCGACCGGATCGTCTATCAGATCAGCGTCGGTGGCACCGAGGAATCGGTGGTGTACGTCATGGACGTCGCGACCGGCGAGGTGATCGATGGTCCCATCGATCGCTGCCGGTATTCCCCGATCGCCTGGCTGCCCGGAGGCGAGGCGTTCTATTACGTGCGGCGGTTGCCGCCGGAGGTGCTGCCCGACAGCGAGGTCAACTTCCACCGCAGGGTGTTCTTGCACACCGTCGGCGCCGATCCCGACACCGATGTCCTCGTGTTCGGTTCGGGGATGACGATGACGAACTATTACGGCGTCGAGGTCAGCCGCGATGGCCGCTGGCTGCAGGTGTCGTCATCGGAGGGCACCGAGCCGCGCAATGATCTGTGGATCGCGGATCTGTCGACATCGACACCGCAGGCACCAGCGTTCACCCTCGTCCAGGGTGATGTCGACGCCCAGACGGGAATCGACATCGGCCGCAACGGCATGTTCTATGTCTCGACCGATCTCGATGCGCCGCGCGGGCGCATCTGCGTCACCGAGCCATCGCAGCCGCAGTCCGAGCACTGGCGCGATCTGATCGCCGAAGACGCCGAAGCCGTCATCGATGGATTCGCGATCCTCGATGGACCCGAACTCATGCGCCCATTCCTGCTGCTGGTGCGCACCCGCCATGTCGTAAGCGAACTGAGCGTGCACGATCTCGACACGGGCGAATTGGTGCACACGGTCGAACTGCCCGGTGCCGGCACGGTGATGGGCCCGGTGGAGCGCCCCGACGGTGGGCCGGTGGTCTGGCTCGTCTACACCGATCACACCACGGTGCCGACCATCTATTCCTTCGATGCACGCACGATGAGCCTCGAGGTGTATGCCACCCCGCCGGGTGTTGTCGATGTGCCGACTGTGCATTCACGGCAGGTCACCTATACCAGTGCTGATGGCACACCGGTTCGGATGTTCGTCATCTCGCCCACGGCCGAACCCGATCAGCCCCGCCCGACGATCCTTTACGGCTACGGCGGGTTCGGCATCCCGATGTCGCCGGGATATTCCGCCACGATCCTGTCGTGGGTCGAGGCCGGTGGAGTCTGGGCGATCGCGAACCTGCGCGGCGGTGGCGAGGAAGGCGAGCAGTGGCATCGCGACGGGATGCTGAGCAAGAAGCAGAATGTCTTCGATGACTTCCATGCCGCTGCTGAGTGGTTGATCGCAAACGGCTGGACGACGCGCGAGCAACTGGCGATCAACGGTGGCTCGAATGGCGGCTTGCTGGTCGGTGCGGCGATGACTCAGCGCCCGGACCTGTTCAACGCCGTCGTGTGCGTCGCCCCCCTGCTGGACATGATCCGCTACACCACCTCCGAGCTCGGGCCGACGTGGACGGTCGAATACGGGGATCCCGACGACCCCGAGCAATTCGGTTGGCTGATCGACTACTCGCCGTATCACAACGTCGTGGAGGGAACCGACTATCCCGCCACGATGTTCGTCGCATTCGATAACGACACGCGGACCGATCCGATGCACGCCCGCAAGATGTGCGCGGCCGTGCAGCATGCGACCTCCGGGACTCGACCGATCGTGATCCGAGCAGAGGGCGATGTGGGACACGGCATGCGATCGATCTCGCGGGCGGTCGAGGAGTCAGCCGATATCGTGGCCTTCGCCGCACGATGGACGGGGCTGAACACCGCCGACTAGCCGGAGGCACTTGCCATGGACAGTACCGACGACAGTTCGATCATCGAACAGTTCTCGACGGCCCTCGAAGTCATTCCCTTCGACGAGGTCGTGCGCATCGCGATCATCGTCGTCGTCGCACTCATCGCTCACATCGTCATCTCCAAGGCCATCCGGGCATTCGTTCGCCGCACCATCACGAGGGCACCGCAGAAGCAGATCGCGAATCGCTCGCAGATGGACGATCCCGATGAGATGATCGCCGAGGCACTTCAAGAACGCACCGCGCAGCGCGCACAGGCATTCGGCACCCTGCTACGAAGTGCCGCCGTCATCATCATCTGGACGGTCGCCGTCATCACGATCCTCGCGATCATCGGGATCAACGTCACCCCCATTCTTGCCAGCGCGGGTGTAGCGGGAATCGTGATCGGTTTCGGAGCGCAGACACTCGTCGCCGACTACCTCGCCGGAATCTCGATGATCTTCGAAGACCAACTCGGCGTGGGCGACGTGGTGGACACCGGCCAGGTCCTCGGTGTCGTCGAGGAGGTCGCCCTGCGTTACACCCGCATCCGCGACTTCTATGGAACGGTCTGGTACATCCGCAACGGCCAGATGCAATACGTCGCCAATCAATCCCAGGGCTGGACGTATGTGCTGCTCGACATGCCCGTGGCATTCGACACCGACTTGAATCAGCTGCGCGATGTGGTCAACGCCGAGGGCACCCGCATGTACGACGCGCAGGGACCCCAGGGCGACCTGCTCGAAGCGCCGTACTTCGGCGGCGTGGAAGCCGTCGCGGGCGATGCCATCACCGTGCGGATCATGGGGCGGATCCGCCCACCCAATCAGTATGCGGTGATCCGCGATGTCCGGGGCGCGATGAAAGCGGCGTTCGACACCCACGGGATCGACGTTCCCCAGCAGATCATCCAGATCGACGAGATGCCGAGGCGCTCTTCAGGCCCCACACTGGACACATGAGCCGTCTCTGCCTGGTCACCGGTGCCACCGGATACGTGGGGGGTCGACTGATTCCCCGACTTCTCGAAGCCGGTCGACGAGTGCGGGTCCTGGTTCGTCACCCCGAGCGCCTGCGGGATCTGCCCTGGTTCGACGACATCGAGGTCATCACCGGTGATGCGGGTGATCCGCAGGCGATGGCCGAGGCGATGAAAGACGTCGACGTCGCCTACTACCTGCTCCACTCGCTGCAGCATGGTGCGCAGTTGGAAGAGGAGGAACGTCGCCTCGCGCAGACCTTCGCCGATGCTGCATCGGCAGCGGAGGTCGGGCGCATCGTCTATCTCGGCGGGCTCGCCCCCGACATCCCGGCGGATCAGATGAGCCCGCATATGCGATCCCGCGATGAGGTGGGTCGCATCCTGCACGATTCCGGCGTACCCACCACGACCCTGCGTGCTGCGGTGATCATCGGTTCGGGCTCCGCATCATTCGAGATGCTGCGCTATCTGACCGAGCGCCTACCCGCGATGATCACCCCCCGCTGGGTGCGCACCCGTACACAACCCATCGCCATTCGTGATGTGCTCCGCTATCTGGTGCTCTCAGCCGAGATGCCGCCGGAGGTCAGTCGTGCCTTCGACATCGGGGGCCCTGAGGTGTTGACCTATGAGGAGATGATGCACCGCTATGCGGCTGTCGCTGGGCTGCCCAAGCGCATCATCCTGCCGATCAACGTGCTCTCCCCCGGCCTGTCCAGTCACTGGGTCGGCCTCGTCACTCCCGTTCCGGTGCGCCTTGCTCGACCGCTCGTGAAGTCTCTGCGCCACGACGCGGTGTGCCGCGAGCACGACATCGCGCGCTGGATCCCCGATCCCCCCGAGGGGCTCATCGGATTCGACAAGGCCGTGGAGTTGGCACTCAAGCGCGTCCGCGAAGCCGACGTCGCCACTCGCTGGTCATCGGCGTCCTATCCGGGGACCCCGAGCGATCCGCTGCCCACCGATCCGGACTGGGCCGGCGGCACGCTGTACACCGATGTGCGCGCCGTCGAGACCGATGCCTCACCCGAGGAGGTGTGGCGGGCGGTGGAGCGCATCGGTGGCGAACACGGCTGGTACAGCGCGCGGATGCTGTGGGAGGTCCGCGGTGTGATGGACCGCGCCGTCGGTGGCGTGGGCCTGCGGCGCGGGCGCCGCGATCCCGATCAACTCCTTGTTGGCGACATCGTCGACTTCTGGCGCGTCGAGGAACGCCAGCCCCCGCACCTGCTGCGACTGCGCGCGGAAATGAAGATGCCGGGCAAGGCCTGGCTGGAGTTCACCATCGACCCACGCGAGGGCGGCGGCAGCGTCCTGCGGCAACGTGCGGTGTTCTATCCCAAGGGGCTGTCCGGACACGCCTACTGGTGGTCGGTGGCCCCGTTCCACCGGTTCGTTTTCCCGGGGATGGCCCAGCACATGGTCGACGAGGCCGAGTCCCATACCGCCCTGACCACCACGCAGTCTTGAGGATCACGTACCGTCGAAATACGAACTGTTCCCAACACGACTCACCTGAAGCGAGGGCGACACTCACATGGGCCTGATCTCACGAGCGGCCTCACTGGCGTCCGTCCCGGTCAATGCCGGCGCTCGGATGGCCGGTGCGGCGACCGCCGCGGCGTTCGGGGCCGATCGCGACGCCGCCTACGCCAAGGCCACCGCCGCGTCGGTCGAGGCCCTCACCACCGCCTTGGCCAAGGCGCGTGGCCCGGCGTTGAAGTTCGGTCAGTCCCTCGCGGTGTTCTCCTCCGCCCTGCCACCCGAGCAGGCCCAGCAACTCGCCTCGCTCACCCGGTTGTACGAGGATGCCAAGCCCCAGCCGCTGTCGAAGATCACCAAGGTGCTGGCACAACTGCCCGATGGTGTCGAGGTCGAGCCCGAGGCGATCGCAGCAGCCAGCCTCGGCCAGGTCCATCGCGGCGTGTGGACCGATGGCACCGCGGTCGCCATCAAGGTGCAGTACCCCGACGCCCCGCGGGTGGTGAAGTCGGACATGGTGCAGTTGAAGGCGATGGCACCCCTCGTCGGCAGACTGCTGCCGAACCTGGATGTGCGCGCGCTGGTCGACGAGCACGCCGCGCGGTTGACCGAGGAATTGGATTACACCCGCGAGGCCGCCTGGCAGGAACGCTTCCGCGAGGGGTGGCAAGACGAGGGCATCGTCGTGCCTCGGGTGGTCTTCTCGACCGAGACGATCCTGGTCACCGAATGGATCGACGGAACTCCGTTCACGGGCCTGGTGGACCTGCCCGGCGAACGACGCAATGCCGCGGGGCGCGCACTGGCCCGCTTCGCGTTCTGGTCACCACGGCTGGTGGGTGCTACGCACGCCGATCCGCATCCGGGTAACTTCCGCTTGCTCGATGACGACCGACTCGCTGTCCTCGACTTCGGCAGCATCGCAGCCGATGCCGGACTGTTCACGCACCTGTTCACCGACACGATGCTGCTCGCCGTCGACGATCAGTTCGATGCGGTGCGTGATGCCTGGATCGCGGCAGGCCTGATCGCCGAATCGACGACGACCGAACAGCTCATGGGGTTGCTCGACGTCGACACCCGGCCCTACACCCGCGCGGAGTTCACGTTCAGCCGCGAGTGGCTGCAGACCCGCTCGCAGGCCTGGCAGGACCCGGTCGCCGCATTGCAGGGTGTCAACCAGCTGCGCTTCCCACCCGATTACCTGCTCGAACACCGTGCGGTGATGGGAACACTGGCATTGCTATGCAGCATCGACGCGACGGTCGACTTCCGCACCGTGCTCGAAGGCGTCAACGGCTAGGCAGCGGAGCTGGGCCGAGCATCAACTCGCTGCCGATCCCCGATTCCCAGGGCAGCTCGCCGTATTCGTCCGTGCCGATCGCCTGGAGGGCCGTGACGGGCGGGCCGCCCGGGATGCGGTAGATGTCCTGGGCGGCAAGCAGCAGCTCGGGGTGCTCGACCTCGATGAGGACATGCAGCCAACCTTCGAGGGTGAGACCCCAACCCGGCGCCAATCGGGTGCCCCGGCGCACCACATCGGCCGCGCCGCGCAGCATCCGCTCGGCGCAGTCGTCGCATTCGCCCACCACGACGATCTCCGGGTGACCCTCGAGGCGGGTTAGGCCCACCGTGTAGTGCACCGGCCAGTCCTGCTCGGCCAGCCGCAGCGAATCCGCCGTCACCGCCACCCCCTGCACCGCGATCTGTCGCTTGACCTGCGCACGCATACTTCGTCGTTCCATCCGTCCCATGGTGGACACCTCCTGTCATTCATCGGCTATCCCCTCCTGACCGGTGAACCTAGAGGGCCCCTCTGACATCGCCCCGGATGTGCAGCGATCACCGTCCCGTTCACAATGGAGGGGTGAGCGATTCCGCTGTGAGCCCCTATGAGCGATTCGGCGGGCATGAGTTCTTCACCGCCCTCGTCCACGACTTCTATGCCGGCGTCGCCGCCGATGAGGTGCTGCGCCCGATGTATCCCGAAGCCGATCTCGGCCCGGCTGAAGAACGACTCCGGATGTTCCTCGAGCAGTACTGGGGCGGCCCGACGACCTATTCCGACGAACGTGGCCACCCGCGACTGCGCATGCGCCACGCGCCCTATGTCATCGATCCTGATGCCCGTGATCGATGGCTTGCGCACATGCGCGCCGCCGTTGACGCGCGCAAGATGGATCCCGTTGACGAAGCGGAACTGTGGAGCTATCTCAGCTCGGCTGCACAAGCGATGATCAACCATCTGCCTTCAACATGACGCGCTAACGTCAGCACATGCCACGATCGCAATCCCGTGCCGCTGTTCGGTTATCCGCCCTTCGCCTGCTATCGATCGCTTCCGCGACAACGCTCACCCTCGGGCTCATGGCGACATCGGCCACTGCGGCTGAAGGCGTGGACCCGACCGACGTGAACGTTTCACCGACGAGCACGTTCCCGGAGCGGTTCACCGTCAACGTCGCCGGGGATCTGATCCTCACCGGTAATACGTTGATGACCTGCCCGACCAGCGCGTCAGCCTGCATCACATCCCAGCAGGGATCAGGATCGAGACTGAACAACAACAACTTTTCTATGGTTCGGGTCGATATCGACGACGACCCCACGACCACCACTTCTTCGACCGCCACCCTCGGCTTCCCCGCGGAAGCACCCGTGCTGTTCGCTGGTTTATATTGGGGCGCAGGCGCTTCCGGAAACGAAGCACGAGGCAACGTTCCCTCCGGTGCAGGCTCGATCAAGATCCAGGTGCCCGGCGATAACGAATATCGCGATCTCCAGGCCGATGAGGTCGCCACGATCTCGACGACGGGTGCGAACAAGACGTATTCGGCCTATGCCGACATCACCGCCCTCGTCGCAGAGAGCGGGGTCGGTGACTACACCATCGCGAACGTCGCAGCCGACACCGGCGTCAATCACTTCGCCGGCTGGTCGCTCATCGTCGTCTATGCGGACTCCACCGAGCCAGTTCGGGCCATTAGCGTCTTCGATGGGTTGGTCAGTGTGACCAAAGGCTCCCCCGCCACCATCGATGTCTCGGGATTCCGCACCCCACCGAGTGGTCCGGTGCGCACCGCTCTCGGTGTCGTGGCCTATGAGGGAGACCTGGGAATCTCGGGAGACCAGTTCACCCTGGAGGGCCGGGCTCTCGGAGACTCCGTGCGTCCCACCTCGAATTTCTTCAACTCCGCCGTCACCACCCAGGGCGGACACCTGGCGGGCAAGACACCGGATTACCGCAACCAACTCGGTTTCGACGCTGGCATCGTCGACGCAACGGGTCGGATCTCGAATGATGCGACAAGCGCCCGGTTCCAGGCATCCTCGACAGGTGATCAGTACTACCCGGTTGCCTTGACCTTCTCCACGGAGTTGTTCTCACCACGCTTCGCAGCGGTGAAATCCGGCATCGACCTCAATGGCGATGTGCTGCGCGCCGGGGACGAGATCGAATACACAGTGAACCTGCGTAATGACGTCACTGTCGATAACGGTGACGCCTCGACCGACACTGTCATCACGGATGTGCTTCCCGCCGGTGCGACCTATGTGCCCGGCAGCCTCACCCTCGATGGCTTGGAACTAGCCGATAGCGATCCACGCGTCACGCTGTCCACCGATCGCCTCATCGTGCGAGTCGGTGACGGGGCCGATGCGACGACCGGCGGAACGCTGGCCATCGGGGAATCGGTGTCGATCCGCTATCGGATGCGAGTCGACGCCTCGACCCCGCACAACACGAAACTGAGCAACGACTTCTCCGTCACCGGCAACGCGGCGACATCGGGATTCGCCGTCTCTGGGCGGTCCAACCTCGTCGCCTTGACCGTGGTTTCCACCGATGCCGATCTCGCGGTTGACAAGGCCGCCGTCAGTTCTGCCGATCCGCCCACCGCCACGGCGGGACGATCAGCGACCTATGCGATCTCTGTGCGCAACCTCGGCCCCGGCAGCGCAACGGCTGTCGAGGTGCTCGACACCCTGCCTGCCGGCGCCGGCTTGATCTCCGCCGAGGGCGCAGGCTGGTCGTGTACGGGTGAATCAGCGATGTTGCGATGCACGACCGATGGCCTCGCCGCAGACGACACTGCCCCGACGATCACCGTCACCGTCGCCGTACCCTCCGATGCGATCTCCGGGGCGACCCTGCGCAACTCGGTCGTCGTGTCGAGTGAGACCACTGATCCCGACCCGTCGAATAACCGAGCTTCGGCGAGCTTCACGGTGGTTCGCCAAGCCGATCTATCGATCACCAAATCCCACGAGGGTCAGGCCGTAGTCGGCGAAGTCATGACCTACACGCTGCAGGTCCGAAACAACGGACCGAGCCAGGCCACTTCGGTGCGCGTCGATGATGCCCTGCCCGAGGACCTCACCCTGGTGTCGGTCGATGGCGAGGGTTGGACCTGCGATACATCGGTGTCCTGCACCTTGAATTCCTCGCTCGCCGCAGGCGAATCTGCCGAGAAGATCATCCTCAGTGCGCGGCTCGAGCCGTCAACGAATGAACTCGTGAGCAACACCGCAACCGTCAATGGCGAGGAACCCGATCCGGTGCCCGGCAACAACACCTCCACCGACACCTCCGATCGGGCACAGGTCATCGACATCATCGAGAGCCTGTCCCACCCCGGACGCGCCGTCGCAGGCGGCCCGGCGGTTCTCGTCACGGCTCGAGCATTCAACGTCGGACCGGCCATCATCCCGGCCGAGACCACCGTGACGCAGACGATCACCATCCCTCAGGGCACCTCGATGGGCGAGCAGACCGATCCTGAGTGGACATGCCTGCCGGCCACGGCGACGGCCACCAGCGCACCCGCCACCATCACCTGCACCCACGAACTCGACGAACCATGGAGCCCGGGATCACTCGTACGCGATCTCGTGCTGCCGATCTCGGTGGCCGCTGGCGAGACCGAGGACAAGACCGTCACCGCGGTGATCAGCAACGACAGCGGCATCATCGACGTCGATCCGCTCAATGATCGGGCGAGCGACATCATCACGGTCGAGTCCCTCGCCGATCTGGCACTCACCACCACGGATGCGGTCGAGTTGATCGCCGGCGGCGAGGCCCAGCCGGTGACATTCACCGTCCGCAATAACGGACCCTCAGTCGATGCCGGTCCGATCACGGTTCGCTTCTCCCGCCTGCATGATCTGCAACTCGAGGCGGCTGTCGGTGGACCATGGGAGTGCGACATCGTCGACCAAGTGGCGCAATGCACCTTCGCCGGAGATCCGCTCGCACCCGGGGCGACCGCACCACCCCTGACACTTCAGGTGCAGGCCGTTGACCCCGTCGCTCCCCCGGCGACATTCGCACTCACCGGCACGGTGTCATCACCGACGCCGGATGCACAGCCACAGAACAACGCGGCAACAGCACCGATCACGGTGCGCGCCCTCGCCACTCTCACGACGCAGAAAACCGCAGCGCCGGTCAACGTTCTGGCCGGTGAAACGACGACATTCACTTTGACCGTCGGCAATACCGGCCCATCGGTCGCGCGCAATGTCTCGCTGTTCGACGACCTGGGCATCTTGGGCCTCGCGGTCGAATCCGTCACCGTGGTCTCCGGTGATGCGGCATGCGCACCGGTGATCGACGCCCTGGTCGATTGCACAGCGGACACTCTTGGTGTCGGTGAGCAGATCAGCGTCGAGGTCGTCGCCCGCACGAATCCGGCATGGACGACACCGAACCGCACATTCCGCAACACCCTCGAAGTCACCGCGGCTACGCCTGGACCGATCCCGCCCCAGGCGTTCGTCGACGTCACGACGAATCCATTCTCGACTCTCACCGCCACCAAGAAGTTGCGCGGTGTGGACGATGGTGCCGCGATCGTGGCCGGTGCCGGGGTGGTCTATGACATCGTGGTCGGCAATATCGGCCCGACCGATGCGGTCGGCGTGGCGATCTCCGACGCGGTGCCCGATGCCGTCGACCCGGTGGTCGCCGTGGGCGAAGGATGGGATTGCTCGATCACCGGCCAACTCGTCACCTGCCAGACGGCGGCGCAACTCCCGGTCGGTGCCAGCCTGCCCCCGATCGCCATCAAGGGCACTGTTGCCACGACCGCCGAGGGGCAGATCACCAACTCCGTCACGGCGAGCCCGACTTCACCGGGTGACCCGGCGACGACGAGCGTGACGCATTCGGTGCGCGAGGTGGTCGATCTCGACGTCGCACACTTCGGACCCACCCTGCTGGAATCAGGTGACCGGTGGCGGACCGAGGTGTCGGTGCGCAATAACGGCCCGGCCGATGACCCTGGACCCATCCGCGTGGTGATCAACCAGGACGGTGGCGCCCAACCGATCCCGCCTCGCGTTACCGGCGAAGGCTGGGAATGCGAGGTGTCCGGTGAACGCATCACCTGCGTGACCCAGTCCGGGCTGCCGTTCGGCGAGACGCTTCCGACTATCGCGATCGTGTCGAACACACCCGATCAGGGCACGCAGGTGAACTCCCAGGCCCGCGCATCCGGCACGATCGAGGATGTCGACCGGACGAATAATCGATCGGAGACTTCCGCGGTGCTCCAGCGCGCCGCTGATCTCGCCCTGACCAAGCGCGCCAAGCGCACGACGATCCCTGCCGGTTCGGTGGCGACCTATCGACTCACGGTGACCAATAACGGTCCCGGCTCTACTGCGGATGCGCAGGTTCGCGATGTGTTGCCGACCGGCTTCACCTGGATGCCCAACCGATCCGATGATCGCTGCACGAACGAGTCCAACGCCGTGACCTGCACGGTCGATTCGGTTCTGCGGCCCGGCGATTCGACATCCTTCATCATTCGTGCCCGCATCGGCGAGAATGTTCGCGGAACCGTGACAAACACCGCGCGGGCGAGCAGTTCCCAGCCCGATGACAACCCGCGCAATAACCGCGCGCGGGCACGGGTCACGGTCGTCGGCGAACTGACCCCGCAGGTGCCGCTCGTGCAACCACCGCGGACGATCAAGCCGCAGGGAACAACGCAGGTGTATCCCGGACCGGTGCGCACTAATGCCGGACAGACGGCCACCGTGTCCATCACCTGCCGACCGATCGTGCTGCGCAGCGCACGCTCGGAGGGCACGATCTCACCGCAGGGTGACTTCGTCGACTGTCGGGTGATCCGCGGTGCGAACGGCTCGGTAGCGATCTGGGTGCGCGGCGCACGCCCGGTGCGGGTGACGGTCCGGGTGACTGCCCCCTCGGTTCCCGGTTACACAGCCCTCGACCAGCGATACCGCTACACCGTCGGGTAACCGCCGAGTTCGTGCAATCGCTTGCAGCCCGGTTCGATACGCTCGCCGCATGCTCGCCGACGACTGGTGGCGCCACGCCGTCATCTATCAGGTCTATCCCCGCTCATTCGCCGACGCCAACGGCGATGGCATGGGAGATCTGCCCGGGGTGATCTCGCGACTGCCCTATCTGGCCGACCTCGGGGTCGATGCACTGTGGCTGAACCCGTTCTATGCCTCACCCCAGAACGACGCCGGATACGACGTCGCCGACTACCGCCGGGTCGATGATCTGTTCGGCACGGTCGCCGATGCCGAAAAACTGATCGAGTCCGCCCATGCCCTCGGCCTGCGGGTGATCTTCGACATCGTGCCCAACCACACCTCCAGCGCCCACGCATGGTTCGTCGAGGCGCTGGCCACACCCCCGGGGACCGGCATCTGGAGCCGGTATCACTGCGTGCGCGGGCGCGGCGACGATGGCCAGGAGCCACCCAATGACTGGCTGAGCGTGTTCGGTGGCCTGGCGTGGACGCAGATCCCCGATCCGGCCAGCGGCGATCCCACCGGATGGTGGTACCTGCACCTGTTCGACACCACGCAACCCGACCTGAACTGGGACGATCCCGAGGTATGGGCCGAACATGAGCGGGTGCTGCGGTTCTGGTTCGACCGTGGTGTCGACGGGTTCCGCATCGATGTCGCCCACGGCCTGGTCAAGACCGAGGACTATCCGATGTCCGGTGAGCAGCCGGGGATGTACAGCCTCGAACTCGACACTCCCGTCCTTCCACAGTGGGATCAGCCCGGCGTGCACGAGGTATATCGCGCCTGGCGTGGCATCGCGAACTCCTATGACCCGCCCCGGACATTCTGTGGCGAGGTCGTCGTGCCCACACCCGAATCTCACGCGATGTACCTGCGCCCCGACGAGTTGCACACCGCATTCAACTTCCACTACCTGCGTACTCGATGGGACGCCGCGCACCTACGCGAGGTGATCGACCACTCCCTTGCCACTGCCGGATCCGTCGGCGCACCGTGCACCTGGGTGTTGAGCAACCACGATGTGCGCCGCCACGTCACGCGGCTCGCACCGGTCGAATCCGATGGCAGCGTCGATCTCGAGCGCGGCCTCGCCCGCGCCCGCGCGGCTTCGATGGTGATGCTGGCCCTCCCCGGTTCGGCATACCTGTATCAGGGTGAGGAACTCGGCCTTCCCGAGGTCATCGATCTACCGGCCGAAGCACGCCAGGATCCGACGTTTCTGCGCACCGCCGGTGAAGTGATCGGCCGCGATGGCTGCCGGGTGCCGATTCCGTGGGAGGGCACGACCCCTTCCTTCGGGTTCGGCCCGAGCGAGGAATCCTGGCTTCCCCAACCGGACTTCTTCGCTGGGTTGAGTGTGGCCGCGCAGACCGGGGTGGCGGATTCCACGTTGGAGATGTATCGATCCGCGCTGCGCATCCGCAAGGATCAACCTGGCCTCGGTGATGGTGAACTGGAGTGGCTGGACTCCCCCCCGGACGTCGTCGCCTTCGCACGCGGCTCGGTCACGGTGGTGGCCAATATGGGTGATGAGCCGATCACCTGGCCGACTGATGCGATGCTGCTTGCGAGTTCACCTGCCGTGACCTTCGCGAACGGCAACGTGACGGTGGCACCGGAAACTGCTGTGTGGATCAGCGGACGACGCTGAGTTTCGGTCGATCCAGCGCACCGGGGATCCGCTGGTAGATCTGCCCGCGGAGAGTGGTGAGGCGTTTCCACCCGGTGCGCGTCGACGCGGCGATGCGGGCACTATCGGCGCCGAGCATGCCTAGCAGGCGAGCGGTGTGCAGCATCCGCATCGTCAAACCCCCGAACACCGGCCGCGACCAGATCTCCTCGGCCAAGGCGTCGGCGTCGACGACCGACACGGAGCGAGACTTGAACTCGGCGACCGCAGCCTCGACCGTGGGCATCACATCTCCGGCGACACCGTGGATCGGCAGATGCCAGCCATCCGTGGGAGGCAGGAGCGCCAGTTCGGGCTTACCCGGACCCGACACCGGCAAGACCACGCCGGTCAGTCCCTGACCCTGGGGGTGAAACGCGATATCACGAGCAGTGACCGTGACATCGGTCGATGTCGTACCCGCACCGGCGAGGGGCAGCTGCACGTAACTGATCACACCCATCGGTGGCGCGGCATACACACCGATGTGCGACGGGCTCTCCGCGGAGGAGATCACCACGCGCACATGTGCCGTGTCGTTCCAGCGACGGTGACGCTGCAGGTGCGCCTCCAAAAGCCGTGTTTCGCGTTCGCCGAGCAGGATGGCATCACTGGGCGCAGCGGCTGTTCCGCTCACGGGTGCCTCCGTTCACTACTCGAATCTAGCTCGTCTCCCCCGAGTCGGGGGTGTGCAGCCCGGCGGCCAACCAGGCTCGTGCCTGATCGGTCATCGGTGCTGCCTTGCCGGTCGCTGGATCGAAGAACACCATCACCGTGCTGGCCCGGGCGGCCAATGTGTCATCGGAATCCCAGACGATGGCCCCCACCGTGAAAGACGAAGTGCCGATGCGTTCGATCCAGGTTTCCACGACGACCGGCTCGACCCCGCCGGGCAGCGGCGCGATGTAGTCGATCTCCTGGTGTGCGACCACCAGTGGTGCAGCCTCCACTGTCTCGCGGCCCAGGCTCTTCAGCAACCGCAGGCGCGATTCCTGGAGGTAGTCGTAGTACACGACGTTGTTGACATGACCGAGCAGATCGAGGTCGGAGAAGCGTCTGGCGATGGGGATTCGCACCGTGGGCATCGGGCTAATCCCGGGTGAGTTTGCGGTAGGTCGCCCGATGCGGCCGGGCCGCCTCAGCGCCGAGGCGCTCGACCTTGTTCTTCTCATAGGACTCGAAATTGCCCTCGAACCAGAACCACTGCGAATCGCCCTCGTAGGCCAGGATGTGGGTGGCGATGCGATCGAGGAACCACCGGTCGTGGGAGGTGATGACCGCGCAGCCGGGGAACTCCAGCAGTGCGTTCTCCAGCGATCCGAGGGTTTCCACGTCGAGGTCGTTGGTGGGCTCGTCGAGCAGCAGCAGGTTGCCGCCCATCTTCAAGGTCAGTGCGAGGTTGAGTCGGTTACGTTCGCCTCCGGAGAGCACTCCGGCCGGCTTCTGCTGATCGGGGCCTTTGAATCCGAATGCCGACACATAGGCGCGCGAGGGCATCTCGACGTTGCCGACCTTGATCCAATCCAGTCCATCGGAGACGACCTCCCACACGTTCTTCTGCGGATCCAATCCGGCGCGGGACTGGTCGACGTAGGACAGTTTCACGGTGTCACCGACCTTGATGTCACCGCTGGTGGGCAGCACGGCTTTATCGCCGGTGTCGCCTTCGGCCGCAGCGACGATCATCCGGAACAGGGTCGTCTTGCCCACGCCGTTGGGGCCGATGATGCCGACGATCCCGTTGCGCGGCAACGTGAACGACAGGTCATCGATGAGCATCCGGTCGCCGAATCCCTTGGTGAGGTGGTCGACTTCGACGACCACACTGCCTAGGCGCGGGCCCGGCGGGATCTGGATCTCCTCGAAGTCCAACTTGCGGGTCTTCTCCGCCTCGCTGGCCATCTCCTCATACCGGTCCAGGCGGGAGCGGCTCTTGGTCTGGCGAGCCTTGGCATTGGAACGCACCCACTCGAGTTCGTCGGTCAGGCGCTTGCGCAGCTTGGCGTCCTTCTGCCCCTCGACCTTCAACCGGGCGGCCTTCTTCTCCAGGTACGTGGAGTAATTGCCCTCATAGGGATAGGCGCGACCGCGGTCGAGTTCGAGGATCCACTGGGCGACGTTGTCCAGGAAGTACCGGTCGTGGGTGATGGCGACCACGGTGCCGGGATATTTCTCGAGGTGCTGCTCCAGCCACTGCACGCTCTCCGCGTCGAGATGGTTGGTCGGCTCATCGAGTAGCAGCAGGTCCGGCTGCTGCAGCAGCAGTTTGCACAGCGCGACTCGACGCTTCTCACCACCGGACAGCACCGAGACATCAGCATCACCGGCGGGGCAGCGCAGCGCATCCATGGCCTGCTCGAGTTGGGAATCGAGGTCCCAGGCACCCTTGTGGTCGATCGCCTCCTGCAGGGTGCCCATCTCGGCCATCAGCGCATCGAAGTCCGCATCGGGATCGGCCATCGCGGCGGAGATCTCGTTGAACCGATCCACCATCGCCTTCGTCTCGGCGACGCCTTCTTCGACGTTCTCTAGGACGGTCTTGGTCTCATCGAGCTCGGGCTCCTGCATCAAGATGCCCACGGTGTATCCCGGATACAGCATCGCGTCGCCATTGGACACCGTCTCGATGCCGGCCATGATCTTCAACAGGGTCGACTTGCCGGCGCCGTTGGGTCCGACGACGCCGATCTTCGCGCCCGGCAGGAACGACAGGGTGACATCGTCGAGGATGACCTTGTCACCGTGCGCCTTGCGGGCCTTGGCCAGGGTGTAGATGAATTCCGCCACGAGGGGCGAGACTACCCCCGCTCCCGCCCCGCAGCCGAATCGGAAGTACCGGTGCTGCATCACCGGGCCGGCGAGGTCTTGGGGATCGAATTCGATTCTGGCGTTGCAACGCCCGATCTCGCCTCACTACTGTGTTGATATGACCCCCGGGGGAAGACTCACCACAGGCCTTATGCTAGGGGCCCTCCTGCTGGCCGGCTGCACATCGGCGACGCAGCCCTCGCCGCCGACCAACGAGCCGACGGCGTCTGAAGTGCCGGCCGGACCCGTTTTCAACCAGACCCGCCACATCGTGCTCGAGGACCCGATCTCGGATGGCTACGAAACGGTCACCGCGGTCGCTCACGTGTGCCCCGCCGATGATCCCGATTGCCCGGACGGTGAGGAACCGATCATCGTCCTCGCCTCGTACCGCTTCGCCCCCTCGCGCATCTACACCCACCACCCGGAGATGACCCTGGTGCCTCCAGATGAATGCCTGCGCGAGGACTCGCGATGCCGCTTGACCCTGGCTCACTGCGAGTACTCCGACTTCGACAGCCAGATGTCTCATCGACACTGCGTCCCGCAGCCCGGGAACGAGGTGCCCATCGCAACGGCCGAGGAATGCCTCGATCAAGTGACCGACTTCAGTCATCATGTCCGCTTCGACTGCCTCACCGACCAGCCGCGACAAGGAACCGGAGAATCATCATGACCAAGCGACTTTTCCTTGCGGCGCTCACGAGTCTGGCACTGGGTGCAGCACTCGTCATCGGTCCCGGAGGGGTGACGTCCGAGCCGCCGGTCGCGTACGCCGAGAGCGACAACGAGGTCGGTAGCGCCTGCCGCAACGGCGGCTCCCACGGGACATTCAGTTCGACATCGGATCTCCAGGAATGCTCGGTCGGGTTCTACGCGTGCATTCGACCGGATTCCGGTTTCAACTCCTCCATCTCCGGGCTCCCCATCGGCACCATGGGGATCATCTTCCAGCCGTGGGGAGCCGACTGGTACCGGACCGGTGGCAACAACGGCTACGTGCAGAACGTCTGCAATGGCACGACGGGTTCGTACGACTTGATCACCCTCATTCCCAGCGATGGATTCACTAGTCTGGCCGATCCGAGCCGGCCGGCCCTCGATGTCCGCACTCTCCCCTTCGACCAGCAACTGACCTTGATCCAGGAGTTCTGCGACGGCAAGTGCAAGGCGGAGTACTTCGCCTATCACGCGCTGTTCCTGCTCGGCGACGGCGACAACCAGCAGTTGTGGGTATCAGATCAGAACGATCTCTCCCGCGGCTCCTTCGAGTTCGTCGCGCTGACCTACTACACCTCCCCGGGCCCGATCACCTACGATCCCAACAGCCTGGAGAACCCCGGGCCGACGGATACGTCGCCAGGGGCTGCCATGAATGCCAGCGGGTACATGTACGACATGGTGAACACGATCCGGACCTCGCCTCATGACCAGTGGTTCGAGGCGGGTCAGAACTTCGTCGATGAGCAGCGTGTCGATTCCTCGCTCGACCTCGCCGCCGGCATCATCCGGGTGTTCGTCCTGTAGCCGACATGCGGTGAGGCGGCCCGAGGAGGACGATGGGGGCCGTGAGTCTCTCGGGCATGACCGTCACCCAGGCACCACCCACCCCCCGGGGGCTGCCTGCATCCGGTGCGGCCCGAGCGGTGCTGCTCACCGGACCCGCCGCCGCGGGCCTGGCGATCCTGGCCAGCCTCCTGGGTCGAGTCCCCTCGTCGACCCCCGAGGTGCCGGCCTGGGCACTGGTCGCGGCGATCATCGCCTTGGCCGTGGGCATTCCGCATGGCGCGGTCGATCACCTGATGCTGCCCGCGCTACCCCGCGGCGCGAAGCTGTTGGGGATGGCCGCGGTCTATCTCGCCATCGCCGCAGCCGCGACCATCGCGATCCTGATCGCACCCGGCCCGGCGTTCCTCGTCGTCATCGCGATGACGGTGTGGCATTTCGGTAGTGGCGATGTCGAGGCGTGGGCGACACTGACCGGTGAACCCGTCCACCCCAGCGGCTGGCGCAAAGCCCTGCTCGCCGTCGCCGCCGGT
Source organism: uncultured Actinomycetales bacterium (assembly GCA_913063435.1). Taxonomy (GTDB): domain Bacteria; phylum Actinomycetota; class Actinomycetes; order S36-B12; family S36-B12; genus M55B157. The sequence continues at coordinate 12,153 of CAJXYI010000016.1, read as the reverse complement.
GGTGCCCCGGTCGTGCTGCCGCTGACCTCACCGGCCGCTTTGACCACCCTGACCACGTTGCATCCGTCGCTGGGCGACTGGTGGTCGGCGCCGGGCACGACCCTTCTGCGCATCGCGATCCTCGCGGCGGTCGTCGTATCGATCATCGTGCTGCTGCACACCGGCCGACCGATCGCCGCGATGCACCTGGGCATTCTCGCCGCACTCGGCATCTTCGCCGCACCCCTGCTGGCCTTCGCGGTCTACTTCGGCGCCTGGCACGCGCTGCGCCACACCGCCCGGCTGGCTGAGCATCGCTACGGCGACATCACCTGGGCCGGCATCGGTCGCGTGACCCTCATGGGCACCCCGGCGCTGGCGGGCACGATCGTCGTCGTCGCGATCGCCATCGCGTTCACCGGGTCCCTCGCAGCCCTGACGCCCTGGCTGTGGATCGGGCTGGCAGTGGTGTGGGGCCTGACCGTTCCGCACATGAGCCTGGTCGAGTACTTCGACCGGCGGGCTACCACGCGAACGTGAAGATCACCCGCTGCTCGTCGTCGTCGATGGGCACGTAGCGCACGCTGCCACCGGCTCCCGCATATCGCCCGGTACCACCCACGATCACCTGATCCTGCGGGGTCGACGGAGGCAGCCCGCCCGGAGCCGACACGACGCCGGACACCAGGATGATCCCATCGGGCAGGGCGTATTCCACTGTGATGTCGCGATCCTCCAGCCCGCCGGGCTCGAGGGAATCCAGGGCAAGGCCGCGGAAGACGTATCGGCCGATGACCTCACCGCGACGCTTCGACCGGATCTCGCCCTCCGCGAAACTCAGCGAACCGAAGGAGATGCCTTCATCCCCCAGTTCGAGGACCTGACGCTCCGTGCGCGTCGTGACCACCCTCAGTCGAGCCGGGTGCCCCTGACCACCCTGGATGCTGACCACCGGTGTGGAGGCTGCCTCGGCGAGGACGATCGACTGGTCCGATCCTGCTGGTGCTGCGGACGTGGCCGCACCGAGGGCGAAGGCGACGGTGAGTGCCGCGGACGCCGTGACAGCACCCGCTCCTACGAGAAGCGCCGAGGATGTGCGCGACATGGAGTTCTCCGGTGTGTGGAACGTCTTTTGAAACCATCGGGCTGGCAAGCAGGAATTCGCTCAGGCTAGCGGTGTGGGGTCCCGGCCGTGAGGTTTCTTCAATACTGACGACACAAAGACCCGATCACGGCGAGGCGATCACTGCGAGGCGATGAATGCAGTATCGCCGTCCATCGTGATGGTGACGCTTTCGCCGTCCTCGATCCGGTCGTAGTCGCCCGCACTCACCACGGCGATGGGCACCTGGGTGCCATAGAGCTCAGCGGCCACGAGCGCACCGGTGGCGATGATGCCGTCGGGTTCGGTGAGGATGATACCGGCCGGTGCGAGGCCCAGGCGGATGAGTTCGGCCAGCACATACGTCCCCGAACTCGAACCGCGACCGGTGCGCATCACCAGAACTCGCCCGGTCACGGTGGCCCCATGCTGGGGATGGTGGACGTCGATGATGGTGCCTTCGGGGCCGATGCCGCCCCAGAATGACACCGGCGCATCGAGCTTCAGCACTGCCGCCGTGGCCTCGCCAGAGGTGATGCGGGTGCCGGTGATCACGGAGTCGATCGTCGGGCTCATGTGAACAGCTCCCGGTTCCAGGTGATGCGCCCCGTCGTCGCCGATGCCACGCATTCCTCCAGCGTCGCGAGCACCACGTCGATACCGAGATTGCCGGGGGCGTAATGCGCCCACTTGCCGGAGTTCGTCATGACCGCTCGTGTGCCGGGCCGAAGGATCGAGGTGACGTAGGTGCAGGTGTCGAGCACGAAGGTGACACCCCACTCCTCGAGCGGGGCGATGAGCCCGCGGCGTTCGCATTCGGCGAATACCGATCGGCCGGTGGAGATATAGAACGCGACACCGTCGGCCAGCGGTGCGGAATCGACGATCGCGTCATGGGCCTGCTCGATCTCGTCGACCGAGGCGTGCGGGGTGCCCAGGCTGACGGCATCGAGGCGATCGACCCGGGCGGTGGACAGTTCCTGGCGTGCGGCGTTGAGTCGCTGGGCGGTGATGTGGTGCACGGGCGCATCGGTGTTCGGTCCGAGGGCTACCTCCAGGGTGGGTGCCTCAGGGGTGCGCCCGACGACGTGGAACAGTGCGACCCCACCGGAGGATGCCGCTGCGGCACCGATCGCTTTCAGATCGTCCTCGCTGACATCGGCGGGCAATCCGACGAACACCGGGTTGCTCACTCCGGCGATCGCTCCAGCGAGGTATCCCAGCACCGGATACGTCACATCGAGGGCGAGAGTTTCCGCGGAAAGCGACGTGCAGTCCAGCACCACGTCGCCATATCGGTGCTCGTCGAGATGGAGACCACCCGCGGGCGCCTTGCCGGTGATCGCAGCGGCTAGATCGACGAAGTCGCCGTACCTGTCGGTGCGTGCCCCGAGCACGGAATTGGCGAACACGATCGCATTGGATTCCGCCCACGCGATGTGGCGGCCGACCTCGGGACGCGAATCCATCTGATACGGCGCACACGTCCAGGTCTGTCGGCACCCGAGGTCGACATAGGCCTGCATGAGGTCGCGCCCGCCCTGGGCGACCCATTTCTCGCGATCGGTGTTCTGCAGCACCAGTGTCGGATGGATCAGGTCGACCGAGCCGACGTTCACCGTGGTGGGCACGGCGACCCTGCCGCCGAGCTCGACCATCTTCTGGGCGTAGTCCAAGCCGGCCTGGCCATAGAAGATGCAGCCGTCGATGTGCACCGAATCGATGTCGACGAGTTGCGTCGCACCACGGATTCGACCGATCTCGGTGACGATGCGCATTGACAGCGCCACCGCCGGCCCGTGCTCCCCCGCCAGCATGGCCTGTTCCTCGGGTGTCAGGGTCAGCGTCACCCGCGCAACCCTAGTGACCGGTGACTGCAACACCCGGCATTAGGCGACCTGCGCGTTGTTCTCCATCACATCGGCGACCTCGGCGAGCGCGGCGTCCTCCTGGCGCACCGCTCCCGACCCCTTATCGGTGCGGACCTGGGTCGCCACACGGTTGAGGTCCGGACCGACCGAAGCGGCGATGATGGTGGTGTAGGTGACCTTGCGGGTTTCGCCCGTCGGGCGCCCCTCGGCCGACTCCACCGGACGTTCCACGGTGCGGGTCTGCAACCGACCGTTGACGATCACCGGCGACCCCCTACCGAGGGACTGCACGACATTCTCGGCCAGACCGGCGAAGCAGACGACGTCCATGAAGGTCGTGTCTCCATCGGCCCAGGTGCCGTCAGGTTCGCGGTGACGCGGGGTGCTCGCGATGCGGAACTTCGCCCGCGACTTCCTGCCATTGCCGCCGCTGAACTCCGGGTCGTAGACGAGATTGCCGGTGATGGTGATGTCGTTGAGTGCCATGGCTGTCTCCTAGAGGCTGGATGCTGATTCATGGTTGGAGGCTCCTGCCCCGAACCGGGTCCGACCCTCGTGCCGAGGCCAATTCCCGACCACCGCCGTGCGACTGCCTGTGCGCAGGAGCGCCGGTGCCAACCTGTGGGTGACACAATCGGGGACCGCAGGCGCCCGTAGCTCAACGGATAGAGCAACCGGTTTCTACCCGGTCGGTTGGGGGTTCGAGTCCCTCCGGGCGCGCCGGCTAGCGGGCAGTGGCCATCTCCATGGCTTCGGCGACCCACACCGACCACTCGCGATCGGGCAGCCACGCGGCCTCGCCAAGCACAGCACGCGAGACGTGCTCGATCATCAGCTGATACGGATCGATCGGGTCGAAGTGCTCAAGAGTCTCGACGTCATCGTCATCGCTGATCAGCAAAGAGCTAGGACTCCGGTAGTTGGTGAACGCATCGATTCCGAGAAAGTCGATGCGGCCGTCTTCACCATCGATGCGCAACGCCTGATGCTCGGGCAGCGCGAAGGAGGCAAGCACCCCGACGCGGCCGTTGACCTCATCCCGACTGAATCCGAAGGCGCAGTCCACGGTGAGGTCGACGCCGCTCTTTGCGCGCGACACCTTCGTTTCCGATAGGTGGAGTTGCGCAGACGATGTCGCCCAGGCAGCAGCGGTCAACGGGTAGCATCCGATATCGAGCATCGCTCCCCCACCGCGGGTCGGATCGAGCCGGTAGTTGCCCTCAGGCACACCGTCGAAGGTGAATGCACCGCGCACCGCATGCACCCCACCGATATCTCCGCCCGTGATCAACGCCATCGCGCGCTGGGTGCGCGGATGCCACAGGTTCCAGGTCGCTTCGACCAGCAGCCCACCCGTGGCCGCCTCGACCTCGCGCATCCGGCGCGTCGATGCCACGTCGACACCGAGTGGCTTCTCACACAGCACCGGTTTGCCGGCTTCGAGCGCCGCGATCACCCAGGGTTCGTGCCCCGCGTTGTCGAGCGCGATGTAGATCGCATCGATACCAGCATCTTCGATCACTCGCGCGTAGTCGGTGGTGGCATAGCCGATCGGCTCCAACGACCGCGCGCGGTCTTGGTCCCGTGCACCTACGCCCTCGAGGCGAGCTCCCTGCGCCGCATGGATCGCCGGTGCGATCGCCTGCCGGGCGATCCACCCGGCACCCAGCAATCCCCAGCGCACACTCACGCAGGCACCACCGGTGCCCCGTCTCGAGCGGCGGACAACTCAGCCGCCTCGAGCATCGCGACGACACGCCGGGAATGATCAGCCGTCACCGTCATCGGCAATCCCTCGCGAATGAAATCGACGAGTTGCCGGTGGAATTCGCCGACCGGTGCCGGTCGACCTGGAACCTGCGCGACGCGGCCATCATCCGAGTGCAGCCACAGTTGCGGTGGCGAATCCGCGGGAGCAAGAAGATCCTCGGCCAAGGTGCCGATAGGACTGCGTGCGACCACCCGCTCTCGCCGCCAGTCACCAATCAATCCACCCTTCGTTCCGGCCAGGTACCAGCGCGGCTTGAGTGCTGCGGCGAGATCGGAATAGATGAACGTGGCTTCACGACCATCGGCGTAGTGCAGCGTCATCCGCGCATGATCGGCATTGGTGACGTCATGCCACATGCGTTTGTGGTTGCGTGCAGTGACACTCGCAATCTCACCGGGCATGAGTTGCAGGATCTGGTCGACGATGTGCGAACCCCAGTCGAACAGCGCACCGCCGGACACATCCGCGTCCGAATGCCAGTAGTTGCACGGGTGCTGATAGGTGCCGACAAAGGCCTCGAGGTGGAACACCTCACCAAGATCACCGACTTCGATCGCGTGCGCGATGGCTCGGAAATCCGGATCGAAACGGCGGTTCTGATAGACCACCAGCGTGCGATCGGCGCGGGCAGCCGCATCGATCGCCGCATCGCATTCGGCCGTCGTCAACGCCATCGGCTTCTCCAACACGACGTGCTTGCCGGCCTCGATCAAGTCCAGCGCCCACTGCCCGTGTGTATTGGGCGGGGTCGACACGATCACCAGATCGACGTCGGCGCTGTCACGCAAAGCACTCGGATCGTCAGTGGTCGCCACACCCGGGGTGTAGGACTCGGCCACGGCACGACGGTCATCGGACAGATCGCACACCATCGCCAGATCCAAGCCATCGGTGGCAGCGATGGCTCCGGCATGTTCGTGCCCGATCGCGCCATAGCCGAGAAGTCCGACCCGGATCGCTGACTGCTCGACCGGCTGAGAGATGCGATGCAACAGCCGATGTACCAGGCGAAGGAACTCCTGGTCGTGCCACGTCTGCGGTTCGAGACCCACGCCGAGACCGGCCAAACAGCGATCGGCATCCCATCGCATCACGGGCAGATCGGTGAACGCGATATTGGCGGTGGCGAGCACTCCTCCGCTGGCCCGCGAGAGATCGATCACCCGATCGCGAATCACCACGTCCTCGGCAAGCCCGAGTCCGCGCGGACGGATTCGAATATCGTGCTCCTGCGAAGGTTTTGCAATTGATGCCAGACCTGGGCCCACCACCACGGTCGGAACACTCACGCGCTCGAAGCGTTCAGCAACCCGATTCCATTCCGTTGGTTGCGAGACGCAGAAAATCGCTGTGTCTGCAACGTCTTTCGATATTTCGATTCCTGCTCCATCCCACCAGGGGGCATCATGGATGGACCGGAACAGCGGGGCGGAATCATCATCGGTGAAAAGCCGCAACCTGGTCACGACATGACAGCCTAGGCGAACTCGGGCAACTCGCGACCGTCGGTTTCGTCGTCCACGATGTCGGCAACGACGTCGAGCACATCTCCCGTCGCGGACACCGTGACCTGCAGCAGCACCGAGATGACCCACTCACCGACGGATACCCGGGGTTCTAGCGGACAGTCGACCTGCTGCGGATGGGCTTGGAATCGGTAGCCCACACCGCGCACCGTGTGGATGAATCTCGGCTGGCGAGCGCTCTCACCCAGTTTGGTTCGCAATCGCCCGATGTTCGTCTCGACCACGTGGTCATCTCCCAGCCACGAGTGTCCCCAAACTGTTTCCAGCAGTTGCTTCGGAGTCGCGACGGCCCCTGGATGATCGGCAAGGGCAGACAGGAGCGCGAACTCCAAGCGGGTGAGCCGGATTTCGACGCCTTCGAGAAATACCTGACGACCGAGCGGGTCGATCACGAGATCGCCGAGCCGTCGCCGTGCGGGACCTGCAGCCTGCATGCTCATCGTGGCCTCCAATTCGCCACTGGCACCCCCCGGGAGGGTGGATCGGACAAGGTTGTACTCCCTAGACCGCAGGTTGGCTAGTCACCCGGGCTGAGGTGGTGCCACAGTGATCCGTGGTGCTTGAATGATCACCGTGTCGTTCGGGTTCCGCATCGAGGTGCGATTGCCCGAACAGCCCGGGCGCACCGGGGTGATCCAGACACCACACGGACCCATCCGCACCCCGGCCTTCATCCCGGTCGGCACGAAGGCCAGCGTGAAAGCCGTCCTGCCCGAAGCCATGGCGGCCCTCGGGGCCCAGGCACTGCTGGCCAACGCCTACCACCTGTATCTGCAGCCCGGAGCCGACATCGTCGACGAGGCCGGCGGGCTCGGGGCTTTCATGAACTGGCCCGGCCCGACGTTCACCGATTCCGGCGGTTTCCAGGTGCTGTCCCTCGGGGCCGGTTTCAAGAAGACCCTGGCGATGGCGGTGGAGGGCAACACCGATGACGACGTCATCGCCGAGGGCAAGCAGCGCCTCGCGCTCGTCGACGAAGACGGCGTGACCTTCACCTCGCACCTCGATGGCTCCCGTCATCGATTCACCCCCGAGGTGTCGATGCAGGTGCAGGCGCAGATCGGTGCCGACATCATCTTCGCCTTCGACGAGTTGACGACGTTGATGAATACTCGCGCCTACCAGATCGAGTCGCTGCAACGCACGCGGCGATGGGCGTTGCGCTGCGTCGACGAGCACGCACGCTTGATGACCGAACGCTCGCATCGGCCGTATCAGGCCCTGTTCGGAGTCATCCAGGGAGCGCAGTACGAGGATCTGCGGCGCACCGCAGCGCGCGATCTCGCCGGTATGGGCTTCGACGGATTCGGCATCGGCGGGGCGATCGAGAAGGTCAATCTCGATGCCATCCTGCGCTGGGTGGTCGAGGAGCTTCCCGAGGACCGCCCCCGCCATCTGCTCGGCATCGGTGAGCCCGATGACCTGTTCACCGCGGTGGCCGCGGGAATGGACACCTTCGATTGCGTGTCACCGTCACGTGTCGCGCGAAATTCCGCCGTGTACACCTATGACGGTCGAGTCAATCTGCTGACAGCGGCGAACCGGCGAGCCTTCGCACCCATCGATCCCGAATGCGCCTGCTACACCTGCACGAACTACACGCGGGCATATCTGCATCATGCGTTCAAGGCCAAGGAGATGATCGCCTCCACCCTGGCCACGATCCACAACGAATACTTCATCGTCGGGCTGGTCGATCGGATGCGTGCGAGCATCGACAACGGCGATTTCGCGGAGTTCCGTTCAGAATTCTGCGGTCGTTACTACGCCTAGGCTCAGGCCGAGACCAGGCCGTAGGTCGGTTCACGGCGCTTGACGATCGCGATCACGCGATAGGTCACGGGCAACAGCACGACCTCGACCAACACCTTGTAGACGAACCCGGCGAGGACGAAGATGACGAACTCAGTGCCGGTGATGATGCCCCAGAATGCGATGAAGCCGAAGATCAACGTGTCGACGAACTGGCCGATCACCGTGGAGCCGAGCAGGCGCAGCCACAGGGCCTTCTCCGCGGTACGTTCCTTGATCTTGACCAGAACGTAGGCGTTGAGCAACTGCCCGATGAGGAACGCGATGATGCTGGCGATCACGATTCGAGGCACGAACCCGAGCACGGATTCGAACGCCTCTTGATTGGGCCAATCATCTGCAGGTGGTGAGATCTGCACCAACCAGAACGTGAGCGCAGCCAGCGCCGACATCGCGAACGCGAGCACGATCGCTCGACGAGCCGCCCTGAAGCCATAGACCTCGCTGAGCACATCGCCGACGATGTAGACCAGCGGGAACAAGAACACGCCACCGTCGGTGATGAGCGGGCCGAAGGAGATGAGTTTCACCGCGCCGATGTTGGAGATGAGCAGCAGGGCGACGAACACTCCGACGACGAGCGGATACAGACTGCGCCCGGTTTCGGCGAAGCGGGCGAGATCGGGGTGCTCGTGGGAGTGGTGGGTGCTCATAGGGCGTCCATTGAACACCATGCCGTCGCCGTCGCCGTCGCCCTCCGGCGGCCGTAGGGTCGGTGTGTGAGCGCGCATAGTGAGGTGATCGACGGCGTCGAGGTGTCGTTCGCACGTGTCGCAACGAACGGCATCCACCTGCACTGCGCGATGGCCGGACCCGAAGACGGCCCGCTCGTGCTCGCCCTGCACGGATTCCCCGATTACTGGCGTGGCATGACCCCCGCGCTGGTCACCCTCGCGAAGGCAGGATTCCGCGTCGTCGCCCCCGATCAGCGCGGCTATGACCTATCGGATAAACCGGATGGCATCGACGCCTATCGCATCGAGGAGCTCAGCCGCGATGCCGTAGGCCTGATCTACGCCTTCGGTCGCGAACACGCCCACATCGTCGGGCACGACTGGGGTGCTGCGGTGGCGTGGTGGATCGCGCTCACCGATCGCGAGGTCGTCGATCGTCTGGTGGTGATCAATGTGCCCCATCCGCGGGTTCTGGCCCGCGAGATCCGCGGCAATCCACGTCAAGCGCTGAGCAGCTGGTACATCTTCGCGCTGCAGATTCCACGAGTTCCCGAAGCCGTCGCCTTCGGTGCGCGCACGCGGGGACGCTTCGCGAAGATCCTCGCGAAGTCGGCGAACCCGGGCTCCTTCGACGATGAGTATCTGTCTCGCCTGAAGCAGGCCTGGGCCCAACCGGGCGCGGCCACGGGCATGGCGAACTGGTACCGCGCATCGGTGCGCCGGCGCCCGGGATCACAACCCGATCCGCGGGTGCATGTGCCGACGTTGATCCTGTGGGGGCGACGCGACAGGTTCCTGTCCGCGTCGATGATCGAACCGAGTGCTGCACTGTGCGATGACGTGTGCGTCGAGATCTCCGATGACGCCACGCACTGGCTGCTGCACGATGAACCACAGCGCGCCAGCGCCCTCATCTGTGAATTCCTGCAGTGACACCTTGGACTATCCCACTATGGAGTTTCAAAGACCCCGTGGTCTCCAATTCGTCGCCAGTAGCAGATCCACTCGTCGTCTTGCGATCCAAGATGGAAGGTGGCGCGACCATCAGGGGATGCGAAACTCCAGGTCATCTCCATGATCCCTCCCCCGTTGGCGATGGGGGACACTCGCAAGGATTTCGGCCACACAAACGGCAGACCGGCATCGGCCGCCTTTGCCCACGCATCACAGGCGGGGATGAATTTCCCTCGCACCACCGTGATGAACTGACGTTGATGCTCGGGTTTCAGTCGCGCCCAGTCTCGGTCGAAGTATTTCTGTGTGGCGAAGCGCACGGGTCAGTCATTCGATGGGGCGACACTCGACGAATCCAGGGGCAGGGAATCAAGGAAGGAATCACCGTCAGCAAAGGTGGTCACGCGGCCCGCAGCGATTTCCTCTTGGACTTCTCTCTCTCGCGTTTGCCATGCATCGGTCCAGAACCAGGCCTGGCTGGCGGGGACCGGGACCTGAGGGCGAAGTTCGATGACGCCATCCTCGCGCTCCACAACCTCGACCTGAGCGCCGGGCACATCGAGGCCGAGGCGTTTTCGCACCTCAGGGGGCAGGGCGAGGACGCCGCGGCTCTGCAAACTCAAGTAGGCGTGGTAGGCGGCTTGGGATCCCATGGTTACACAATGCGGTAAAGCTGTTTTGCTGTCAAGCAGCTGCTCACAGCCGCCACTCACGATGTCGACGAGAACCACCCATCGCCAGATCGGCGGTGATCGCGCCGATCTCGGGGGCGAACTTGAATCCGTGGCCCGAGCATGGCGAGCACACCACGATCGGCCCGACGCGGTCGATGATGAAGTGTGAGTCCGGAGTGTTGGTGAACAGGCAGGTCACCGCGCTGACCTGCGATGTGTCCGCGCCTGGCAGCCACCGATCGGCATAGGCGATCGCCTCGGCGGTGATCGCCGGATCTACCACTCCGACATCATCGGGATCGGTACGCACCGAGGTCTCCAGGCCCAACTTCACGCCCTCACCCGGGGATTCCAGACCGTAGGCGCCGAAGCGCAAAGCGGCACCGGGGGTGTCATCGGGCACGTGATGGATATAGGACGGGAACGACATGCCCGGCCGGATCGCGAAGTGCACCGGCTGTTGGCGCGTGACGGTCACCTCGGGAAGGGTGATGTCCGGCCACTTCGTTCCCGGCCCGACTAGGCGCGACACCCAGGCACCGGCGCTCACCACGACGGTGTTCGCCCGATACGTCGCACCCTCGGTGACGACTGCGACACCATCCCCATCGGGTTCGATCGCGAGCACGGGTGTGTCGAAGTGCAGTTGCGCACCACAACGTTCGGCGACCGCGAGCGCAGCATCGACCATCCGGTCGGCGAAAACTCGTCCACCATCGGGGGAATACAACACGGTGGTGTCGAAGTTCAGCGACGGCCAGCGTTCACCGGCCGCTTCGGGTGTCATGCGCTCATACGCGAATCCCCCACTGACAAGTGACGCCTCGATCTGAACGATCGCGGGGGAGAATCCGTGATCGAGCTGGCCGGTCTGTTCCAGCAGATCGACACCGGAGTCAGTTTCGAGTTCACGCCAGCGCGGGATCGAATCGGTGGCGAGTTCGGTATACAGCGGATCGCGGTAGCTGACCCGAAACACTCGGGTCTGCCCGTGCGAGGAGCCGCGGTCGTGCAGCCGACCGAACTGCTCGAGCACCGCGACGGATCGACCCGCCTTGGCCAATTGCCAGGCTGTCGTCGAACCCATCGCACCGGCACCGACGACCACCACATCCAACGTCTCGCTCATGGCTGAACCTCACTCATGGCGCAACCCTAGAGTGACGGCGCCACCAGATCAGTCGACTACTCGATTTGGCGATGAGGGATTCGATCGCATCGACGCGCTGCCACAGCTGCGCCGCCTGGTCGGCAGTGGCGCCATCGGGGGCGAATCGGACCGGCGCGGCGGTGACGGCGAACTCGCTGACCGCCTGCGCGAGTTCCGGTGATCGATCAGCCACCTCCAGCGGGACGGGTGCCGGCGCCCAGGCCCGTGGCAGCGGCTGGTCAGCCTCGGCCAGCACGGCGCGCAACCAATCGACGGCACCGGCCGCGGACTGCTGCGGTGGCTGCGCGGCAAGGCGGGCGCGGCGGGATCGGCGCAGCCGGGTGGCGACGAGAGCCCACGCCACCACCGCGAGTGCCGCCAGCACGATCGCACCGAGGGCGACTGCCAACCCCGACACCACCGACTCGGTGATGGTGCCGCTCGCGTCATCGGCATCCGCATCGCTGCCACCGCTACCACCGTCATCGACATCGGCAGCGTCATCGGGTTCGGGTGCCGGTTCGGGAGCATCCTGCGGGGCGAGCGGGACCACGACGGCGGGTCGATCGGCGCGGCGATCCTGGGGGGATGGTTGATAGGACACCCACCCCAGTCCCTCGAGCCGCGCCTGCGCCCACAC
>CAJXYI010000015.1 GCA_913063435.1 uncultured Actinomycetales bacterium | reverse complement strand
CGGGCGCACCCCCTCGGTCACCCACACGCGGGCGACGAAGTAGCCGATCTCGGTGGTGACGCGGACCATATCGCCGGTGGCCAGGCCACCGAGGCGCTCGGCGTCGACAGGGTTCATCCACATCGGGTGCTTATTGCTGATCTCATTCAGGTACTTCGCGTTGCCTGAACGGGTATGGATCAGCGTGGGTAGCCGGAAGGTCGGCACGAGCAGCATCTCGCCCTTATCGTGATCGATGCCGCTGTGGTGCACATGCGACTCGATATAGGTCGGTGTCGCATGCTCAGCCCAGCCGAAATCCTCCATCGCGGGGGAGTAGATCTCCAACTTGCGCGAGGGGGTCAGCCAACCGGCGACCTTGGTGCCGTCCTCCATCTGGATGCCGACCGCACCGGGCTCACCCACCAGCGGCTTCTGCGTCTCCGGGGTGATCGGCTTGCGCAGCACGCCGTTCTCATCGGGGACTGCGCCGTCGAGTTCAGCCTCGGTGAGCAGGCGCTCGTCCTGGCGGTACAGGCCGTTCACCACTTCGACGGCGCCGTACTTGCGCATGTATTCCAGCGGGGTGAGACCTTCCTTGGCGGCCTTCTCCGGCAGCCCGGGCACGTTCTTGTCGAAGACGTAGCCGTAGTAATCGTCCACGGTCATCTTCTCGCCCGGGCGACCCGGCGCTTCGAAGAACTGGCGGATGCCCAGCGCACCGTCGGGGTCGATGCGCCAGGACAGTTCGAACCAGAACTCCACCTCTTCCCAGACCTCGCCGGGGTTGGCATCGCGGGTGTCGCCGATCTTCTCGCCCATCTTCTCCAGTGCGACGCGGCGCACCGGCTGGCGGAAGCCCAGCCACTTGCCGGCGTATTGCTCATACGACTGGGTATCGTGACGCTCGGTGGAGTGCCCGAACGGCAGGACGTAATCGGCCCACACCGCAGTTTCGTTCCAGGTCGGCGTCATCGCGACGTGGCAGCCGACGAGGTCCTCGCGCGAGAGCGCCTCGATCCACGTGAAGCCATCCGGGTTGGTCCACACCGGGTTGTAGACGCGGGTGAAGTACACGTCGAGCTTGCCGCGGCCCTCGAGCAGGAAGTGCGGCAGCAGGATCGACAGTTCGTTGGTGGCCAGGGGGAACTCCTGCGGCCAGAGCAACTCGTTCCAGGAGTCATGCCCACCGGGCATGTTCGGCCCGTGCGGGATGAGCTTGTTCCAACCATTGGGGCTGGTGCCGCCTTCTTGGCCGACGCTTCCGGTGAGCACGGTGAGGAAGAACAGTGCACGCGCCACCGCCCAGCCACCGCGGTTACCCGCGGATGCTGCACGCCAGGTGTGCGCGGCGAGTCGACCATTGGCCTTCGACACGATCTTGGCGACCCGCTCGACCTGCTTGAGCGGGATGCGGCACTCCTCGGCGGCGTACTCGAAGGTGTACTGCGCGTAGTCGTCGGTCAGTGCCTGCTTGAACGCCTCGAAGTCATCGCGGTTGGCCTGCGGATGCACCTTCTCCAGATAGGTCTGCCAATTCACCCAGCGGCGCACATACGCCCAGTCGACGTTGTCGGTGCGCAGCAGATAGGACGCGATCGCCAGCAGCAGAGCAGCCTCGGTTCCCGGCCACGCCGCCACCCACTCGTCGGCCTTCGCGGCGGTGTTGGACAGGCGCGGATCGATGGAGATGATCTTCGCCCCGCCGTGCACCTGTGCCTCGATGATGCGCTGGGCGTGCGGATTGAAGTAGTGCCCGGATTCCAGGTGGGCCGACACCAGCAGGATCACGTTGGCATTGGCGTGATCGGGTGAAGGCCGGTCGTAGCCACCCCACATCGAGTAGCCGAACCGCGCACCGGCGGAGCAGATATTGGTGTGGGTGTTGTTGCCGTCGACGCCCCAGGCCAGCAGCACCCGCTCGATGAAGCCGTCCTCGCCGTGGCGACCGACGTGGTACATCACATCATTGGGGCGACCCTCGGTGATCGCCTTACGGATGCGCGCGGCGATGTCATCGAGGGCGTCATCCCAACTCACCGGTTCGAACTGCGCCGAACCACGCGGCCCGACGCGCTTCATCGGAGTGAGGATGCGCTCGGGGTCGGAGGTCTGGTTGATCGTGGCCGGGCCCTTCGCACAGTTGCGTCCGCGCGAACCCGGGTGGGCTGGATTGCCCTCGATCTTGACGACCTCTTTGGTTTCCTTGTCGACATAGGCCAGCAGTCCGCACGCCGACTCGCAGTTGAAGCAGGTCGTGGGCACCAGCATGTAGTGCCGCTCGACCTTGCGGGGGTGGGCTTTGGCGTCGTACATCATGACGTCGTCCCAGGTGCTCACCGGTGGGTAGTTCGACACGGTCTCGCGTACGCGCAGGCCGTGATGCTCGGGAGCGTCGGCTCCCACCGGTTCGGCGGCGGGACCGTGTGCGGTGTAGGTGTCCGGGTCGCGAGGCTTCATGACAGAGATCGTGCCTTCCGCTTGAGGGTTTCGTCGGAGTCGGGGGTCGGGAGTCGGTGTCAGGACGGGGTCAAGACAGCGGCGGATCCTGTGCGGCCATCACATAGACGCGCTCGTGCAACACGAGAGCGACCTGGACGATGAGACCGGCGAGGACAGCGAGGATGACCGGGCCCCCGAGGGCGACGGGCAGTGCGATGATAGCGCCGAGGATGGACAGGGCGACCGAGCCACCCCAGAACATTCCGCGGTAGCGGCCGTGGGTGATCGCGTGCGCGGCCACCTGGGCATTGCGAGTGGGGTGGTTGCCGCCGAATTCCACGGCCGTGATCAGCAGGTGCGCGACGACACCGGCGATGAGCGCCCAGGAAAGCCAGGCCATGGTGCCCTCACCGGGAGCGAGAATCGCGCCGATGATGAGCAGTGCGCCCGCCCCGACCATGACTGCCTGGGCCTGCAGGTGCCAGAACAGCACCGGTGACTGCCACAGATCCCGACCCTCGGCCTGGCCGAACAGGAACGCGGTGTAGCCGGCCACCATCATCGCCGCGGGGATCGCCGGCCATGCCAGCACCTCGATGACACCGCCGAAGGAGCCGAGGTCGAGCAGATCGGCCGCGCCAGCGAGGAACCACAGGCCGCCGATTCCGGCACCGATGGTGAGGAAGATGCCACCGATCGCCAACCACGATCGTCGATTGACCTTGCGGGGATCGAGCAGGAACAGGAACCGTTTCGGTTGCTTTAGGTCCCACACGAGCAGCACGGCGGTGACGAGCAGGAACACCTCGGTCAGCAGCGGTGCCACCACGGTGATGAGGCTGCTGCGGTCGGTGGTGAGCAGGATGATCAGCGCACCGAGCAGGAGTGCACCTGCCGCGATCGACTTGGTCCACAGATAGGTCCAGACCTTCCAACCCCACGGGCGTGGATGCGCGGTGTTGAGAGTGGTGCGCGCCCCGGACATCGGGTCACCGGGCAGTTCGGCGGCGGTCTCCAGGCGCAGGGGATCGGCATCGGCCCACAGGTAGGTGTCCTCGACGGGTGCCGCCAGCGGATCGAGCGTCGACTGGTCGGCACCGACGTAGTACACGTTCGGGCGCGTGCCCTGCTCGGGCGTGCGCACGCTGACAGGTTCGATACTCAAGAACTTGCTGATCCCGCTGGAGGGATCGTCGATGTCACCCATCCAGATCGACTCGGTGGGGCACACCTGCACGCATGCGGGCTCCAGGCCCTGATCGATGCGGTGGGCGCAGAAGTTGCACTTCGCCGCGGTGTGGGTGTTCTCGTCGATGTAGATGGCGTCGTAGGGGCATGCCTGCATACACATCTTGCAGCCGATGCACTGGGTGTTGTCGAAGTCGACGATCCCATCCGGGCGGATGAACAGCGCCGTCGTCGGGCAGCCCTTCACGCACGGGGCGTCCGTGCAGTGATTGCACCGCAGCACCGCCATCTCGCGTGTCGTCGTCGGGAACTCTCCCTTGTCGACGTATTTCACCCAGGTACGAAACTGCCCGACGGGCACTTCGTGCTCGGTCTTGCAGGCCACCGTGCAGGCATGGCAGCCGATGCAGGTGCGTTGGTCGATGGCGAAGCCGTAGCGCAAGTCAGCTCACTTCTTTCGGATGTAGAACTTCAGGACGTCGCCGTCCTCGGCCGAGTCGATCAGTTCATTGCCGGTCTGGGTGGCCCAGGCGGGAATATCTGACCGGGCACCGGCGTCGGTCGCCTCGACGAGCATGACCTCGCCCTCGCCGATCTCCTTGATTCCCTTGGCGGTCATCAGCACCGGCATCGGGCAGGTCATGCCCTTGGCGTCGACGGTCTTGTTTACATCGGTCACGGTCTTGTTCACATCGGTCATGGCATGTCCTTCGTTTCGTGGGTGAGATTGATGCGATGGATGAGAGGGGTCAGATGAAGAGGTTGATCTGGGATTTCGACATGGCCTGCAGTGCTGTGGCAGCTCCGACCGGTTGACCGAGGCCATCGATCATCTGGTCCGGCTCGATACCCATGAGGTCCATGGTCATCTGACAGGGCCACAGTTTCACGCCCATGTCCTTGCAGATGTCGAGCAGATCCTCCGGGGGCATGAGGTTGTTCTTCTCGGCGACCTTGCGCATCATCCAGGCGCCGGAGCCGCCGATGTTGAGCTTGCTGAGCTTGGCCTTCTTCATGCCGGGTGCGTTCATGCCGGCCAGGGCCTTGGTCATTGAGTCGTTGCCGGTGATGCGGACGTCGTCCTTCACGAGGGGGAACAGGCCCCAGAAGGTGAAGAAGACGGTCACGTCCATCCCGGTGGCAGCCCCGGTGGAACTCAGGATCATCGTCGGCCACAGTTTGTCGAGGTCGCCGCTGAAGGCGATGATCGTCATGGAGTCGGGGGTATCAGCGTCAGTGCTCATCGTGGGATCCCCTTGCAGGAGTCGGGTGTGGTTCCCCCACGGTCGGCCCCGATGGAGCCGGTCGGGAAGGAATGTCCGTGCATTTATCCGAAACCCTAGCGCGAACACTGATCCAGATATTAGCGTTTGCGCATATTCATGGCATCGGTTTACGGCATCGGTTCACAGCAGCGGGTCGCCGACTGCCATCACGACCAGCCCCGCCCGGGACTGGCAGGACGGACGGAGAGCACGACATGACCGCATCCCTCAGCCCAGCAGAGTTGTACGCCGAGATCGAGCGGGGGGAGACTCCCTTCATCCTCGATGTGCGCAACCAGGATGAATACGCCGCCTGGCAGATCGAGGGTCCGCGGCCGGTGCCGATGAAGAATGTGCCGATCTGGGTGGCCGTCGAGGACAGCGAATCCCTAGCAGCCGAACTCCCCGAGGATGCCGTCGTCGTCTGCGCCCATGGAAACGGATCCGATCTGCTCATCGACGTGCTCAAGGAGGAGGGTCGCCACGTGCGCACCCTCGAGGGTGGCACCGCGGCGTGGGCTGCCCTGCTCGTCCCGCGCGAACTGCCCGGCCTCCCCGAAGGGATGCGTGGTTGGCAGATCCAGCGGCCGTCGAAGGCCTGCCTGTCCTACCTGATCGGCGTCCCCGGTCAAGGCTGCATCGTGGTCGACCCGGCGCGGTTCCCCGAGCCATACGAGGCTCTTGCCGCTGAGCACAATATGACGATCCTGCACGTGATCGACACCCATGTGCATGCCGACCACATCACCGGTGGCATCGAACTAGCCGAGCGCAACGGGGCTTCCTACAGCGTGCCGATCGAGGACACCGGCGGTCCGACGCCGTTCCCGAACACGCCGCTGGTCGATGGTGAGGTGATCGATCTCGGTGATGCGCAGATCGAGACCCTGGCGATCAAGATGCCCGGTCACACCCCGGGCACGACCTGCGTGCACATTCCCGGCCACCTCCTGCTGACCGGTGACACGGTGTTCGTCCGCGGGGTGGGCCGCCCCGATCTGACCGGCAAGGCCGAGGAACTTGCGCGCGAGCTCTATCACACGGTGCACGATCGGTTGCAGCCGTTGGATCCGGCCACCATGATCCTGCCTGCGCACTGGTCGTCCCCTGATGAGGTGGCTGCAGATGGATTGGTGCGCACGACCCTCGGTCATGTCTTCGAGTCGACGCTGCTCAGTGAGGCGGACCTGGTGAAGTTCGTGCAGGAGATCGTCACCAGCCTGCCGGCCGCCCCCGACACCTATGACACCATCCGCCTGGTGAACTCCGGTCAGGCCGCGACGGCGGAGGAGATCGAGTTCTTGGAGATCGGCAAGAACCAGTGCGCCGCGTCCACCACGGTGTGATGAGCGCGACATAGGGCAGGATGCAGTCATGGACCGGGCGACAGCGATCGAAATCCACGAGTTGCATGCTCGGTTGTGCAAGGCGATCGCCGATCCCAAGCGACTGCTGATCATCAACGAGTTGCGCAATGGGCCGATGAGCGTCGGTGATCTTGCCGAATCGCTGGGGATCAGTCAGTCCAACTGCTCGCAGCACCTGGCGATCCTGCGCGACCGCGGTGTGGTCGAAGCGCAGCGGCAGGGATCGACCGTGCTGTATTCGCTGCGCGGAGACAAGGTCGTTGCCGCAATAGACCTGCTGCGGGATTTCATGGCTGACGAGCTCGGCAGCCGAAGCCGCCTCGGCCAGGCGGCGGCATCTCTCACCCGCGACTGAGTGCCTCCTCGATCGCGGTGGTGAGCCGTTTGCGGGCGCCGACCAGGCTGGGTCCGTACCACGTCAGATCACGACCGCTGACGCACGCGTGGGGAATGCCGTCGAACGCTTCGGGACCGTCGTCATCGCTGAATGCATAGGGTTCATCGGGCAGTACGAGCAGATCCGGTTCGGTAGCGAGAATCCGCTCGACACTCACCTTGGGATAGTGATCCTCGATTCCCTCGATACCGGCGAAGGCGTTCTGGACACCGCAGCGGGCGAGGACATCGCCAGCGAACGTGTCACGGCCCAGCACCATCCAGGGGCGACGCCAGATGGGAATCACGGCGGTGGCAATCGGTGCCGGTTCGGGCGCGGACCACTGAGCGCGGGCCATGCTCAGCCACTCGGGATCGTCGTGGGTTCCGCAGGCGCGCAGCATCACGCTCAACGCATCGAGGGCATCGGGCACGGTCGTGGGGTACATCACGTGCACGCTGAGTCCAGCGTCTCGCAATCGATCGAGGTCGACCGCCCGGTTCTCCTCGGCATTCGCAACGACCAGATCCGGGGCGAGGGCGATGATCTGGTCGACATCGGGATTCTTGGTTCCGCGAATGCGTGCGACCTCCAGGTCACCCGGATGAGTGCAGTAGTCCGTCGCCGCGACGAGGCGACCGGGCAACGTCGCGGCGATCGCTTCGGTCAACGAGGGGACGAGCGAGACGATCCGGTTTGCCATGCGCGGATCCGCTAGGCGGTAGACGTATGCGTCGCCAGCGTGCTCATCACGGCGGCGCGTCCGGCTTCGAGCCGTGCGACGGGAACGCGGAAGGGTGAACACGACACGTAATCGATGCCGACCCCGTGGAAGAAGTGGATCGACTCGGGGTCGCCCCCGTGCTCACCGCAGATACCGAGCTTCAAGTCCGGTTTCGTCGCCCGGCCCTTCTCGGTCGCGATGCGGATGAGTTCGCCCACACCGTCGACATCGAGGCTTTCGAATGGCGACACGGTGAACACGCCCTTGTCGAGATACTGCGCGAAGAATGCGCCTTCGACGTCATCGCGGGAGAAGCCCCAGGTGGTCTGGGTGAGGTCGTTAGTTCCGAAGGAGAAGAAGTCCGCTGCCTCGGCCACTCGTCGCGCGGTCAATGCTGCCCGCGGCAGTTCGACCATCGTGCCGATCGGCATTGTCAATGTGACGCCGTTGCCGTCGGCGACCTCGGCGACGATGTGTCCGACTTCGTCTCTCACGAGGTGCAGTTCCATCACCGAGCCGATGAGCGGGATCATGATCTCGACCTTCGGCTTGCCGCCGGCCTGCACGCGCAGTGCTGCCGCCTCGGCGATGGCGCGGACCTGCAGTGCATACAGTCCCGGTAGGACGAGCCCGAGGCGCACACCGCGCAGACCGAGCATCGGATTCGACTCGTGCAGTCTCTCCACAGCGTGCAGTAGCGCCACATCCCGTTCGTCCGGGGCGCCGCGTTCCTCGGCGAGAGCGACCCGCACGGATAGATCGACCAGGCTGGGCAGGAACTCGTGCAACGGGGGATCGAGGAGCCGGATCGTGACCGGTAGATCATCCATCGCCTCGAGGATGCCCAGGAAATCGTCGCGCTGGCGTGGCAGCAACTCGGCGTACACCGTTTCGCGCTCCTCGGGAGTTTCGGCGAGCACGAGGCGTTCGATGAGGACGCGGCGATCGCCGAGGAACATGTGCTCGGTGCGGCACAGGCCGATCCCCTCGGCGCCGAGAGTCCGTGCGCGAGTCGAATCGGTGACCGTGTCGGCATTCGCGCGAACGCGCAGACGTCGCACCTGATCGGCGTGCTGCAGGATCCGATCGACCGACATGATCAATTCGGCTGTCTCCTCGTCGGCGGCCTCGATCGCCGCGGTCAGACCGGATTCGAGATAGGTGACCACCGGTGATGCGACCACGGGTACGGCACCGACGAACACCTGCCCGGTCGAGCCGTCCAGGGAGATGACATCACCCTCGTCGACGACGAGGTCTCCCGCGGATGCGCGCTTGGCCGCCGGATCGACATCGAGTGCCTCTGCACCGACGATGCAGGTCGTGCCCATGCCTCGGGCGACCACGGCTGCGTGGGAGGTCTTTCCGCCGCGGGAGGTGAGGATGCCCTCTGCGGCGATCATGCCCTCGAGATCATCGGGATTGGTCTCGCGGCGGATGAGGATGACCTTCTCGCCACGTGCGGCCCATTCGGCCGCTGTCGGAGAGTCGAAGACGGCCTTGCCCACGGCAGCGCCAGGACTAGCGGCCATTCCGGTGGTGAGGTTGTCGCGCGGACTGCGCGGATCGAACTGCGGGAACATCAACTTGGTGAGTTGCTCGCCACTGACTCGCGCGAGCGCCTCGTCCATCGTGATGAGGTGTTCATCGACGAGTTGGGTGGCGATTCGGAACGCGGCTGCTGCCGTTCGCTTGCCGATGCGGGTCTGCAGCATCCACAGTTTGCCGCGCTCGACGGTGAACTCGATATCGCACAGATCGCGGTAGTGCGTTTCCAGTCGTCGCATGATCGTCTGAAGTTCGTCGTAGGCGGCCGGATCTATCTCAGCCATATCGACCAGGCTGATCGTGTTGCGGATACCGGCGACGACATCCTCACCCTGCGCATTCGTCAGGTAATCGCCATAGGACCCGACCTTGCCGCTGGCCGGATCTCGGGTGAAGGCGACCCCGGTGCCGGAGTCCTGCCCCAGATTCCCGAACACCATCGTGACGACGTTGACAGCGGTGCCCAGATCGTGGGGGATGCGCTCGCGACGGCGATACAGGTGCGCCCGGGGGGTGTTCCACGACGAGAACACCGCTGTGACGCACAGATCGAGCTGCTCTCGCGGATCCTGTGGGAACGGTCGGCCGGAATGATCGAGGATGATCTTCTTGTACGTCTCGACCAGGGACCGCAGGCCCTCGACGGAAAGACCTGAATCCTCGGGCACCCCCTCAGCCTCTTTAGCGGCGTCGAACGCGGCCTCGAAGGAACCACCATCGACATGCAGAACCGTGCGGCCGAACATCTGGATCAGTCGCCGGTAGGAATCCCAGGCGAAGCGCTCATCCTTGGTGGCAGCGGCCAGTCCATTCACCGAATAGTCGTTCAAGCCGACGTTCAAGACGGTTTCCATCATGCCCGGCATCGAGAACCGAGCACCCGACCGCACACTGACCAGGAGCGGGTCGTTGACATCACCGAGGCGACGACCGAGTTCGTCCTCGAGCCGACGCAGCGCCATTGTGACCTGGACGCGCAGATCGGCGGGGACATCGCCGACCTTGAGGAATTCCCGGCAGGCCTCGGTCGTGATGGTGAAGCCGGGCGGTACCGGCAGGCCCAGGCGGGTCATCTCAGCGAGGTTTGCACCCTTTCCGCCGAGCAGATCCGCGTCCTCGCGCCCGCCTTCGCTGAAGTCGTACACGTATTTCGTCATCGTCGCCTGTGCTCCCGTCTGGTGATCCACTTTCCACCGGATGCGCCCAGACGCTACTCCTGCTGCTCCGGCTGTCCAGGGACGGAGGTCACGTTGACTGCTCTCGCACCGTCGACTCCGCGACCACGAGGATGGCGTCGGCGATGCGGGCTGCCTCGTCTTCGTCATGGGTGACGTGGATGGCGGGGATGCCCAGATCGTGCAGCAGGGCGCGTACGTCGGTGACGAGGCGTTCGCGCAGATCACGATCGAGAGCGGCGAATGGCTCGTCGAGGAGAAGCAGGCGCGGTCGTGGCGCCAACGCGCGCGCGAGGGCCACCCGCTGCGCCTCACCTCCGGACAGTGTCGCGACCGGTCGATCAGACCAGCCGGTCAGACCGATCATGGCGAGCAGCTCGTCGACCCGGCCGTGGATCTCCGGCTTCGACAGTCCATGTCGGCGCAGTCCGAAAGCGATATTGGCACCGACATCGAGGTGGGGGAACAGCAGAGGGTCTTGGAAGACCAGGCCGATGTCCCGTCGGTGCGCCGGCACCTCGGTGATATCGATGTGATCCCACAGGATGCGGCCGGCATCGAGTCGCTGGACTCCGCAGATGCACCGGAGCAGACTGCTCTTGCCGGAACCACTAGGCCCCAGTAGAGCGATGATCTGACCGGGGTCGACAGCGAAGGATACGTCGCGGAGCAGGGTGTCGCCGCCATAGTCGATGCGGGCATCGACGATGCGCAGCCCCGGGGTCACCACCCACCTCCGCGCGCGGGACGGGCACGTTCGGCCAGACCGATGATGAGTGCCGTCACGAGGACCAGGATGACCGACAGGGCGAGCGCTTGACCCAGATTGGCCTCACCGGGTCTCCCGAGCAGTCGCACGATCTGCACCGGCACCGTCGGTGTGTCAGCCCGGACGAGGAATGCGGTGGCACCGAATTCACCGAGTGACACGGCAGCCGACAGTCCCGCGGCGACCGCTCCCGCCCGCAGGGCGAGGGGTCCGTCGACGGTGAGCCAGGCACGTACCGGTCCGGCGCCCAGGGTGGCGGCCACATCGCGCAGCCGCGGGTCGATCGATCGCAGCACGGGTAGCACCACGCGGATGACGATCGGCATCGCGACCAGGGCCTGGCCGAGGGGAACGAGCAGCCAACTGCCGCGCAGGTCCACGGGCCCGTAGATGCTGAACAGCAGCAGTCCGAGCCCCAGGGAGACCGCCGATACGCCCAGCGGAGTGGTGATCGCGGTGTCCACCCAGGAGGCGCTGCGCTGCAGCATCGACACGGCGATCGCGCCGAGCATCCCGAGGGTGACCGAGATCATCGTTGCGATGGCGGCGTATCGCGCCGACGTTGCCAGGGCTTCCCAGGCGGGTGTCGCTCGCGTAGTGAGATCGCTGGGTGCGAATACTTCGGCATAGAAGTCCCAGCCGAAGCGATCTCCGACTCGGATGGAACCGATGATCAGTGTGAGTAGGGGCAGGCTGATCGCGATGACGAGCAACACGGTGACCGCGATCGTCGCGTAGTCGATCATGGATCGTGGGCGATAGCGGACGGGCGTCTCGGTGACGATGCGTTCGTGGGTCGTTCGTCGCTGAAGTGCCGCGGACCACGCCAACGCACCAACCACGATCACCAATTGCACGATGGCCAGTGTCGCTGCCGCGGACAGATCGAGGGTCTGGACTGCGAGCCGGTAGATCTCGACCTCGATAGTCGGCCAGGCGGGATCTCCGACGATGAGGACTACTCCGAACGAGGTGAAGGTGAACAAGAAGACCAGCGCTGCTGCTGCGAACACGGCGGGCCGTAGAAAGGGCCAGGTTACGGTTGCGAATGTCCGAAGTGGGCTGGAGCCCAAAGACTGCGCGACATCGATGAACCGTGGATCCAATTGCGCCCACACTCCGCCGATGACCCTCGTTGCGAGACCGACGTTGAAGAACACGTGCGCGACGATGATGGCTGCTGTGGTTCCCGCGAAAGGCAGTAGTTCCCGGAAGGCCAAGCCCACGACGACCGTGGGCAGCACGAAGGGAACGGTCAGAATCGCCAACCAGGTACGACGGCCCGGCCAGCGAAGCCGTTGCAGTGCATAGGCGGCCGGCACGGCGAGAGTGATGCTCAACACCGTGCTGAGGATCGCCTGGGCGATCGTGTAGCCCAGGATCCGCCAGGTGCTCGCCGACGTGAGAATGCGTGTGGGATCGCCGGTATCGAGTGATGCGCCGACGGTCACCAGGGTGACCAGCGGGATCCCGACGAGGAACGTGACGATCGCGAGCGGGGCGATCGCGAGAATGATCGCGGATCGGCTTCGTGCCCGGGTTAGCGAAGCACGATCTGCGTCCACTGCT
Source organism: uncultured Actinomycetales bacterium (assembly GCA_913063435.1). Classification (GTDB taxonomy): domain Bacteria; phylum Actinomycetota; class Actinomycetes; order S36-B12; family S36-B12; genus M55B157. The sequence continues at coordinate 39,012 of CAJXYI010000015.1, read as the reverse complement.
CCACCCACGCTTCACGGTTGTCAGCGATCGTCTGCGCGTCCATGGTGAGCGGTGTCGCGGGCCGCAGTGCGAAGCGTTCGAAGACGTCCGGCAGGGGAGTGTCACGGCGGGCAGGGAAGACGAACATCGACAGGGGAATATCCGCCTGCACTTCGGGGGACACCAACCAGTCGACGACATCGCGCGCGGCCTGTGGCTGAGGCGACCCACGAAGGACTCCGGCGAATTCCACCTGTCGGAAGCAGCCGTCGAGCATCACCGACGTTGACGGCTGCTCCGGTTTCGGGTCGCTGGCATAGACGATTTCCGCGGGAGGGCTGGTCGCATACGACAGGACGAGCGGACGATCACCGTCACCGCCTCCGGCGGTGAACTCACCGAGGTAAGCCTCCGACCAGCCGTTGACCACCTGAACGCCGTTATCGCGCAGGGCCTGCCAGTACTGCGGCCAGTCGTCGCCGTATCGGGCGACGGTGGCGAGGAGGAAGGCCAGACCGGGGGAGGATGTGGCGGGGTTGGCGACTACGAGCAGATCGGCGTAGGTCGGGTCGGTCAGGTCATCCAGCGTCGTCGGGACGGAAATGTCGCGATCGGCGAACCACCGATCGTCGATGTTGATGCACACGTCGCCGTCGTCGATGGGAGTCACTACGCCTTCGCCGGCTGCGATGAGGTCGGGATCGAGCGGTGCATCTGCGACATACGGATCGAAGACTTCGGCATCGATGGCGCGTGACAGCAGCGTGGTGTCGACACCGAACAGCACGTCACCGTCGGGGTTGCCCGATGCCAGAACAGCGCGATTGACGACCTCGCCAGCATCTCCCGCGGCGATGAATTCGACCGTGATGCCCGATGTGCGCTCGAAGTCCGTGACGAGGGATTCGGTCAGGGCGAAGGAGTCATGGGTCAGCACCCGGACGGTGACCGGCTCGCCGTCAGGAGTCATCGATGCTGTTGTCGCGGTGTCGCTGCCGGTCGAGGACCCGCAGGCTGCGAGGCCTAGTCCGAGTGCGAGCACTCCGATGACGACTGCTCGCGACCGCGGTCGAATCGAGGAAAGGACGAACAAGGAAGCCTCCCTACGCTGGCATTACCCAGATCAGGTTCGGCGGTCGATGGCGGCGGCCACCCTCTCAGCCCGTCGGTCCTACGAGCTCCCGTTAACGGCCACCACCTTAGCGCGGGTCCTCGGATCACCACCACCCGGCGTTGGTCGGTGAAACGGTCGCCATCTGCGTCACCTGTCGCCGAAAGGGCAGCCCGGCGGGCGACCAACGCGGGTGGGTGCAACAGTGAGGGGCATGACCGATGCTGCGACCGACTTCGTCACCGGAAAATCCATCCTCGTCGTCGGTGCGACCGGGGGTCTGGGTCAGCCCATCGCTGAACTCCTCGCCGCGAGAGGTGCGCGACTGACGCTGCACGGCCGCGACGAGACGAAGCTGGCGGGGATGTCAGATTGGGGCACGACGGTGGCCGGCGATATTTCGCGCGCCGCTACTGCTCGCCGACTCGTCGATGCCACCATCGCTGCGCACGGCGGATTGGACGGGATCGTGTTCGCCGCGGGCATCGTCGCCTTCGGGACGGTCGCCGACACCCCCGATGAGGTGCTCATCGACGTGTTCACCGTCAACACCCTCGCTCCGATCCGGTTGCTGCGCGCCGCAATGCCGGCACTGACGGAATCGGCGCAGGCCGGTCGGGACCCGTTCGTGCTCAGCATCTCGGCGGTCGTTGCCGAGCAGCCCATGCCGGGAATGGCCGCCTACTCCGCGTCGAAGGCAGCCCTCATGGCCTATGACGCGGCGGCCGCCCGGGAACTGCGACGGGCCAAGATCCGGCTGATCGATGCCCGACCACCGCATACCGAGACGGGTTTGGCGACTCGCCCGCACTTCGGCACCGCGCCCAGCCTGCCCCAGGGGTTGGCGCCCCTGGCGGTGGCGGAACGGATCGTTGCCGGGCTCGAATCGGGCGAACGCGACATGCCGAGTTCGGCATTCGCAGCCCCTGGGCGCGAATAACGGCCCGGCCCGGGTTCTAATAGGGCAATGGGTTCTGCTGCCGCGTGGGGCTGGCGTGCGCTGGCCGTCATCGCCGCGGTGATCATCCTGCTGGCCCTGAGCCTGGCTATCGCGGCCCCTCGAACGGCTGCGCCGTCAGGGCTCACCGCACCAGGGGGGCAACCTGAGCCGACGGTCGCGACTGAATCGATCCCGGCTCCGGTCATCGAAGCCGACGAGGCGGAACCGGTGTTCATCCCCCTCGAGCAGCGTCCGGTGGCGCGGTTCCTCGGTGACTCGATCACCCGGGGGATGACCGAACCGAGTTCGGGTGTGGTCGGCGAGCACTCCTGGTTCTACGGCCTGATCGATGACACCGAGGGCGTGGTGCGCTACGGCGGGTCAGTCGCCGAAAACGGTATGTCGACGGCCTGGATGGCCGGTCAGGTCTGGACGGCGCTCTATCCGACACCGGACATTCTCATCGTGCACGGCGGGACGAACGACGTCTCGGGGGAGATCACCCCGCCGGTCGTGGTCGACAACCTCGAGCGCATCCGGGTTGCGGCCGTGTCAGCAGGTGTGCCCCTGGCGGTGTGCACGGTGCCCCCGCGGGCCGACCCGGCCGCCGATGCCCGAGCACTGGCGGTCAATGACGCGATTCGGGCGTGGGCGAGCGCCAACGACGTCATCGTGTTGGACACGGCCGCCCCCCTGCGCGATCCGGTGCTCGGCGGGTGGCTGCCCGGCTACACCACCGACGGCCTGCACCCCACGCCCGAGGCGGCGGCACTGATGTCCGAAGCCGCCGCGAAAGCCTTGCGTGCGATACCCCTGGGGGTATAGGCTGGCAATACGACCAGCAGCACGAGCCCACAGGAGATGCCATGTCCTACACCTCAGCGCCCCACGTTCTCGTCCTCGATTCGACCGGCCTGGGTGACCGCAGTTACGTCGCCCACGACGGCGTGCACGCGATCGTCGTCGACCCCCAGCGCGATATCGATCGCGTCGAAGCCCTGCTCGCCGAGCACGGCTTGACCCTCACCCACGTCGCTGAGACGCACATCCACAACGACTACGTCACCGGTGGTCTCGAGCTCGCCCGCCGCCATGGTGCGACCTATGTCGTCCCCGGCGATGTCGACCTGTCCTATGACGGCCTCGCGGTGCGCGATGGTGATTCCTTCACCGTCGGTGACATGACCGTCGATGTCATCCACACTCCCGGCCACACCCCGCATCACGTGTCGTTCGCGGTGCGCAAGGACGACCACCTCGGTGCGGTGTTCACCGGTGGTTCGCTGCTGTACGGCAGCGTCGGCCGCCCTGATCTCGTGGCTCCTGATCTTGCCGTCAAGCAGGCCCATGACCAGTGGCATTCGGCGCACCGGCTCGCTGAGCGGCTCGAGGACGAGACGCCGATCTACCCCACCCACGGATTCGGATCGTTCTGCGCAGCCACCCAGGCGCAGGGTCTGTCGTCGACCATCGGAAACGAGAAGAACATCAACCCCGCGTTCACCGACGCGGAAGAGCAGTTCGTCGAGGCGATCCTCGCCGGTCTCGATGTGTTCCCCGCCTACTACGCACATATGGGTCCGGCCAACGCCGCCGGACCGAGCGATGTCGACCTGACGATCCCTGAGCAGGCGGATCCGACTGTGTTGCGCGAGCGGATCATGCGCGGCGAGTGGGTCGTCGACCTGCGCTCACGTGAGGTGTTCGCTGCCGGCCACGTCCCCGGTGCGTTGAACTTCGATCTCGATGGTGCGTTCATCAACTACCTGGCATGGATGATGCCCTGGGGCACCCCGGTGACCCTGCTGGGCTCGACTCCCGAGCAGGTTCAGGCTGCCCATCGCGAACTGGTTCGCGTGGGTATCGACAACGCGGTGGGTCAGGCGACAGGTGGCCCGGACTTCTGGCTGGAGGATCCTGCTGCGGCCCAGCGCATGGAGCAGGTGGACTTCCATGGTGTCGCGGCCGCGGTGGCCGCCGATCCCAGCGCCTACCTGATGGACACCCGCCAGATCCTGGAGTGGGAAGGCGGCCATGTCGCCGGTGCGGTGTTCATGCCGTTCTATGAGGTTCTCGACCGCCTCGATGAGATTCCGCGCGATAAGCCCGTCTACGTCTACTGTGGCTCGGGCTACCGCGCAGCCGCTGTCGCGTCGCTGCTGCAGCACGAGGGCTTCACCAACATCGTGCACGTCAACGACGACTTCCCCAACGCCGCAGGTGCGGGGCTGGAGATCGTCGCTGAAGCCGCCCCGGAGCGCGAGCCGGGTTGGACCTGGATCGCCTCGCGGTCCACGGTGCGCGAGTACAGCCCTCGTACGGCAGCCGACACCAAGGGCTGAGCGCACCACCTACGATCGGCGCATGATCGGCGATCGCGAAAACACGGGTATCGAACGTCTTCGCTCTGCGCGCACGAGTGCGAAATGGCGCGCGTACGACGCCGACGTGCTGCCGGCGTGGATCGCCGAGATGGACCTCGATCTCGCACCCTGCGTCGCTCAGGCGTTGCATGGTGCGATCGACCGGGGGGACACCGGCTATCGCTGGAATGGTGACCTGCCCGAGGTCCTGGTCCAGTTCAGTGATCGTCACACCGGATGGTCGTTCCCGGTTGAGCATGTCGTCGTCGTGCAAGACGTGCTCACCGGGATGGCCGAGTCGATGCGCGCGCTCACCGGTGATCGGGACTCGGTGGTCATCACGCCGCCGATCTATCCCCCGTTCTTCAACGTCACACGGTCCATCGCCAAACGCGGCATCGTCGAGGTACCGCTGCGCGACGGTGCCTACGATCTCGAGGGTCTGGCCGCGTCGTTCGCGCGCCCCGAGGTCACCGCGTTCTTGATGTGCCATCCGCACAATCCCACCGGTTACGTCGCCGATGTCCAGACGCTTCGCACGGTCGCCGAACTCGCACGCGAGCATGGTGTGACCGTCATCAGCGACGAAATCTGGGCCCCCCTGACCTGGGGGGAGGAACCGTTCACGCCGTATCTGTCCATCGATGCCGAACTGACCGCACCCGATGTTGCTCTCGTGTCAGCTTCCAAGGCGTTCAACCTTGCGGGGTTGAAGTGCGCACAGATGGTGGCGGGCAGTGCGAAGACCGCACAGCGGCTGCGGGATGCCATTCCCATCGAGGTCACCTACGGCACCGGCCACCTCGGCGTTATCGCGAGCATCGCGGCCTATCGCGAAGGTGATGCGTGGTTGGGCGACACTGTCGCGCTGCTCGCCGCCAATATGAAGTTGCTCCAACAGGAATTGGCTGCAGCGCTTCCCGAGATCGGCTTCCACGCACCTGCCGCGACCTATCTGGCCTGGCTGGACTGTCGGCCACTGGACCTCGGTGACGATCCCGCGGCAGTGTTCCTCGAGCGTGGCCGGGTGGCGTTCAATGCCGGGCACCTGTATGGCGATGTCGGTAAGGGGTTCGTGCGGGTCAACGTCGCCACCGATCCGCGGATCGTCGTCGAGATCGTGCAGCGCATGTCCGACGCCGTTACCAGATTTAGGAAATGACCGCATCGATCCCGGATGCGAGAAGACTCGCCCTGTTGCGTCGAGCACGCATCGCGACGATCGCATTCTTCGCGATCAATGGAGTCGTCGGATTCTCGATCCTGCCGCGACTGGCCGAGATCCAACAGCGTGCAGGCTTGGATGACGCCGGCCTTGGGATAGCGCTCGCATTGGGGACGGCCGGTGGGCTGGTCGTCGGACCGATTGCCGGGGTGCTGGTGCACCGGTGGGGTGCTGTTGTCACGACCGGCGTGATGGGCCTGCTCGGCCTACCCGGTCTCATCATCATCGGTTTCGCCACCAGCGGGATCGCACTCGCCCTCGGCTTCTTCGTTTTGCTGGCCGCCGATGCGGTGATGGATGCCGGCATGAACACCCGAGCCCTGCAGATCCAGTCGGCCTACCGGCGCACGATCGTCAACTCCTTCCACGGTTGGTGGTCGCTCGCCACCATCATCGGCAGTGGACTGGGTGCTGGCTCGGCAGTAGTCGGCATATCCCTGCCGGTGCTGACGATCGTGATCGTGGTGCTTGCCGCGATCGCCATCGCCATCGCCTGGCGAGTGGACAGTGTGGACATCCCGATCGAATCACGTCCGGATCAGCCCCGACTCCAGCCGCGACTCCACCACCGCCGTACCCCGACGATGACGATGCTGCGCGGCGGTGGCCTGGCGTTGATCGCCTTCATCATGCTCGCTGTCACTGTCGAGGATGTGCCCGTCCGTTGGGGATCGGTATACCTGGAGGAATTGACCGCGAGCGCGACCGTGATCGCGATCGCCTATCTCGTGATGACGTCGACGATGACGATCGGACGTTTCCTCGGCGACCGGATCGTCGACCGCTATGGCCAAGCGGTCGTCGTTCGGGCATCGATGGTGCTGGTTGCGGTGGCCATGGCCTTGGCGCTTGCGGAGGGGAGCGCCGCAGCGTTCATCATCGCGTCTGGAGTCTCCGGACTGGGTGTGGCAACACTGTTCCCCGCGGCAATGCAGGCAGCTTCGCAATTGCCCGGCGTCTCTGCAGCCATGGGGATCGCGGTGATCTCCTGGTTCTCGCGCTTGGGTTTCGTCCTTTCACCCCTTGTCGTCGGCCTGGTCGCCCAGGGGGTGGGCATTCGTGCGGGATTGGCTGCAACGGTGGCTGCTGCCGCAGGGCTCGTGCTGATCGCAGGAGTCGTGGGAGGATCTGCGCATGCGCGCCGTCGTCATCAGTGAACACTCGGGTCCCGCCTCGATCACCATCCGCGATGTCGAGGAGCCGGGCTCGACGCACGAGCTCGGTGGCCCGGTTGTGGCCCTCGATGTGCACGCGGCCGGAGTGTCCTTCCCCGAACTGCTGCAGACCCGCGGGTTGTATCAGCATTCGCCGGAACTGCCTTTCGTTCCCGGTTTGGAGGCGGCCGGCGTTATTCGCGAAGCCCCACCGGATAGTGGCTTCGCCGTGGGGGATCGGGTGATGGCGTTCACTAACGTCGGGGGGCAGGCTGAGATCGCTATTGCTCCGGCGGCCATGACGTTCGTGCTCCCCGACGGCATGGATTTCGCCGAGGGAGCCGCCACGATCTTGAATATGCACACGGCATATTTCGCCCTCGCAATGCGCGGACGACTGCAATCGGGCGAAACCGTGGTCGTGCATGGCGCAGCCGGAGGCCTGGGGAGTTGCCTGGTGAGTATCGCTGCAGCGCTAGGGGCGCAGGTGATCGCCGTGGTGTCCACTGAGCACAAGGCGGATTTCGCGCGCGGGGCTGGGGCTCATCATACGGTTCTGGCGGATGATCATTGGGCGGCATCGGTGCGCGAGATCGCACCCGGTGGCGTGGATATCATCTGCGATCCCGTGGGCGGTGATCGCACGACCGACTCGCTGCGTCTTCTGCGAACCCAGGGTCGCTACGTCGTCCTCGGCTTCACCGCAGGAGACATCCCACAGGTTCGCGTCAATCGGCTCCTGTTGAACAACCTCGATGTCGTCGGTGCCGGATGGGGCGCATTCGTCCGCCAGGATCCGGTGGCCTTCCGTGCGATCGGTGATGCGGTCGGTCAGTTGCTCGAGCAGGGGGTGCGACCGAAGGTCGGTCACCAGGTCCCACTCGACGGTGCGATCACCGCGTACGAGTTGCTCGAATCCCGGCAGGCCCTCGGCAAGGTCGTACTCGAATTCCCCCGGTGACCGATAGTCCTCCGGCAGCGAGCGGTGCGAGCCCCGCATCAGCCCCGGGTCATCCGCATGTGCGCTTCGAGCGACGTGAGGGTCGCTACGTCGTCGTCAAGACAGGGCGACGTGTCGACCTGCGGCGCGAGGCACGCGCACTGACCGGTCTGGGGAGTACCGCGGTTGAACTGATCGACATCGTCGAAATCGATGCGACTGCAGCGGAACTGATCACGGGCCGCGTGCTGCCCGGTGATGACCTGCGGCCTTTGGCGCGTGTCGATGACGATACGGCAACCCGCATCGTCGCCGAACTGATCACCGCCATGCGGATCGGTCAGAATGCCGAAGCTGATGCAACGTCGCCGCTGCCCCGGCTCGATGGCGTTCTCGAACCGCTGCGACGGTGTCGAGATCCGCGCCTGCCGGCTGCGTTGCGTGATGCCGCGCTCCGCCTCGGCGAGGAACTGGTGAGTTCGCCCGATGAGTGTGTGCTCCACGGTGACCTGCAACATCGCAATATCGCGCGGCAGGTTCACGGCGATGCGCACCAATGGAAGGTGATCGATCCACACGGCTGGTTGGGGGATGCGTGCTTTGAGACCGTTGCCGTGCTGGTGGCACCGGAGAGCCTGCTGCTGGGAAGTGACGTGATCGATGCTCGTGGCATGTCGGGTGCTCCGCTCGTGCGGCGCACTCGAAGGCGCATCGACATCATCGCGGAGGTGACCGGGGATGATCGGGATCGTGTGTTCGCCTGGGCGCTCGCAGGTGCGGTCATCGCCGAGGCGCGAATGCTCGACGAATACGACCTCGTGCACGGTGCCCCGCTGGCTCTGGCGCAGACGCTTGCGCGTAGACCCCACTAGGCGTTGGAGAATTCCAGGATCGTCGTTGCGGTGTAGCGATCACCGGGTCGCAGGAGGCATTCACCGAGTTCGGGTTGATTCGGTGCGTCGGGTGCGCGCTGGGCCTCGAGGGATACCGACTGATGCACCTCGAAGGGTGTCGCGAGGCCGTTCCCGGTGTACACCTGGAGCCCCGGTGCATCACTGCTGACGCGCATTCGGCGCCCGACTCCGGGTGCTGCAAGTTCGGCTACGACACGCAGGCCGTCACCGTCGGGCAGGTAGCAGGTGTCCAGGCCGCCGGTGGATTCGATGATCGGCGCCAGGTGCTTCGAATCGCGCAGATCGAACAGGGTGTCGGCGACGTCATCGACACCCTCGGGGATCCCGGTGTCGTCAGTCACGAGCCGTCGGCTCGCCGGGACCTGCAGGAAGTGAGCGGAAACGGAAGAGGAGCCGGCGAGATTCCAATAGCCGTGATTGGCCATGCTGATCACCGTGAGTGCATCGGTGACCGCGAAGTAGTCCATGGTGATTGAGTCGGTGGAAATCTCGTAGGTGGCCTGCGCGGTAACCGTGCCCGGGAACCCCATGTCCCCGTCGGGGCTGGTCAGTTCCATGGTGATGGTGGCCAGGTCATCGTCGTCGACGATGTCGACCACATTCCACACGCAGCGATCGAATCCGCGCGTACCACCGTGGAGAGTATTGCCATCCTTGTTCGCATCGAGCCGATATTCGATGCCGTCCAGGGTGAATCGGGCTCGTGCGATGCGATTGGCGTAACGCCCGAGTGTCCCGCCGAGGTGCGGATTGCGTGACGGATCGGCATGGTCGGCCGGGGTGGGTAGGTGCAGATGGACGTGCCCGAGAACCCCTTGGGCATCAGGCACTTCGACGGTTCTGATCGCGGCCCCCAGGGTCAGCAACTGAACTCGGAGCGAACCCAGGTCGACGTCGATCGCTTCGAAGTCGATGCTCGTTCCGTCAGGGCGTGGCGCGGTGATCGATGTGCGGGTGACGGTCATGATGCTTCTCCTCCGGTGGCGAGTGCAGTATCGACGACATCTCGTGCCGCCTGCTGCACCTGAGCAAGATGACCCTCGCCCTGGAAGCTCTCGGCGTAGATCTTGTAGACGTCCTCTGTTCCCGAAGGGCGGGCGGCGAACCAGGCGGAGGCTGTGACGACCTTGATGCCGCCGAGCGCAGCGCCGTTCCCAGGAGCATGGGTCAACACCGACTCGATGGGTTCGCCGGCGATCTCGGTGGATGTGACGCGATCGGGGGTGAGACCGGCGAGGATCGCCTTCTGCTCCCGGGTGGCGGGTGCATCGACCCGTGCATAGGCGGGCGCACCGAATCGCTGGGTGAGTTCCCGGTAGTGCACTGACGGCGACGAGCCGGTGGTCGCGAGGATCTCACTGGCCAGGAGCGCGAGGATGATCCCGTCCTTATCGGTTGTCCAGGTGCCCCCATCGCGACGTAGGAAGGACGCGCCGGCGCTCTCCTCGCCACCGAACCCCAGCGATCCGTCCAGTAGCCCCGGGACGAACCACTTGAAGCCCACCGGCACTTCGAACAGGGGACGATCGAGGTCGGCGGTGACGCGATCGATCATGGATGAGCTCACCATCGTCTTTCCGACACCGGCACCCGTCGGCCAACCAGCACGCCGGCGATAGAGGTAGTCGATCGCGACGGCGAGGAAATGATTCGGATTCATCAAGCCGGCATCCGGGGTGACGATGCCGTGCCGGTCGGAATCGGCATCGTTACCCGATGCGATGTCGAACGACGAGCGGTTGTCGATCACTGAGGACATCGCGAACGGCGAGGAGCAGTCCATCCGGATCTGGCCATCCCAGTCCACGGTCATGAATCGCCAGGTCGGATCGATACGCGGGTTGATGACGGTCAGGTCCAGGTTGTGGCGCTCGGCGATGGCAGCCCAGTAGGCCACACTCGCCCCGCCTAGGGGATCGGCACCGATGCGGATACCCGTCGCGCGGATCGCATCCAGGTCGACCACGTTCACCAGATCGTCGACATAGTGTCCGAGGTAGTCGTACCGGTGGGTGGTGTTCGCAGCGAATGCGCGCGCGAAGGTGACGCGCCGGACCCCCGCGAGGCCGGCGGCGAGGAGTTCGTTCGCGCGACTTTGGATCGTCGCGGTGATGTCGGAGCCGGCCGGGCCGCCGTCGGGTGGGTTGTACTTGAATCCCCCGTCGCGGGGTGGATTGTGCGACGGAGTGATGACGATGCCATCGGCTCGACCGGGATCGGTGGGGCTGCGGCCGACGTTGTGGCGCACGATCGCGTGAGAAACCGCTGGGGTCGGGGTCAGTGCATCGGCATCGTCGATCAAGGCGGTGACACCGTGCGCGGCGAGCACCTCCAGTGCAGTTGCCCAGGCCGGTCGGCTCAGCGCGTGGCTATCCCGACCGAGGAACAGCGGGCCCGCGATGCCCTGAGTCTTGCGGTATTCGCAGATCGCCTGAGTGATCGCCGCGATGTGGTCATCGGTGAATGCCGCATCGAATGCCGACCCCCGATGACCGGAGGTCCCGAAGGCCACCTGCTGCGATGGGTCGCTGGCATCGGGATGGCCCGTGTAATACGCGGTCACCAGCGCCGCGGGGTCGATCAGATCGTCCTCGGTCGCGACCATTCCAGCCCGCGGATGCACCGTCATAACGGCCATCTTGCCGGGTTCTGTGCGACCGGCGTGTATCGCTAGGGTGAATTCGTGCGAACGTTGCTGATCGCCAACCGGGGCGAGATCGCCATCCGTGCTGCCCGTGCCGCACGGGAGATGGATGTCACTTCCGTGGCCGTCTACGCTCCCGAGGACCGCTCCGCGCTGCACCGTCTCATCGCCGATCGGGCATACGAGGTCGGCGAACCGGGCCATCCGGTGCGGTCGTACCTCGATATCGACACCCTCATCGCCATCGCGCTCGAAGCAGGTGCGGACGCGGTCTACCCCGGTTATGGATTCCTGTCTGAGAGCGCACCGTTCGCCCAGGCCTGCGCCGATGCGGGCCTGACGTTCGTCGGACCGACGCCGGCGACACTGTCCCTCACCGGTGACAAGGTGCGAGCCCGCGAGGCGGCGATCGCTGCGGGGGTGCCGGTCCTCGCTGCATCGGGGCCGATCCGATCGGTGGACGAGGCCCGCGCCGCCGCAGATGCCGTGGGTTTCCCCCTGTTCATCAAGGCCAGTGCAGGCGGCGGTGGTCGCGGGATGCGCCGGATCGAGTCAGCCAAGGGTTTCGCGGAGGCCATCGAATCGGCGAGTCGTGAGGCGGAGGCGGCCTTCGGCGACCCGACGGTGTTCCTCGAGCAGGCGATCACCCGCCCGCGCCATGTGGAGATCCAGGTCCTCGCCGATGCAGAAGGCGAGGTCATCCATCTGTTCGAACGCGACTGCTCGGTGCAGCGCCGCCACCAGAAGGTCGTCGAGATCGCACCTGCACCGGGGCTGCCGGTGGCGCTGCTCGACCGACTCGCTGCGCACGCCGTCACCTTCGCCCGCAGTGTGGGGTATACATCGGCGGGGACCGTGGAGTTTCTCGTATGGGAGGACCCGGGCGAGGTCGCCGCGGACCACGTCGGCGGTTTCGGGTACGCGTTCATCGAAATGAATCCCCGCATCCAGGTCGAGCACACCGTCACCGAGGAAGTCACCGGCGTCGATCTCGTGCTCGCACAATTGCAGATTGCAGCGGGTGCGACCCTCGCCGAACTCGGATTGGTCCAACCGACACAGCGACCGACGCGCACGGCGATCCAGTGCCGCCTCACCACCGAGGACCCAGCCGAGGACTTCCGGCCGAGCACAGGCACGATCCTGGCGTATCGGTCACCCGGTGGTCCGGGGATCCGTCTCGATGGCGCGACCTATGCCGGGGCGGAGATCTCGCCGTATTACGACTCGCTCCTGGTGAAGATGACCACCAGCGGTGCCGATCTCCAGCAGGCCGCCCGCCGCGCGCGACGCGGACTCGATGAGTTCCGAGTCCGCGGGGTGTCGACGAATGTCGGATTCCTGCGCGCCCTGCTCGACGAGACCGACTTCCTCGAGGCACGACTGTCCACCGCCTTCCTCGATGAGCATCCGCAGCTGCTGGAGGCAGCCCAGCGCGGTCCTGGCTCTGGCCTGCTCACCAAACTCGCCGACGTCACCGTCAATCGCCCGTACGGTCGACCGGATCGGGAACTCATCGATCCGCGATCCCTGCTGCCGGCCACGAGTCGACCACCGGAGGCCGGATCGAAGGATCTGCTGATCGCTGAGGGCCCTGAGGGACTGGCCCGATACTTGCGGGGACGGACCTCGCTGCCGGTGACGGATACCTCGTTGCGCGATGCACATCAGTCCCTGTTGGCCACCCGGGTGCGCTCGGTCGACCTCATCGCCGGGGCCAAGGCCACCGCTGAACTGCTGCCCTCTCTGGTGTCGTTGGAGTGCTGGGGTGGAGCCACCTTCGACGCATCGCTGCGATTCCTGCGCGAGGACCCCTGGGGTCGTTTAGTTCAGCTGCGCGAGGCTGCACCGCATGTCGCATTGCAGATGCTCATCCGCGGACGCAATCTGCTCGGCTACGCGCCCTATCCGCGTCAGGTGATCACCGCATTCGTCGCCGAGGCTGTGGCGGCGGGCATCGACATCCTGCGGATCTTCGATGCCCTCAATGACATCGAGCAGATGCGCGATGTCATCGCTGCGACACGCGACGCTGGCGCCTATGCCGAGGGTGCGGTCTGCTACACCGGCGATCTGCTCGATCCGACCGAGACGACCTACACCCTGGACTACTACCTCGGTGTGGCCGACGACCTCGTCGGGGCCGGGGTACACGGTCTGGTGATCAAGGACATGGCCGGTCTGCTGCGCGCACCCGCGGCGACGGTGCTCATCACGGCATTGCGCGAGCGTTTCGACGTACCGGTCCGGCTGCACACCCATGACACCGCCGGTGGACAACTAGCGACGTATCTCGCCGCAGCACAGGCGGGTGTCGACGGTGTCGATTGCGCCAGTGCCCCGGTGGCATCCGGAGGGAGCCAGCCCAGCCTGGGCGCACTTGTTGCCGCCGTTGCGCACACCGAGCGCGACACCGGTATGGACCTCGCCGATGTGCTTGCGCTGGAACCGTTCTGGGAGGCGGTTCGAGATGTCTATGCACCGTTCGAGGCCGGTCAGCGCTCGCCGCAAACTCGCGTGTATCGCCATGAGGTGCCCGGTGGTCAACTATCGAATCTGCGGGCTCAGGCCGATGCGCTGGGCGTCGGTGATCGCTTCGATGAGGTACTTGATGCCTATGCCGAGGCCAATCTCATCCTCGGTCGCCCCGTCAAGGTCACCCCATCGTCGAAGGTCGTCGGTGATCTCGCCCTGTGGCTCGTCACCTCCGGGGTCACCCGCGAAGAGCTGCTGGCGGACGGCGCACGTTTCGATCTGCCGGCATCCGTTGTGGCGTTCCTGCACGGTCAGTTGGGTGTCCCCGCAGGCGGATTCGTGCAACCGTTCACCGATGCGGTCACGGCAGCGCGTCCCGCACCACCGCCCCCGACCGTCGATCCCGATGACCTCGCGCTGCTCGACGATGCCGGTGCGGATGCCGAACGACGTCGCGCGGTGCTGTCTGCGCTCATGCTGCCCGCTGAGGCCGCGGGCTTGGTCGCCTCACACGAGGAATTCGGTGATGTCTCGGTCATACCCACGATCCCCTACCTGTACGGGCTGCAGCCCGGACGAGTGGAGAGCATCGAGGTCGCACCGGGTCAGACCTGGTACGTCGAACTCGATGCCATCGGTGATGTCGATGAGACGGGCCACCGCCGGGTGCACCTGTGGGCGAATGGGCAGCCCTGGGCCCTGCGGGTGCTCGATGCGTCGGCTACCGGAACACGCGAAGCGCGCCGGCGGCTGGATCCGGCTGATCCACGACAGGTGGGAACCACGGTGCCCGGGGTCATCACCGTGCTGGTCAACCCTGGCGATGCCGTCGAGGCGGGGGATCGTCTCGCGGTGATCGAGGCGATGAAGATGGAGTCGGTGGTCACCGCATCCCGAGCGGGTACGGTCGCTGCCGTGCATTGCGCGACCGGTGACCAGGTGGACGCCGGCGACCTCGTGGCCGAGATTTCATGATGGGTTGTCGATGACCGCACCCATCGATGCCCGGGTCATCCGCGAGATCGCCCGGACACCCTCCCTGCTGGTGTGCTGCGATTACGACGGCACTCTCGCCCCCATCGTCGAGGATCCCGCGCGGGCGGTGCCTCTCGCCGAAGCGGTGGGTGGACTGCGCGCATTGAGTCAACTTCCGACGACGACGGCGGCTGTGGTGTCCGGTCGTGCGCTGCGTGATCTCGCAGCCCTGTCGCGACTGCCTTCGGAAATCCACCTGGTCGGCAGCCACGGATCGGAATTCGACCTGGACTTCGGCCGTGACCTGACTGTGGACCAAGCGAGTTTGCTCGCGCAGATCGATGAGCAGGCACGCGACGTGATCTCAGGCACGATCGGTGTTCGCCTGGAGCACAAGCCATCAGCGATCGCCGTTCATGTTCGCGGTGTCGAGGATGAGAGTGCTGCTGATGAGCTTCTCTCACAAATCGAGCAGACCATCGGTGGACGCGATGGTGTGTGGGTTCGCCACGGAAAGAAGGTGCTCGAGTTGAGTGTCGTGCATTCCGATAAAGCCGAAGCCGTTGCACTTCTGCGACATCGCCTCGGTGCGTCGACCGTGCTGTTCATCGGCGATGACCTCACGGATGAGAGCGTGTTCGCCGACCTGTCCGGTCCCGACGTCGGCGTGAAGGTGGGGGAGGGAGACACCACAGCCGGTTATCGGGTGGAAGATCCCCAGGCGGTCGCTGTCCTGCTGGCGCAGGTGCTAGCCGAACGTCAACGCTGGTTGCTCGGAGGGCATGCGCACCCGATCGAGGACTACACGCTGCTGGCCGATGGGCGCACCGTTGCCCTGCTGTCAGCGAAGGGTGGCATCGATTGGTTCTGTGCACCCGATCCTGATTCGCCCGCGCTGTTCGCAGCACTCCTCGGCGACACGACAGCGGGGCACTTCACCGTCACCCCGGTCACCGATGATCCCCCGATGTCGACGACATACGTCCCCGACACGATGGTGGCGCGCACACGGTGGGCTGGCCTGACGGCCACCGACTTCCTCGATGGTGGCCCGGGACTGCCCGTGGATCCCGATGGGGTCACTCGATTGGTGCGCATCCTGTCGGGGAATACTCCGGCTCGGGTGGAGTTCGCTCCGCGGCCGCAGTTCTCCGCGGTTCCGGTGACGTTGGAGGTCATCCCGGATGGGCTCGTCGTCCAGGGGGCCTCCGATGCGATCTGCCTGTCAGCACCGGGGGTGGACTGGAAGATCACCGAAGGCATCGGTGGACAGATCGCCACGGCGGTCATCGATCCCGGTCTCGTCGGTGCCGGTGAGGTGCGACTGGAATTGCGCTACGGCACCGATGCTGTCGGCGCTGCCCACCATGGACGAGCCGCCGAGGTAGTCGAGCAGGCTTGGCGGTCGTGGGCGCATGAACTGCAACCGCCCGGTATCGATCCATCGTGGGAGCTGCGTTCTGCGTTGACACTGAAGGGCCTGTGCTTCGACCCGACCGGCGGGGTCCTCGCGGCTGCGACGACAAGCCTGCCCGAGGGAATCGGCGGATTGCGCAATTGGGACTACCGCTACGTGTGGATCCGCGATGCCGCGCTCACGGTGCGCGCCCTGGTCGATGTCGGTTCGCTGACCGAAGCCGAAGCCTTCCTGGACTGGTTGCACGACGTGGTTGCTGCCGCATCATCACCGGAACGTCTGCACCCGCTGTATTCGATCTATGGCAGCGAACTCGGTCCCGAGGCTGTGCTTGATCACCTGCCCGGCTATGCCGGCAGTCGGCCCGTCCGAGTTGGCAACGCCGCGCAGGGTCAGGTGCAACTCGACGTCTTCGGTCCCGTCGTCGCCTTGGTCGACGAGGTGAGTCGGGCACGGGGCAGCGTGAGCGACGCGGAATGGCAGTTGGTCGTCGATTGTGTCACCGCGGTGTCCCATCGCTGGACCGAGCCTGATCACGGGATCTGGGAAATCCGAGATCACCCGCGCCATCACGTTCACTCACGCATGATGTGCTGGTTGGCTGCCGATCGTGGTGTTCGGGTGGCGGAGCGTCGCGGGGTGCCCCATGCGGAGTGGGAGGCCCTCGCCGGACAGATCGTCGCCGACATCGAGGCGAATGGCTTCGATGATGAACTCGACGCCTATGTGTGCGCGTATGATCGACGAGTCGCTGATGCTGCTGTGCTGCAAGGCATTCTCGAGGGCTACCCGGCGTCCCCGGAACGCATTGCCGGGACGATCGCCTTTATCGAGAAGCACCTGCGTCGTTCCGGCGGCGTCTACCGCTACCTCTACGACGATGGGCTCTCCGGTCACGAGGGGGCGATGCACATATGCGGCGCTTGGCTTGCCGCAGCCTATGCCCGTCTAGGTCAACTCGATCATGCTCGCCAGATGCTCACTGCGATGTCCGACGCAGCGGGAGTCACCGATCTGCTGCCCGAGCAGGTGGATCCCGGCGATGGGCGAGGCTTGGGAAACCACCCGCAGGCGTACTCGCACCTGGGTGCGCTCGTGGTGGCACGTGAGTTGAGTCGGGCGTCTCGTTAAACGATGTCTGGGCGACATGAACCGTTATCGCCGCCACCGGATCGCCGGTACGGACGCACACCTGCAACGGCACCCGGACCCGGCGGTCCGCAGATGCTGCGCTCGTTCGGTCAGATTCGCAAGGATCCCCTGCAGTACCTGGTGCGAACGAATGCGGAGTTCGGGCCGATCGTGCAGTTTCCCATTCCCCGGCCACCGAGTTATCTCATCGCCGATGCCGCTGCGGCACGTCGGGTGCTCGTCACCCATGCCCGCGCCTACGACAAGCACACACTGCAGTACTCGTCCCTCTCGTTGGTGACCGGCGAGGGGTTGTTGACCTCCGATGGCGATGTGTGGCGGCGTCAACGCCGACTCGTCCAGCCGGCCTTCCACCATGAGGCGATCCACGCGGTGGGTGGTCACGTTGCGCGGGCACTCCAGCGCCTGGAGGGATCGTGGCGGCAGTTACCGCCACGCGGGGCCATCGTCGATCTCGACGACCTGCTCATGCGGATCACCCTCGAGGTCGTCGGATCATCGTTGTTCGGCACCGATCTCTCGGGTGCAGCGCACCGGCTCACCGAGGCGACCCTGTCCGCCCTCGACGTGGTGATCGCCCGGGCTCGGGTGCCTGTCACCCCTCCGTCGTGGATTCCCACACCCGCCAATCGGAAACTGCGCACGGCGGTACGCACCCTGGATGAAGCGGTCGACGGCATGGTCGCTGTGCGCCAGGCCGAGGCCATCGGATCACGACCGACGGACATGCTCGACCTGCTGCTCGCTCCTGATGCTGACGGTGACCGATTGAGCACCGCCGAGATTCGCAATCAGGTGGTGACGTTCATCGTCGCCGGGCACGAAACCGTGGCCAGTGCGCTCTCCTGGGCCATGTGGTTGATCTCCGGTGATGACGACGTGCAGGACCGACTGGCCCTTGAGGCGCACGATGTTCTGGGGAGCAACGCGGTGTCGATGGATGATCTGCCGCGCCTGCCCTTCGCGCGGGCTGTTCTCGATGAAGCGCTGCGGTTGTACCCACCGGCGTGGCTGGTGACGCGTCGTTCATTGGTCGACGATGAACTCGGTGGACGCGAGGTTCCAGCGGGGTCATTGATCATCCTCAGCCCGTATCTGGTGCATCGAGACGGATCAGCATGGTCGGAACCGGGTCGGTTCGATCCCTCCAGATTCCTCGACGTATCCACGCGAGGCGGGGACGCTGCGGTGCACTACTGGCCCTTCGGTGCGGGCCCACGCCTATGCATCGGGCGAGAGTTCGCCCTCGCCGAAGGGACCCTCCTGCTGGCCGGAATCGCGCGGCGAGTGCACGTCGCACGCGATCGAGGTGTGCCGGGTCCGAGGGCCGTGCCGCTCGTGACTATCCGGCCCAGTACTGGATTGCCGCTGGTGGTCACCCGCCGCGATTGACGTAATCCAAGAGCGCGGTCTTCTCATCCTCGAGGGCCGAGAGTTTCGCTTTGACGACATCGCCGATGCTGACCAGCCCCACGAGGAGCCCTTCGTGATCGACGACGGGTAGGTGTCGGATGCGCGAATCGGTCATGATCGACATCGCCTCATCGATATCCGAATCCAAGTCGATGGTCACGACGGGAGCGGACATGATGCTGGACACCGGACGCGGGCGCACCCCACCGGTGGTTCCGGCATCGGGATCTGCGGCCATGGCTCGCACGATGTCTCGCTCGGAAACGATGCCATCGATGTGGGAGCCATCGCGTGTTGCGACAACGGCCCCGATGCGGTGTTGGGCGAGGAGGGCGAGCACCGTGACCACCAGGTCGTCAGGTGAGGTGGTGACAACGGAATCGCCCTTGCCGTTGAGAAGGGTAGCGATTTTCATACCCCCAGGGTCACCGACCACGGCGCCGGCCGTCCAGCGGTTCGGTGAAGGTGAGTCAGGTTCGTGACCGGTGTGCGACATCCCCGGTGGGCGATGTCAGTCCGTTGCGCTCAGCATTCCCAGTGCGTCGTCGTGCAGGTGCCCATTCGTCGTCAGTGCACTGTCGAGGGGCACACCTCCGGTGTATGAGGTGATCCGGCCGCCCGCCTCGGTAACGATCGGTACTAGTGCGGCGATGTCCCACAGGTTCAACTCCGGTTCCCCCGCGATGTCCACCGCGCCTTCTGCGACGAGCAGGTGCGACCAGAAGTCTCCGTAGGCGCGCATTCGCCAGGTCGCCTCATGCAGACGGTCCAGTGATCCGGCGGGCCAGCCGGTCGGATCGGAGAAACTCACCGAGGCATCGACCAGGTCCCGGACGCCGCTGACCGTCAAGCGCCTCGGCTGAGCGTCTTCGGGTCCCTGGCTGAAAGCGCCGTGGCCGGTCGCTGCCCACCAGCGTCGACCGAGTGCGGGTGCGCTGACTACCCCCAGCATGATGTCGTCTTCGGAGGCGAGCGCGATCAACGTCGCCCAGACGGGAACCCCACGAACGAAGTTCTTGGTCCCGTCGATGGGATCGATGATCCATCGGCGCGTCGCTGCAGTGTGCGAGGCGCCGTCTCTTCGTTCCGCACCGTATTCCTCGCCGAGGATCGAGTCGTCGGGGTGCTCGGTTTCCACGATCTCGCGCAGTTGCCGTTCGACAGCCTGGTCGATCTCGGTGACCGGGGTCAGGTCCGGCTTGGTGCGGACCACGAGATCGGCAGAACGGAACCCGCGCATCGTGATCGTGTCTGCGGTGTCGGCGAGGCGCAGCGCGAATGCCAGGTCTGCATCAAGACCGTTGCCGAAGGAGGAATCGCTCGTCACGGAACCTCACGGTATCCCGCGCGGTGAGGCTCGTGGCGCGTACGGTGGTGGCCATGGTCGAGACGGTCTTCGGTCTGCCCGCTCACCCGCTGGTCGTCCATGCCGCGGTCGTCCTTGTTCCGCTGGCGGCTATCGGCGCGATCGTCATGGCCTTCGCGCCGAAGTTCTCCGTCCGGTTCGGTCCGGCTGTCGTGGTGATCGCCGCGATCGCAGTCGTGGCCTCGATCCTGTCCCGTCAATCGGGAGAGTCGCTGGCACTGCTGCGCGGGGTGAGCGCTGACCACCAGTCGAGTGGCTCGCTGATGCCGTTCTTCGCGCTCGCCCTCTTTGCGGTGGCCCTCGCACTGTGGTTGATCGATAGGCGTGGTGGTCGACGTCGCGTGCTCGGCACCCAGATCCTCGCCGTGGTCGTCGTTGCCATCGCGGTGTTGTCGACCGGATGGACGATCCGGACGGGGCATACGGGTGCGCAGATGGTCTGGCAGGGGATCTATCCGGCCTAACGGCTGGCCAATAACCGGCGCAGCGAATCGAGCCGGGCTCGCGCATTCGGGTCGTCACCGACGAAGTCATCGAGTGAGCATGCAGGTTCGTCATGGGTGCACCCGCGGGGGCAATCGTCGAGGCCGGGTGCGAGATCGTCGAACGCCCGCAGCACAGCATCGGGCGACACGTGTGCGAGCCCGAACGATCGCACCCCGGGGGTGTCGATGATCCAGCCACTGTCGGGCAGCGTGAGCGCAACGGCCGAGGTGGATGTGTGACGGCCCCTTCCGGTGACCTCGTTCACCGATCCCGTCGCCCGATCGGCGCCCGGGACGAGAGCGTTCACCAGTGTCGATTTGCCGACTCCGGAATGCCCGACCAGTACGGTCACGTGGTCCCGCAGTGCCGCACGGACGGAATTCAGATCGGCCGGATGCGGGCTCTTGGAATCATCGCCGGTGTCATCACGGGAAACCGTCACCGCCTCCACGTCCAGCGCCGCATAGGCATCGAGGAGCCCGGCAGGATCAGCGAGATCGCACTTGGTGACGATGAGAACCGGTCGCAACCCCGCCTCATACGCTGCGACGAGTGTCCGATCGATGAGTCGCGGGCGGGGTTCGGGATCGATGATCGAGGTGACGATCGCCAGTTGATCGGCATTGGCGACGATGACGCGCTCGACGGGGTCGGTGTCTTCGGCCGTTCGCCGCAAAATGGTTCGGCGGGGATCGAGGCGCACGATGCGGGCGAGGTCATCATCGGAGGATCCGGCCATGAACCACACCGAATCACCGACCACGACTCCCTTGCGCCCGAGCTCGCGTGCCTTCACGGCAGCGAGTTCGCGCCCGTCATCGGCCCGCAGACCGAAGCGACCCCTATCGACGCTGGTCACGAAGGCGTGAACAGCATCGAGGTGCTGGGGTCGATCCTTGGAACGGGGACGGGACTTGCTGCGCGAAGGACGCACCCGGACGTCGTCTTCGTCCCAGCGTCGCGGATCTCGACGCGCAGGTGTCACGCGCGCTGCTCCAGCATGTCGATCCACATTCCCGGGAAGTCCAGAAGGGTTTTGCGTGTCGTTGCGATATCGCGGATCCACACATCGGGGGTACGCAGACCGAGCACGGCCGCAGCGGTAGCCATCCGGTGGTCGCCATAGGACGACACTGTCCCACCATGCAGGGGTCGCGGTGTGATGCGCAGATCATCGTCGCCGAACTCGACTTCGCCACCGAGTTCGGCGATCATCTCTGCGAGCGCCGCTAACCGATCGGTCTCGTGTCCGCGCAGGTGGCCGATGCCCGTCAGGTGCGATGGTGTCGTCGCCAGTGCCGCCGCTGCTGCGATCACCGGTGCGAGTTCACCCACGTCGTGCAGGTCGGCGACTAGTCCGCGCACCTCATCCGGTCCTGACAGTGTCAGGCCACCCGGGTCGCGTTCGATATGCGCGCCCATCTGCGCCAGCAGATCGCGCAGTCTGTCACCGGCCTGGGTCGTGTGCTCTGGCCAGTCGGGAATGCGGATGCGTCCGCCGGTGATCAATCCGGCGACGAGGAACGGTGCCGCGTTGGACAGGTCCGGTTCGATGATCCGGTCGACGGCTGCGATCGGTCCGGGTTCGACGTGCCAGGTGGGATGCTCGGGGGAGCCGCTGCGATGCACGGTGACGCCATGCTCGGCCAGCATCTCGATCGTCATGTCGATATGGGGCTGGCTCGGCAGATGCGCGCCGATGTGCGTCAGTTGCAGACCGCTGTCGAACCGTGCGGCGCTGAGCAGCAGCCCGCTCACGAACTGGCTCGAGGCCGACGCATCGATGCGCACGTCACCACCGGCGATTCGACCGGTCCCATCGATCGTCGCGGGCAGGTGGCCGTCGGCATCGTTGACCGTTATCCCGAGATTTTTCATTGCGACGAGCATCGGGCCGAGCGGACGCTCGCGAGCCCGTTCATCCCCGTCGAAGGTCACCTTGGCTCGAGACAGCGCGGCCATCGGTGGCACGAAACGCATCACCGTGCCGGCGAGTCCTACGTCGATCGTGAGGGTCGAATCCCCGGGGGCCGTCGCGGGAGTGACGTGGCAATCGAGCGTGCCGTCGACTCGTCCGGATGTTGCGGTGATGATCGCGCCCAGAGCGGTGAGGGCATCGATCATCAAGGAGGTATCCCGGGCATCGAGGGCACCGATGATGCGGGAGGGTCCATTCGCGAGAGCGGCGAGTACGAGGGCGCGATTGGTGGCCGACTTGCTGCCGGGCATGGCGATCTCAGCGGTCACCGGTCGCGAAGCGAGCGGCGCCGGCCAGGGATCCGGGGGTAGGGACTGCATCGCCTAGGAGCGTAGTGGTCCATCGGCGGCTCAGGTGCACCCGCGATACGTGGTCATGGATGCCATGGGTCACTCTGGAGCCATGTGCGGACGATTCGTCGCCGGTCGCGATCCGGTGAATCTCGCCGCAGCCATGGGTGTCGAGGAACTCCCCGAACGGGTCCTGCCGCCTAACTACAACGTCGCGCCCACCCAGGACGTCTACATCGTGCGCGCCCATCGCGATGGTGACGATGAGCGAATCGCTCGGGTTCTCGACATCGCGCGCTGGGGTCTGGTCCCGTCCTGGGCGAAGGATGCTGCGATCGGCAATCGGATGATCAATGCGCGAGCCGAGACCGTGGCTGATAAGCCCGCCTTCCGATCGTCGTTCACCAAAAGGCGCTGTCTCGTCCCCGCCGATGGGTTCTACGAGTGGCAGCAACCGGGGGAACCGGGGGGCCGCAAGATCCCGCACTACCTGCATCCGGCCGACGGGACGGTCTTGGCGATGGCCGGACTGTACGCCCGGTGGCGTGACCCCAGCGTGGCCGATGACGACGATCCCGCGGCATGGCTGGTTTCGACCACGATCTTGACCACAGCCGCCGAGGGAGCCGTGGCCGGGATCCACGATCGCAGCCCGGTGCCGGTCGCCCCCTCGCTATGGCAGGAGTGGCTCGATCCGCAGGTGACCGGCCCCGATGTACTGCCGCGGATCCTCATCGCCCCACCGGAGGGGTACTGGGACATCTACTCGGTTTCGACCGCCGTGAACAGCCCACGGCACAACTCACCCGACCTGATCGATGCAGTCTCACCTCAGTCGTGACCCGGTGACGGAGTCTCGGCAAGTGCAGGGCTCTCGGGAATAGCCCGCGACAGCAGCGGCGTTGACACCGGGTATGACGGGAGCCCTTACTGCCGACATCGCAGCTCCTGCGCAGGATCGCTCGTTTCGGGAGTGGCTGCGCGTCGGGTTAGGCTCATCGGTGATGAGTGATTCAGCAGATCTCGAACAGACCGAGACCGACGAGGAGCGGGCTGCGCGATTCGAGCGCGATGCCCTGCCCTACCTGGATCAGCTGTATCGCGGGGCTCTGCGCATGACACGAAACCCCGCCGATGCCGAGGATCTCGTCCAGGAGACGTTCATCAAGGCATTCGCGAAGTTCGACACGTTCCGCGAGGGCACCAATCTCAAGGCCTGGCTCTATCGGATCATGACCAACACGTTCATCACGTCCTATCGGAGGCGCCAGCGCGAACCGCTGCACACCTCTGCCGATGAACTCACCGATTGGCAACTCGCCCAGACCCCGGCGTTCACGACGGGGGAGTTGCGTTCGGCGGAGGCGGAGGCGCTGGACCGCATCACCGACTCCGTGGTGCTCGAAGCGCTGGCAGCTATCCCGGAGGATTTCCGCATCGCGGTCTACCTCGCTGACGTCGAAGGTTTCAGTTACAAGGAGATCGCCGAGATCATGGGGACTCCGGTCGGAACGGTGATGTCACGGTTGCACCGTGGGCGTGCGCTTCTGCGCACCCAGCTCGCCGACTACGCCCGCGACCACGGCTTCGTGACGGCCGGTACTGATGCGGCGCTTGAACCGCTCGCTGCCGAGGAGGTGGCCCCATGAACCACCCGAACTGCCGACAGGTTCAGACATCGGTACACGACTTCCTCGATGGTGAACTTCCGCCCTCCAGTGCTGAATTCATGACTGAGCACCTACAGCGCTGTCCCGAATGTGCGCACCTCGTCCGATTCGAATCAGCCGTGAGAGCCCGGATCCGCGATTGCTGCTCCACCGAGGCCGCCCCGCCGGAACTTCGCGTGCGCATCATGACCCGGATCACCCACGTGGTGACCCAGGTGCGTGTGACCTACCAGGAGAGACCCGGCGATGTGGAACGATAGGGTGCGGCGCGCGCACGATGCGCACCGGTTGAGGAGGACAGCATGAGCAAGCGGGCTCGCAAGAAGCGCGACCGTAAGAAGAGCGGCGCCAACCACGGCAAGCGTCCCAACTCCTGACGGGAGTGACATCCGTGACGACACTGCCCACTCGAGTCGAGGTTCGCGCGGAGATGGTGGCCAGTGTGCACACCATCGTGGGCGCGGTCGGCCAATCCGTCGACGTGGGCGAGATCCTGGTGATCGTGGAGTCTATGAAGATGGAGATCCCGATCCTGGCCGAGGTTGCCGGTCAGATCGTCGAGATCGCCGTCTCACCGGGGGATGTCATCCACGAAGGGGATCTGATCGCGGTCGTCGACCACCGACCCTAGGAAACTCGTGAACAAGACTCGACTGACATTCACCGTTACCGACGATGACACTGCCGAGGCTCTGGGCAGTGGCGATGTTCCCGTGCTGAGCACCCCGCGACTGCTGGCCTGGTGCGAAGCGGCCTGCGTCGAGGTGATGGGGGACCTGGGACCCGATGCCACGAGCGTGGGCACTCGGGTCGACATGGAGCACGAGCGGGCGACCCCGGTCGGAGGCGCCATCATCGTGGCGGCACGGCTGTCCGGGCGAGACGGCCGCCGGCATACCTTCGACGTCTCCGTCGAACACGATCTCGGGGAAGGCTCGGTGGCCGTGGCCCACGCCACGATCACCCGCGTGGTCGTGCGGCGAGAATCCTTCCTGGCTCGCATCACCGCCTGACGTATCTGCGACGGGCCTGCGACACGGCCGTTATATCTCTGTTATGGTCAGGCGCATGTCTGAAGTGACCGAGCCTGATCGGACGGGGTCCGGGCTCACCGATACTGATGCGGTGCTCGCACCGCGCGCTGCCGGTCACGCACCGGCCGGAGTCTCACAGCGCAAGGCCGCGCGGCTGGCCAGGCGCGCCCGCATCGAGGCTCGACGGCGTCGCCAGCGTCAGGTCGTCGCGCTCGGTGCGACCACGGCACTGGCGGTAGGTGCCCTGGTCGCCGTTCCGCTGGCCGTCGCCTCCCCATCGGATGAGCCGTCGACCGTATCTGCCACTGCGGTCCCGCAGGCGCCGGAGCCGACGCAGATCGACGCGACGTCGGGAGCCATGCCGGCTGATGCCGCCGACTCCGGTCCGGCCGAGGACGCCGCTGCGGATTCGGCAACCTCCTCGGATGATGCAGCCGCGACGACGTCCGCCGATGATGAACAGTCGCCGGCAGAGGACACCGTGATTGCCACCCGCTCACGTTCCCAGTCGGAATCCGCAGTCGATCCCGCCGAGATCGATGATCGCGACGCGCAGCCCACGATGGCCGCGTTGCGCAGGCAGTCGGCCGATCTACCCGCAGTGTCCGAAGGCGACAGTGGTCGCGTGGTGAAGGTGGCCCAGAAGGCCCTCGGCGTCAACCCGGTATCGGGCTACTTCGGACCGCAAACTCGCAAGGCCGTCAAGAAGTTCCAGGCGGGAATGGGGCTGCCCAAGACCGGCACGATCGCCACGTGGACATGGGCTGCCCTCGGTGGCGATGTCGTCGCCAAAGCCGAGAAGGTCGCCGTGAAGTCCGATGGCTATACCGCCGGCAGCCCGGCTCCCGCCCGCTCGACCGAACCGCCGATCCTGGAACAGGGCGACACCGGTGAGGCTGTTGCCGTCGTACAGCGGGCCCTCGATGTGGAGCCGGCTTCAGGGTACTTCGGACCCAAGACCGCGGCCGCGGTGCGCGACTTCCAAACATCGGTCGGCCTGCCCGGCACCGGCACGATCGCGACGTGGACCTGGAAATCGCTGGGTTCGACGGTCGCCGATGCAGCCGGCCGTGCGCATGCGACCTATGGCACGGACTTCGGCCCCGGTGCCCCCACCTCATCGGGTTCGAACTCATCGGGATCCAACTCGTCGGGGTCTGGTTCCTCCGGCTCCGGTTCCTCGGGTTCGGGCTCCTCGGGTTCGGGCTCCTCGGGTTCATCCGGGTCTGGTTCATCCGGATCCGGTGGCAGCGGCTCGATCAACGTCAACGGTCGGTTCTGCCCGGCGGCATCGTTCACCTACGGCCAGGGCCTGGGTGCCCCGCGTCCGGGCGGTCGCCTGCACGCTGGATTGGACCTCATGGGTTCGCGCGGTACGCCGATCTATGCCATCGACGGTGGCACGGTGACCCGCAGCGGCTATCAGTCCAATGGCTCGCTGATTCTCGACATCACCGGATCGAACGGCATGTTCTTCTATGGCCACTTCGATTCGATCCTGTTCAGCGTCGGGCAGCGGGTCAAGGCCGGACAGGTCATCGGCTACATGGGTGACACCGGCTCTCCGGGTGCGGTGCACCTGCACCTGGAGTGGCGTCCCAACGGTTGGTCCGGTGGCGCCGCCGATGTCGAGCCGCTGGTCCGCCAACTCTGCGGCTAAACCTCACCTGCCCGATCGTCTGAGTTACCTGAATGGTCGCTAACTCGCCGAGTTAGCGACCATTCAGGTAACTCAGACGTCTTCCGGAGGGGATGGGGGTGGGTGAGTCCTCGGGTGTAGCCCGCCCTATGGAGGAGGTCGGCGTAGTCGTGCTCGTCGAACAGCGTCGGCGCATCGGGGGCATCATCGGCTAATCGGCTGCTCCACTCGGGCCGCATCGGGCGCACTCCGACAACGCGTGCGGCGCCCGCGAGGATCGGCAGCATGATGTTCTGCAACCAGATCGGTGGGCTCGTCGCGCGAATATCATCGCGAAACGCCCAAAACGTCGCTCCCAGCTGCAGCGGGCTCTTCGGTGCACCCGTGGGGGTATGCGGCAGGTCCGATGAGATCCCCGCGAGGGCATCGTGGAGTTCGGCAGTCTGCGATGCAGGGGTCAACTCCACGATGCCGCGCACGATTTCGCCACTGAGATTGGCCTCGCTGTGCACGACTCCTGCGGGCACGACGGCCGACTGTCCGGGACCGAGCACGATGCGCTCACCGGCGACCGTCATCGTCGCTTCGCCGTCGAGGATCGTGAAGATCTCGGCGCACGATGGATGCGTGTGGTCCACGATGCGCCCACCCGGATCACTGACCCAGCGATAGCGCACCACTGCACCGTCGGATTCTCGACCGGTGACGGTGTATTGGATGTGCTCACCCGTCGCCGGATTGAATGTGGTGCGATAGCGCGAACCGCTCATCGATCGTTCACCACGCGTGCGTATTCGAATGCAGCACATCCTTGGCGACCTTCTCCACCGGATAGTGCTTGAGCATCGTGTCGCGCACCTTCGCCACCGTGTGTCCCTTGACGAACATCATCTTGGCGAGCGTCCGCGATGCCGCTTGATTCGCCTCGACCCGGTCTCGAGTCCGCTGCTCCCACAAACGCAGCGCTAGGGGAATGGTTGCGGCATCGGCGCGGCCGAGTTCATCGGCGAGCACGGCGGCGGACTTGATCGCATTCGATGCCCCGACCCCGGCCGTGGGCAGGAAACCGGTCGCTGCATCACCCACCAGAGCAACTCGGCCGTGAATCCACTCCTTGGCCTTGTGGTCCACCATGGCCCAGGGGAACACCGTGTCATCGGCAGCGTGTGCGAGGGCTGTTCGCACCGGTTCGGGATAGTCCGCGAAATGCTCACGCACCGCAGTTACGATCTGTTCCTGGGTCATGTCGGACAGTCCCTTCGGGGTGGGCATACCCGCGATCGCGTTGATGCGATCGGCGAGGGGATACAGGCCGAATAGGCCACCGGCACCCCAGAATTCCACGCAGTTGTTTGCGACCGCATCCTGTCGTGGTGCCCACCAGGTGAAGGC
Organism: uncultured Actinomycetales bacterium; assembly: GCA_913063435.1. GTDB lineage: Bacteria > Actinomycetota > Actinomycetes > S36-B12 > S36-B12 > M55B157. The sequence goes on along the minus strand of CAJXYI010000015.1, from coordinate 10,455 downwards.
CGTGTAGCCCCAGTCGGTTAGCCCCTCTCGCGCATCACCGGTGAGCAGCGTGCGTGTCGCAGAGTGGATGCCGTCGCACGCGAGGACGACATCGAACTCGCCCGTCGAGCCATCGGAGAACGTCACCTGCACGACGTCGTCGGACTGTTCGAGTGCCGTCACCGTCATCCCCATGCGAAGGTCTGCCCCCGCCCCGCCGTCGCGCAGGATGTCCAGCAGGTCTGCGCGCTGCAGTCCTCCCATGAATCCGTGGATGCGCCCGAGTACCTCGGCGAAGGACATGTCCTGCAGGTCATGTCCTTCGCTGTCGCGCATGACGTAGTGCTCCTGTGCCAGGGACCCCTTGGCGTATCTGTCGTAGCCACCTGTCTCGCGCAGGGTGTTCGCGCTGAATGGGTACAGCCCGATCCAGAACCCCACGCGTGAGTACTCACCGACGCGTTCGACGATGGTCGGGGTGATACCGCGTCGGCGCAGGAGGCCGGCGAGCGTCCAGCCCGCCATACCGCCCCCGACGATGAGAATGCGCACGTGGTCTCCTTCTGAATTCGCAGAAAATTAGAAGCAATCAGCGAAAACGGTAGCCAATAAACGTTCTGAGGAACACACTTGCGAAATAGATTCAGCTAATCGGTGGAAAGGAATTCAGGAGAGTCGATGGAACCACTGGATCCGCAGGATCAGGCGCTGATTCTTGCGCTGCAGACCCGTCCTCGCGCCCGTGCGGTGCAACTTGGCGAGGTCCTGGGCATGTCGGCGCCGAGTGTGAGCAATCGCCTCGCGGCCCTTCGCGAACGCGGGGCGATCGAGGTTGTGGGGATGATCGACTATCGCGCTCTTCCCGAGGCCTACATCGTCGTCGCACTGCTGCGCGGTTTCCCCTCGCGGCTTCTCGCGGCACTGGGTGAACGTCGCGGTGTCGTCTTCGCGGTGCACACGGTTGGTACGTGGGATGCCGCGGTGTGTCTGATCGAACGCGATCTGCACACGATGGAGGTTCAGGTCGAATGGTTGCGCCAACACAGCACGCTCGTCGAGGTCAACCCGGTGCTGGACATCACGGTGACCGGTCTTCCACGACATGAGCCGGTGCCCCTCCGGGACGACCTCGATGCCGATATCGCGTGTCTTCTCGCGATGGATGCACGTGCGAGTTTCACCTCGATCGCCACTGCTTTAGACATCCCCGAAGCGACGGCACGGGCGCGGGCCACGCGCCTGCTCGACGGGCACGTCGTCACACCCCTGGTCATCCCACATCCGTCGCTGTTCGGTTTGACGACCGCAGCAGCGATCGGTGTCGAGGTCGGCGAACCGGTCGAGCCCATCATGCAAGCACTCACCCAGGTGCCGGGGGTGATCACGAGCCTGCGACTCCAGGGACGATTCGCCGCGGTGATCGAAGTGCTCGCGGTGGACACGGCCACCGTGGCACGAATGCGCGACGACGTGCGCGCGATCCCGGGTGTGGCCGGGGTCGAGGTGCTCGGCTATGGCGAACGAATCGTCGGCCGCTGGCCGCTGCCGACCGTGGCAGGTGGACCTCTCGCAGGCAGATCAGCGGGTCACACGCCGGTGGTCGACCGAGGATAGGCGATCTCGGGGTCGGTGTGCACGTTGACCAGATAGGGAACACCGGCGCCAAGAGCGCGATCGAGTGCAGCGCCGATATCGGTCGGTTTCGTCACCGACTCACCGGCTCCACCGAGTGCGCGCACCACATCCTCGTACGGCGTTGGAGCGAGATCTGCGGCGACGTCATAGCCGTAGAGGAAGCGCATCGGATGGCGTTCGAGTCCCCAGCCGGAATTATTGGCCACGACGATGGCAACGGGAAGGTCCTGGCGCACCAGGGAATCGATGTCCATCAGCGAGAAGCCCGCGGCACCATCACCCATGAGCAGTACCACGGGTGAATCCGGATGTGCGATGCGAGCGGCCATCGCGTATCCCGGACCGGTGCCCAGGCAACCGTATGGGCCCGGATCCAACCAGCGTCCTGGTGTGGCCGGCTCGATGAAGCGGCCGGCGAAAGACACGAAATCTCCGCCGTCTCCGATCACGACCGCATCGTCGGACAACCGCGGTAGCAGTTCGCCGTAGATGCGCGCCGGATGGATCGGATCGGCATCACTGGCCAGCATCGGCGCATCAGCGGCGATCGCCGCGAGTGCAGTCGAACGCAGTTCATCGGACCAGGCGGAGATCGCCAGCGGATCGCTCACGGCCTCGGCGACGGCGGTGAAAACCCGTGACAGATCACCGTGGGCGCTGGCCGCAAGGGCGGTGTGGGTCGCCACCTGTGATGCCGAGTCCGCGAGGTGCACGACCTGTGCGGGCGACTCCGGTGATCCGAACACTCCGTAGCCGAGTCGGAAATCCAGCGGGGTTCCCGCGACGATGACGAGGTCGGCCTGCTTGAACGCCAGGCTGCGGGCACGGGTCACCAGCAGCGGATGATCGGGTGGCAGCACACCGCGGGCCATGCCGTTGGCGATGACCGGAAGGCCGAGCGCATCGACGAAAGCCCGCGCAGCGTTCTCAGCGCCGTCGGCCCACACATCACTGCCGAGCACGACCACGGGGCGCGATGCAGACCGGATAACTGCTGCGACAGAGTCGATATCACCATCGTCGGGGGATCGATCCATTGCGGCGGAGGTGCCAAGGGTGGGCGCAGCCGGGGTGAACAGCACATCCATCGGGACATCCAAGAACACCGGCCCTCGATGGGCTGCGCCGGCAATCGTGAACGCGTCATCGACGGCGGCGCGCACAGATGCCGCGTCGTGCACCGTCGTCGCCGACTTCGTGACCGATTCGACCAGGGGAGGATGATCGAGTTCCTGGAGCGCGCCCGTGCCCCAGCGTGCATCGGGTGCGCGACCGCCGATCACGACGAGGGGTGACCCGTTCACATAGGCACCGGTGATCGCCGACACCGCATTGGTCACTCCCGGGCCAGCGGTCACGACAGCGAAGCCTGGCGAACGCGTGAGTTTGCCCATGGCCTCGGCGGCGAACACCGCGGTCTGCTCATGACGCACATCGACCAGGCGCATAGGGGCGGGCCCACCGGATTCGACTGTCTGTCGCCCACCCACTGCCGCGTCGTATAACGGAAACACATGCGCCCCGGACAGGGTGAACATCGTGGTTACCCCGTGGGCGAGAGCGGCGTCGACGGCCTGCTGGCCCCCGTGTGTTGCTTCAGTGTCGGTCATGCGTCCCGAGCCTAGATGAACCCCGGTCCTAGATGAACAGCGTCACCACGCTGACCAGGAGGGCGGCGACCAGGATTCCCGCGACGACCGTGACGAAGGTTCGATTGTTCACGGGCGGCAGCGTAGCCTGCTCGCCATGGCCAGCCCGGAAAGCATCGCGCGGGAACGCACCGATGCCACCGATGCGGACGTCGCACGCATCGGCGCGGTGACTCAGGCATGGGGGGTCCTGGCGGATCTGAGCCAGGCGGATCTCGTGCTGTGGTTGCCCACATGGAACGGTGCCGGCTTCGTGGCGGCAGCCCATGTGCGACCCACGACGGCACCGACCACCCTGCCGGAGGAGGTGATCGGTCGGTTCACCCCGAAGGGTCGCATGCCCGATGTGGATCGTGCGATGAGCGGCGGCATCATCGGTGATCCCCGTGACCCCGGTCATCCCCGTAATCCGCGAGCCATCGCGGTGCCCGGAGTCGATGCGCGCATCGTGGGAGTCGTGGCTCGCCACGCTGAATCGACGAATGCAGGTCTGTTCCAAGAGGTCTACGCCCGGGTGTCGAGTGTGCTCTTCGACATGCTGGCTGCCGGAACGTTCCCGCCTCCCGGCGCCGGCATCGGCGTCAGCGCCCGGCTGGCGCCACGGGTGGGTGATGGTGTGATCACCGTCGATGCCGATGGTCGTGTCGAACGGGCCAGCCCCAATGCGGTGTCGGCCTTTCGGCGGTTGGGCTTGGCTACCGACCTGGTGGGTGCGGATCTGGCTCGCACCGTCGTGCGGCTGACCCACCGGGCTGGTCCGGTGGACGCTGGCGTGGCCCCACTCGCCAGCGGGCGGGTCGCCGGCATGACGGAGGTGGAAGGAGCCCAGGGAAGTCTGGTGATCTCTACCTGGCCGCTGCTCGAGCATGGACGGCGGACGGGAGCGTTGATCTGTGTGCGCGATGTGACCGACCTGCGCTCGCGGGATCGCGCACTACTGAGCAAGGACGCTGCGCTGCGCGAGGTGCACCATCGGGTGAAGAACAATCTGCAGACGGTTGCCGCACTCCTGCGATTGCAGTCGCGTCGAGTTCAGGCTCCGGAGGCTCGCGACGCTCTCACCGAAGCCGGCCGTCGAGTAGCCGCGATCGCCGCCGTGCACGACATCCTGGCAGTGTCCCCGGGTGAGGATGTCGCAATGGATGAGGTGCTCACGCGACTCGTCGACCTCAGCGAGCAGGTGTCTTCCGCAGCCGGCGTGGCCTCGCCCCGCATCGAGGTGACATCCGAACTGGGGGAGATTCCCGGCGACGTCGCGGGACCGGTCGCGATGGCGGTTTCGGAACTGTTGGCCAATGCGATGGAGCATGCTCGCGCGACGAGCGTGCGCGTGAATGCTCGACGCACGCTGACCCGCACCGGAGCTGAGTGTCGTATCGAGGTGGTCGACGATGGGATCGGAATCCCGGCTGATCACACCCCGGGATTGGGTCTGCAGATCGTGCGGAGTCTGATCGAGGAGGACCTGCGCGGCAGCGTGGAGATTTCGGATAACGAAGGTCATGCCGGCGGAACGGTGGCGTCGATCAGGTGGGACGCCGACGATGCCCCGATTCCTCGAGGCTAGGTCAGGTGATCAGGCGATTGCGCGGTCAGGCGGTGGTGCGGGCGCGCAGGCGCGCGTTGCGCCGCTTCAACGCCCGGCGCTCGTCCTCGCTCAGACCGCCCCAGACGCCGGCATCCTGTCCGGATTCCAGCGCCCATGCCAGGCACTCATCGATGACGTCGCAGCGACGGCAGACGGCCTTGGCCTCTTCGATCTGGAGCAGGGCGGGGCCGGTGTTGCCGATGGGGAAGAACAGCTCGGGATCTTCGTCACGGCAGGCGGCACGATGACGCCAGTCCATGCGGTCCTCCTCAGTGCGCGGTGTGCGCGGTCGATGTCGTTCGCGTGAGTCCCGCGAGTCGGGGACCCGGACGGATCCGGTAGCGAACGCGAGGCCGACCCCACGTGCGAAGTCGACGTCCTCTAGGGTGACACGCCCAGCAGCGCCCCACAAGGCGAACCGTCGCAGAAAAACCCACGAAGACTGTCATTTGCATCACAGCAGTGTCGCAAGATCGTCCGGATATCGGATTTATGGGCGGGAGAGGACGGTGGTGACGGCGTCGGGCACCGAGGTGAAGCGGGCAGCAATGACCGGTCCGATGAGTTCGCCGTCGACTTGCATGACGACTGCGGGCTCCGCGGTCATGGCGAGGGCCTGGGTGTCATGCCACACCGTGATGCTGCGCTTGGTAGAGCCTGCCCGGGAATTGGATAGCAGCCGCCGTGCGGCCCGGGTGGCGGTGAACAATCCCATCCGCCGCAGCGCGAAGAGATCCAGCCCCGTGTCGAAGGAGGCATCCGGACAGGCATCGATGGGAACCGCTCCCAGATAGGTCCACGGCGACGTGTTCTGCACGATCGCCCAGAACACCCCCTCGACCACCTCATCGCCGCGCTGCACGGTCAATGCCGGCTGGTGGCGGTCGGTACCGGTGAAGAACTGACGCACCGCCGTGCGCAGATACCGTGTGGGGGAGGCGGTGAGACCCTCGGCGCGCGCAGACTCCATCGCTTCGATCACTCCGGCATCGATCCCCAGACCGGCATTGGCGGTGAACCAACGCACGGATTCCCGGCGGGCCCCATCGGTGACCACGGTGCGTCCGAGCCCGATCCGGCGAGTGGAACCGGCCCGGAGGCTGGCCAGGATCTCTCCGGCAGCCTCCACCGGGTTCCGGGGCAGGCCGAGGGCGCGGGCGAAGACGTTGGCGCTGCCACCGGGAACCGGCGCGAGGATCGGCCCCGTGTCGGATTCTCGGGGGGTCGATCCGTCGATCCCTGCCATCAGTCCATGGACCACCTCGTTGACGGTGCCATCACCGCCGAACGTGACGATGACATCGAGGTTCTCGCTGCGGGCTCGTTCGCCGAGCTCGCGCGCATGGTCGCGATGAGCCGTCGGGACGACGTCGAGATCGAGTTGGGCTGAGAGTGCGGACACGATGATGTCGGCGGTCCGAGGTGAGGTCGTCGTAGCCTGGGGATTGACTACCAGCAGGCCGCGCACCCGCATGAGGCTACTTCGCGGTGCCACGGCCTAGTCTTATCGGGTGCGATCCGACTCCTCCCGACTCGATCGATGGCCGGTCAGTTGGGGATTGCGGATCAGTGCGCCTCTCGTCGCAGCTCAAGCCCTCGCTCTGATCGTCTACGGAATCCTTCTCATCATCGAGGTGGCGCGATTCGGGATCACCGGTCCCGAAGAGGTGTCGAATGTGCCCGCCGTCGTGCTGGAGATCGTGATCTTCACGGGATTCGGCATCGCGCTGGCGTTCACCGCGCGTGGCCTCTGGCAGGCTCGCCGCCCCGCGCGCGCTCCAGCAGTGCTCGCGCAACTCATCGCCTTCGTCATCGGTGGCCCGTTGGCGTTCTCCACCGAGACGGGCCCACGGATCGCCGGTATCACCATCGTCGCTGTCGCCGGGGCTGCCACCATCGCACTGCTCAGCCGTGGTGTCACTCAGGAGATGGGCGACGCGACCGCCTAGGCTGCAGGCACGCACGTGGGGATGAACCCCAACCGCGCGAGAAGGAGAACTCGATGTCCATGACCACGGAGGCTCAACGCCCCAAGTCGGTCGTTTTTGCCTCGGCCATGATGTATTTCGGGGCGTTCATGTACGCCGTCGGCGTTGTCATCAATCTGACGATGCTCTTCCGCCCCGAGCAGGTGCAGTTGCTGTTCGGTTCGCCGGTCAACGACTGGTACTGGATCGTCAACGCGAGTTTGGACTTCATCCTGGTCATCGGCTTCGCCTGGGTCGCCCGGATGGCCTACCGCGGCGACTATGGCGCGGGGATGACGATCTCTCTCCTGGCCATGCTCAACATCGTGTTCTCGATGTTCAGACTCGGGCATATCTATGGCTGGATCACCTTGGCGATCTCCATCGCTGTCCTGGCTGCCAACCTGAGTTCGTCGGCCCAGGACTGGTACCGGGCGCACCTGCCTGCGCGACCCGCGGCCTGATCATTCGTCGCTGAGGGAATAGGACAGCAGGGTCGGGCTGAAGGAGGGGTTCGAGGGTGCGCCACCGGGGCCCATCGTCGATTCGCCCGCGATGGAGGACTGATTGACGATCGTGATCTGGTTGTAGGTCCGCGCGCTCGCGCTCGGGAACACCGTGACGATGTCCACCGGACCGTCCGTGCTGCAACTGGACAGGCCGCGCCCGTTGGCGAACAGTCCTTCGTCGTGCACGATCCGACCATTGGCCACATTGAGTCCGCTCGCCTGGATTTGCCAGTCTATGAGCCCGCTCGCACCGACACCGCACCCGGTCACCGTGCCGACCTCGGTTGAGGTCATGGATCGGAATGCCACCGGTTGGCCGGTCATGATGCAGCTTGTCGCAGTCGTCACCAGAGTGGGACACGGCGGATTCGCCGCGTCATCGATGAACATCTGCGCGCGGGTATATCGGCCGGCCTTCAGGCCGTGGATGTTCGAGTACCCGGCTTCGGCTTCATCGTCGACGATGGTGACGGTCATGTGGATCCAACTGCCGACTCGGCGTGGGTCGCGCAACGTCACCACATGGATGCGCTCTCGACCGCGGCGGTCGGTGAGGACGAGGGCAGCATTCGGCGGTTCGCTGTCGAAACCCACCGCCGACCACGTGCTGACCAACTGGCGCAGGTTGGTGCGACCCGTATGTCGCTCGGGTCGATCGCTGAACCAGGTCATCGATGCACGCGCGGGCAGGCTCAGGCGCACCTCGTCGACTGTTTTGATGATCCGCGCCCGGGGAACGTCCGTGACGAACAGCACCTGGGGAGAGGACGAGGTTGGATCGAACTCAGTCGCTGTTGATTCCGCAGATGCCCCGGCTGCTGATGATTGAGCCAGGGAGACCGGTGCGGTGAGCGCCCCCAAAGTCAGCGCACCCGCGCTGAAGGCTGCGATCGATACCCATCCTCGCTGTCGACCCATCGACGTCTCATCCCCTTCAGGCCGTCCTGCGTTCGTGCAGTGCAGATAGAGGGCAGGTTAGGCCAGGGGAGGTGGTGGATGCGCGTTCATGTGGAATTGCGCGTGGATAACCCGGCCAGGTTGGCCAGCGCTTCGCCGTCGAGGCGCCGCACGGTCCACTCGTCCATCGAGTGGGCTGCTAGGGAGTCGTAGAACCCGATGGCGGGTGAGTTCCAGTCCAAAACCCACCACTCCAGACGTGTGTAACCTCGCTCGACGCAGATGCGGGCGAGTTCAGCGAGCAGCGCTTTGCCCAGCCCCGCACCGCGGCGCTCGGGGGTGACGTAGAGATCCTCGAGCCAGATCCCATGCTTGCCGGTCCACGTGGAGAAGTTGACGTACCACAGGGCGAAACCGATCACCTCGCCATCATGTTCGGCTACGTGGGCGAACACCTGGGGGTTCTCGCCGAACAGCGCCCTGTGCAGATCCGCTTCGCTGGTCTGCACCGCATCCGGTTCCTTCTCGTACACGGCAAGTTCGATGATGAGTCGCAGGATGTCGGCGACATCGCACGGAACGGCCGGGCGGATAGGGCCGGGTGAGCTCTGCGAGTTCACCGATGACGATGGCATGGCCTGAACGCTAACCGAGTGGTGTCGGGAGGTTTCACGGCATGTCCTGGGGTGCGAGTGGCATGGGTGAAAATGTTGCGCTGCAGTGGTTTTCCTCACAGGCTTTTCCCAGGAAAGACATGCCGGAATCGGTGTTTTGTCCTTGTGTTTGTCAGACCCCCATGATTGGATTAGTACATACGTTCAGTACTGGTGAATCGGGTGGGTGCGAATCCGAGAGGGAACCCGTTTCGAGACCGTCGCGTGATGACGGTCGAGACGAAAGGTTGCCTACCGCTCATGTCGATCCCGCATATGCCGAATCCCGAGATCCCCGATCCAGCTGGTCCGGGCGTGGCTGATGGGGTGCCTGGTGGTGGGGTGTCGGCGGCGGATCGGTTGGCGATCATCGAGGCCCAGTTGACCGCGCTGGCGGCGATTCCGGCAGCCGAGCGGGCCGGGGGTGATCACCTGTCGTGGGCGCATCAGGTGCTGGGGGTGCACCGCCGCGTGGAGGCACTCACGGCCCGTTCACTCGATGCGATGGCATGTTCAGCCCAATGGGCGTCCACCGGTGGTGGGCGCACGGCAGCGGCCTGGCTGGCCGGGTCCACCACGGAGGCGCCGGTGGTGGTCAAGGAACTGCTCGCTAACGGGGCCTTCATGCGCGGGCATGCCCTGCTGGATGAGGCCGCCGCTGCGGGTGAGGTGTCCCAGGCGCATGTGAGTGTGTGGCGGCGGGTGCGCCGCAGGTATGACCGGATCGGGGTGCTCCTCGATGCTGCCGATGCCCACATCCTGGCCTGGGCCCGAGAGTTGTCCCCGCGGGGTTTCCAGGCGTGCCTGGTCGAGTTCGCCCACCGGTTGGATCCGGATCTGGTCGATGACATCGAGGCGAAGAAGCAACGCCGGGTGTTCCTCGACGCGGTAGCGACCCTGGACGGGTACGTCCACGTCGCCGGCCTGTTGGACCCGGTCACCGGGGCGCTGTTTATCCAAGCGTTGGAAGCAGCACGGCGCGCCGGTGTCACCACCGACACCGAGCCCGATGCGGAACCCGATGCTGATGCCGGAACCGACACTGCAGATGACACTGACGCGGCAGATGACGTTGACAGTGACAGTGATGGTGATGGTGACAGTGACCTGGGGAACCCACTGCTAAGACGACCCGAACTTGCACCTGACGGGCCGTCAGGTGCAAGTTCGGGTCGTCTTAGCAGTGGTGTGACAGACGGTGGTGTGACAAGCGGTGGTGGGCCAAGCGGTGGTGTGACAAGCGGTGGTGTGACAAGCGGTGGTGCGACAAGTGCCGGTGTCGATGATGGTGGTTCGGGGGAACCGGCACCTGATGATCCGCATGCCGATCCCGCCCGAGCTGGTCGCACGATCGGTCAACGCAACGTCGAAGCGCTGCGCCGCCTGCTCGACCTCGCCACCGCCGCCACCGGACCGGATGGGTTGCCGACCACCAACGGGGCCCGACCGCGCATCTCGGTACACATCGACGCCGACGACCTCATCGGGTCTGAGACTGCCGACCCGGCGGACCCGGCGGACCCGGCGGCCCCGGCGGCCTCGGGGATAGCTCCGGGGATGGGGTGGTTGCACCGCTTC
>CAJXYI010000014.1 GCA_913063435.1 uncultured Actinomycetales bacterium | reverse complement strand
GTTCACAGATCATCGACCAGCTCGCCGCCACCTGGTCCCGCGAGGATCGTGGCGAACACGGCACGACCCTCAGCGCTGTCATCACCACCCCCTGATTCCCACCACACCCAAACCTCACCGTCTGAGTTACCTGAATGGTCGTTAACTGCGCGCATTAACGACCATTCAGGTAACTCAGACGGGTGGCGGGTTTAGGAGTCGCCGTGGGCGCGGAGGTAGGTCGCGAACTTCGCGCGTAGCAGCGCCTCGGTGTCGGCGTCGATGTCGGGGTTCTTGGCGAACATCTCGCGGGCGGCCTTCACGGTCTCGATGATCGTCCCGCCGGTCGAGCCGAGGTCGCCACCCTCACCTTCGATCGCATGCATCCCCGGCATGTGCGAGAACACGCTGGAGAAGAAGGCGATATCCAGATGCCGTTCAGCGACGTGGAAGGCGCGGTGGCGCAGTTCGTCAAAGGGCAGGTCCTCGAGTGCCTCGCTCATGGGCTGAACCCTAGCCTGCTCGGTGCGGCTAGTCCCCGCCGCGCAGGCGGCACATCGATTCCAACCAGATCGCCGAGCCGACCAGCACCGCGCAGGCCCCCGCCGCGATCAGACTCGCCGTCACCGACTCCGATCCACTCGGAGTCGAGATGACCCCGATCAACGCGGCGATGATGCCGAGATAGAAACCACCGATGAGTGCACCCGTACGCGATGCTGCCATCGCCAGTGCCGCGGTGCGTGCCGCCAGCAGTGGCGGCATCCGGTCGTGATGCGCTCGGCGCACCGCTTGGGGATCCCCGGTCGGCACGTGCACCGGCTGCGGCCCTCGTGAACGAGGACGTCGGTCGTCGGGGTGGATCAGGCGTGGACGACTGACCACCGCCCACAGCAGCACACCGATCGCCAACGCCCATAGGCCCATGCTGGCGATGAACGGAACCCCCAGGATGCGACCGGTCGTCGAGTCGACGATGCGGACGAGCACCCAGCCCGCCGCAAGACCGATGAGCACGATCGCGACGAGCCACGCGATGCTCGTGCGCTTGATCATCGGATCACCAACTCCATATCCGTGCGCATCACACCAGAGCTATCGAGATCGGGGAGTTGCGCATCGGGTTCCACATCAGCCCAGGGCACGCACACGAAGGCACGTTCATAGGCACGCGGATGCGGAAGCGTCAACTCCGCGGTGTCCAGCACGATCTCGCCATCGGAGTCGCGCATCACGATCAGGTCGACATCGAGGGTGCGCGGGCCCCAGCGCACCTCGCGGGTTCGGTGGTGGTCGGCTTCGATGCGGTGAGCCAGAGCAAGCAGTTCATGCGGGGTGAGTCCAGTGTCGATCAGCACCGCGGCATTGAGGAAGTCATCCTGCTCGGGCCCACCCACGGGAATAGTCGAATACACCCCCGACACCGCCAGGACCTCGACCTCTTGCGATGCCACCAGCACATCGACCGCGCCCTGCAGTGCCGCAAGCCGATCACCCATATTCGCCCCGAGGGCGAGCACCGCCTGCGTCACTTCGCTCGCTTCCGCGTGATGCGCACCACGACATCGTCGAATGGCACGGTGATCGGAGCATTGGGCTTGTGTACGGCGACCTCGACGGCCAGCACTCCCTCATGGGCGAGGCACACGCCGGCGATACGCACCGCGAGGGTCTCGATCAGGTCGACCGGCTCCCCGGTGATCAGGGCGTGTACCTCTGACGAGATCGTGCCGTAGTCCACCGTGTCGGACAGATCGTCGCTAGCAGCCGCGCGTGCCATATCGACCTCGAGCACGACATCGACGCGAAACTCCTGACCCTCACGGCGTTCGTGCTCGAAGACACCGTGGTAACCGATTCCCCGCAGCCCCATGATCTCGATACGGTCGCTCATATCTGCTGTCCCGCTCTCCACGCCGCTGCCACGGCAACGGCATCTCGGCCTCCGCGCACGTCATGCACCCGGACCCCCCAGGCTCCAGCGCCCGCAGCGAGTGCGGTGATCGCATCGGTGGCGTAATCGCGTTGCTCGACCGGGCGCGGCTGACCCGAGCCGTCCGCCAGAAGCGAGCCGAGGAATCTCTTGCGTGAGGCTCCGACGAGCACCGGGTGGCCCAGCGCCTGGATCTGAGCCAACTCCCGCAGCAGCATCCAGTTGTGGTCGGCCTCCTTCGCGAAGCCGATACCGGGATCGACCACGACGCGCGCGAGGTCGACGCCGGCTTCAGATAGTGCGTCCAATCGCTGCTGCAATTCAGCCACCACCTCGGCGACGACATCGTCATACGTGGCCAGGCTGGCCATCACGTCGCTGGGCCCGCGCCAATGCATCGCGATGTAGGGAACATCGACCGTCGCCAGCCACGGAAGCATCCCGTCGTCGGCGCGGCCGCCGCTGACGTCGTTGACCAGGCAGGCTCCCGCGTCGAGCGCTGCCTGGGCGACACCGGGTCGCATCGTGTCGACACTCACGGGCACACTGGCTGCGACGAGTCCCGCCACTACCGGCACGACTCGATCGAGTTCCTCGTCGATGCTGATGCGCTGTGCACCCGGACGGGTGGACTCACCACCGACGTCGACGATATCCGCGCCGTCACGGTGCATCCGGGTGCCGTGCGCGACGGCGATCGCCGGATCGAGCCAACGTCCTCCATCGGAAAAGGAGTCGGGAGTGACGTTCAAGACACCCATCACAAGCGTCCGCTCAAGTGCGGCAAGCGCATCAGGAAGCCCCGCGGGATGACGGATCGCCATGGTGTGCCCGGCTCAGCCCATCAACAGTGACATGGCTTCGGCGCGTGACGCCGGGTCCAGCAGTTGGCCTCGAACCGTGCTCGTGACGGTCTTCGCTCCCGGTTTGCGCACCCCGCGCATCGACATGCACAGGTGCTCGCATTCGACCACGACCACGATGCCGCGCGGTTCGAGAACTCGTTCGAGAGCATCCGCGATCTGGGTGGTCAACCGTTCCTGCACCTGCGGCCGCTTCGCGTACACATCGACCAGGCGAGCCAACTTCGACAATCCGGTGATGCGGCCGTCATGGGCCGGGATGTAGCCGACGTGGGCCACCCCATGGAAGGGAACGAGGTGATGCTCGCAGGTGCTGTACACCTCGATATCGCGCACCAGGACGAGTTCGTCGTGGCCTTCATCGAAGGTGGTCGTGAGCACGTCTTCGCCGACCATGTGCAGGCCGGCGAAGATTTCCGCATATGCCCGAGCGACGCGGCCCGGTGTTTTGCGCAGGCCTTCGCGGTCGGGATCCTCGCCGACCGCGATCAGCAACTCGCGAACCGCACGTTCGGCTCGTTCGTGATCGAAGGGAGCTTTCGCGGGCGGCTCGACCCCATGGCGGATCGTGTCGATATCGGTGTCATCACTCATGATCAATGGCCCTCTCGGGTCGGCGCGCAGATCCGGTGTTAGTCGTGAATCGGGCCCGAGCCGTTGACCGAGCCATTCGCCGAACCGTTCGGCGACTCATTCGAGCGTACCCGCACCGGTCCCCTCTCATCCGGGCTGCGCAGCGACGAACCGGTCCACGCGGGACGGTCCCCGCGCAACCTCAGGTCGGCGAACACCGCCTCGACCTCGGCCTTGTCCAGCGTCTCCTTCTCCAACAGCTCGAGCACGAGTCGATCGAGGACATCGCGGTTGTCCACCAAGATGTCGTAGGCCTCCTGATGCGCGGTCTCGATCAGGGTGCGGACCTCTTCGTCGATCGCCGCCGCCACGTCCTCGGAGTAGTCACGCACGTGACCCATATCGCGCCCGAGGAACACCTCACCCTGCTCCTGGCCGTATCGGATGGCACCGAGACGCTCGGTCATGCCGTACTGCGTCACCATCGCCCGCGCCAACGTCGTCGCCTTCTCGATGTCATTAGAGGCACCCGTCGTCGGATCATGGAATATGAGTTCCTCCGCCGCGCGACCACCGAGCATGTAGGCCAACTGGTTGAGCATCTCGCTGCGGGTCGTGGAGTACTTCTCCTGATCGGGCAGCACCATCGTGTAGCCCAACGCGCGACCGCGCGGCATGATCGTGATCTTGTGCACCGGATCGGTGCCGGGCAGCGCTGCAGCGACGAGCGCGTGACCGCCCTCGTGATACGCCGTGATCGCCTTCTCGTGATCGTCCATCACCCGGGTGCGCTTCTGGGGGCCGGCGATGACCCGATCGATGGCCTCATCGAGTGATTCGTCGTCGACGATCTGCCCGCCCGAGCGTGCCGTCAGCAGCGCCGCCTCGTTGAGGACGTTGGCCAGGTCTGCACCGGTGAACCCCGGGGTGCGCTTTGCCACCGACATCAGATCGACGCCTTCGGCGAAGGGCTTGCCACGGGCGTGGACCTGCAAGATCGCAAAACGGCCGTTGAGATCGGGGCGTTCCACCGCGATCTGACGGTCGAATCGACCCGGGCGCAACAGCGCGGGATCGAGGATGTCGGGGCGGTTGGTGGCAGCGATCAGGATGACACCGCTGGAAACATCGAAACCATCCATTTCGACGAGCATCTGATTCAAGGTCTGCTCGCGTTCGTCATGACCACCACCGAGTCCGGCACCGCGATGACGGCCGACCGCATCGATCTCGTCGACGAAGATGATGGCCGGAGCGTTGGCCTTGGCCTGCTCGAACAGATCGCGCACGCGTGAGGCACCGACACCGACGAACATCTCGACGAAGTCCGAACCGGAGATGGAATAGAACGGCACTCCCGCTTCGCCGGCGACAGCGCGAGCCAGCAGCGTCTTGCCGGTTCCGGGCGGGCCATAGAGCAGCACGCCCTTGGGGATCTTCGCACCGACAGCCTGGAACTTCGCCGGCTCGGACAGGAACTCCTTGATCTCCTGTAATTCCTCGACCGCTTCATCAGCACCGGCCACGTCCGCGAACGTCGTCTGCGGCATGTCCTTGGCCACGACCTTCGCCTTGGACTTGCCGAACTGCATCAGTCGGGAACCGCCACCTTGCATCTGGGTCATGAAGAAGAACAGCAGCAGGATGATCAGCGCGAACGGCAGCAGCGTGAACAACAGGCTGACGAGGAGGTTGTCCTGCGGGACCACGATGTTGTAGCCCTCGGGCAGCTGACCGCTATCGACTTTCTGCTGGAGCAGGTTCTGCAACTGCACGCCCTGGCCGTCGACATATTGGCTGACGATCTGGCTGCCATCGCGCAGGGTGAGTTCGAGCACTTGGTCGCGGTCGACGATCGTGGCCGAGGCCACCCGGTTGCTCTGGATGTCCGAGATCGCCTGGCTGGTGTCGACCTGGGTCGGGCCGCCGAGACCGGAAATGATGCTCGAGCCCACGATGACGAGCAGCACGACGATGCCGACCCAGAAGATCGGCCCACGAAACCAGCGCTTGACGTTCATCTCGGATACGACGGTACACCGGGCCCCGGCGTTCCGCCCCTGCCCCGGCGTGAGGAGCAGAGGTCAGTGGCCGTAGACGTTGGGGCGAAGAACGGCCACCTCACGCAGGTTGCGGTAGCGCTCGGCGTAGTCGAGGCCATAGCCCACGACGAACTCATTGGGGATGTCGAAACCCACGTAGCGCGGGGTAATCGGAACCTGCACCGCCTCGGGCTTGCGCAGGAACGTGAACACCTCGACCGATGCCGGCCCGCGGGAGCGCAGATTGTTCATCAGCCACGACAGCGTGAGACCGGTGTCGAGGATGTCCTCCACGATCAGCACATCGCGACCGACGAG
This sequence comes from uncultured Actinomycetales bacterium, assembly GCA_913063435.1. Classification (GTDB taxonomy): domain Bacteria; phylum Actinomycetota; class Actinomycetes; order S36-B12; family S36-B12; genus M55B157. The sequence goes on along the minus strand of CAJXYI010000014.1, from coordinate 46,785 downwards.
GTCGATGTCGAGATCCTTCAGGATCCGCACGACACCGGACGACGTGGTGCCCGAGCCATAGCTGGACACTGCCATCCAGTCGGTCGATACATGCGAGCGCAGATGGCGCATGAAGTCGGCCATCACGATGACCGCGCCCTTCAAGACTCCGACGAGCAGCAGGTCCCTGCCGTCGTAGTCGGCGTCGACTTGAGCGGCGACCTCTGCGAGGCGGGCCTGGATCTGGTCATCGGTCAACAGCACGGCGGCGAGATCGCCGTTGATGTGATCGCTATGCACGAGGTGTACTCCCGAGGGGGTCGCTGCGGTCGAACCGAAGCCTCCCACACTCGCGGCTGACCCGGAGGCTCCCGGGTAGATCGAGCGGACCCTGGCCGCGCCAATCACTGATCAGCGCCTCGATCGAGCGCACGTGGTCGAAGGTGATCGCTGCTGCTGGAGCGCCGACCTCGAGGCAGGCACGGCGCAGCACCCGGGTGCGCACGGCACGATGGGCGTCGATGAGCGCAGCGACTTCGAGCTCGATGACACGGTCGTGTTCCTCATCGAAGGCGCCGGCCTGAGGGGCAACACGGCTGGATAACCACACCCGTTCGGCGATCGCGTCGAGAGCATCGGCATCATCACGCAGCAGTTCGGCACTACGTGCCAGCCCATCGACGACACCGCTGCCCAAGGCCTCGACCAGGGCTGGCAGGGCATCGAGTCGCACCCTCACCCGCGCAAACCGTCGATCAGCGTTGTGCGGGTCCGCCCAGGACACGAGGTCACGCAGTGATGCGTGCACCGTCGCGCGGTCGAGGGCCAGCAGCGGGCGATGCCAGATCCCGGTGATCGGGGCCATCGCCGACAGTGACCGGGCCCCCGACCCCCGAGACAACCGCAGCAAAACCGTCTCGGCCTGGTCATCGCGGGTGTGAGCCACATAGATCGCGGAGGCGGCGTGACGATCAGCGGCCTCGAGCAAGGCCTCTCGGCGTGCATCGCGGGCGATCGCTTCGGGGCCGCCCCCGCCGGGGTGATCGAGGGCGATATCGGTCCTGATGACCTCGACCGGATCGAGCCCGAACGACCGGCAGTGATGTGCCGCACGCTGGGCTACCTCAGCTGATTCCGCCTGCAGGCCGTGGTCGATGACGATCGCACCCGCACGCCACGTCGAGGCGGCACGTGATGACTCCGCCGCGACGGCCTTCGCCAACGCCAACGAATCGGGCCCGCCGGAGCAGGCGACGAGAACGAGCCCATCGGCGGGCAGTTCCGCGAGATGCTTGCGCACCGCGCGTCGCACAGCCTGCTGCGCCGGCAGGGTCTGCCTCGGGTCGATATCGCTGTCCATGCAGTCCGTCCCAGCCGCAGTTCAGCCGAGGACGCGGCGCACCCACGCGCGCGGATCGGCGATCTCAGCGCTGGTCGGCAGTGCTGCCGGCGCAGTCCACACCTCGTTGAATCCGGCCATTCCCGCCTGGTCGATCACCGCACGCACGAATCCGGCGCCCTCGGTGTATTGACGCAGTTTCGCCTCGAGGCCGAGCACTCGACCGATCAATCCGTCGACGAAGCCGTGCTGGGTGCGCCGGTTGTCGAATCGTGTCCGGATGGTCGCAACACTCGGCACCACCTGCGGCCCCACCTCATCCATCACCACATCGGCATGGCCCTCGAGCAGCGACATGAGCGCGGTGAGCCGATCGAGGATCGCCCGCTGCTGCGGTGTCTGCAACAGATCGACGATGCCCAACTTCGATTCGCGCCGGTTGCGCACTTCACCGGCCAAGCGGCGCAGCGTCGCCCAGGTGTCGGTGTCGGTCGCGCTCAGATACTCATGCACCTGCTCGGTGAAATACGTCGACAGCCACGGCACCGCAGAGAACTGAACGCGATGGGTTTCCTCGTGCAGGCACACCCACAGACGAAAGTCCCCGGGTGGAACATCGAGATTGCGTTCAGCGGTGACGATATTGGGTGCGACCAGCATCAACCGACCCGGAAGGCATGGATCATCTCCGAGGGCTTCGTATTGGCCGAGCACCTTCGGCGACAGCAAGGCGAGCACGGCACCCATCTGCACGGCGGTGGTGCGCGATCCGATCTCACGAACCAACGCCGACGGCTCCTTCTCGGCCAGCAGCCGCGCCAGGGGTGCCATCGCGATGCGCATCTGCTCGACATTGGCCCGAAGCCATTCGGGGCGGGCGACGACGACGGCGTGATGGGTGTCTTCGCTGGCGGTGAGCCCGGTGACCTCGCGTACGGGTTCGATCGCCCGGTGAGCAGCCCAGCGGATATCGGCCACGATGTGCGCAGCCTCATCCGGTGTCACCTGTGGGCCGGCCGGGGCCAGCCGGACGCCCGCGGACACCGCGAGATTCCAGTCGATGACATCGCTGACCCTGGCATCTCCCACCCCTCGAGGGTAGGCGACTGCCGAGATCGAGCATCAGCCGCTCATCAGCCCCTAGCCGGGTTGGCAGCCGCAGCGGGCCAACACGGTCGCCGCATCGTCCAGGCTGGCTCGAGCCGAGGACACATCCGCAGCCGAGTTCGTGGTGAATGAGAACACCAGCAGGCGTCCCTCGCGATCGACCACGGTGCCAGCCAGTGCGGACACCCCCGTCAAGGTGCCGGTCTTGGCATGCACGACACCGGCACCGGCATAGGAGGACTCGGTATAGAACCGGTCGGCGAGCGTCCCGGTCACCCCCGCGATCGCCAACCCACCCAGCACCGGCCAGCCCCAGCTGCCATCGAGCACCGAACCGCCGTCGGCTCCCGATGATGCCGCCCGAGTCATCGAGGTGAGCACCTGCGCGAAGGTCCGCGTGGGCACCCGGTTGTCCACCGACAGACCGCTGCCGTCGAATAGCGTGATGCCGGTCGTGGAGATTCCCATGCTGGTCAACGTCGCCAAGGCTGCCTGCGATCCGGTCTCGAATGTGCCGACGCCGAATCGGGTGGCACCCGCAAGATGGGCGAGGATCTCGGCATAGTCGTTATCGGAATCGGTCAGCATCGTCTGCACGACCTGAGCCAGCGGCACCGACTCGGTTGACGCGATCTGGCGGGCTGCACCCACCGGACCCGGCTGCGGGGCATCGACGGTCACTCCGCGTTCGGCGAGTAGATCCGCGAAGACACGCGCTGCAGCCTGAGCCGGATCGGGTTGGCGCGCCTCGCCACCGGGGATGCGCGCACCATCGACGACCAACGCGGACACCGGCGCGGCCACTCCCGTCGCCGGATAGGAATCCGACCACCCGACCGCGATGGTCGGGCCGGCGAAAAGGGATGCGTCATAGGTCAATCGGATGGACGCGCCGACCCCTGGGCCTTCGGGTGATGCGACGACCGCATCGGCGAGGGCGGCCAGCGACGAACCCTCCCCCGATCGAGTCGACAGTGTCGGGTCACCGGCTCCGACGAGCACGAGGGTGGCCGTCGCCGGGTCGTAGTGCGCCGTGGTCACCAGGCGACTGGAGGGACCAACCGCCTGCAGCACCGACACCGCGGTGAGGACCTTCACCACCGACCCCGGAGTGCGAGGGGTGTCGCCGGCCTGATCGAACAGCAGCATCCCCGTCGCCGGATCGAACACGACCGCGCTGACCTCGCCGCCCAGGGCCGGCGATCCGAGTGGGCCCGACAGCAGGCTCGCCAGCGTGGCCGGGTCGGGCATCGGTGTCGTCGTCGGATCGAGGGGTGCCAGCACCGGTCCCGCCGGTTCGGTGAACGCGATGGCGGACTCATCAGCCCCCACCGATCCGGTGCCCGGGCCTGGGACAAGAGCGGGGCCCAGCAGTGCCAGGCTGGCCGCGAGCGCCACGAGCAGCGAGCGCCGCGGAAGTCCCCGATTCATCACCAGGTGCTCCCTTCCGCTCCGCCGATGGCCGACCTAGGGAACACTAGGTCACGACCTACCCCGAGGAGGAGTTGTGACACCCCTGGAGTTCGACGTCACGGTCGAGATCCCATCCGGCAGCCGCAATAAGTACGAGATGGATCACGCCACAGGCCGCATCCGCCTCGACCGCATGCTGTTCACCTCGACGCGATACCCCCATGATTACGGCTTCATCGACAACACCCTCGGACTCGACAGCGATCCCCTCGATGCGCTCGTGCTCGTGCAGGAGGCGACGTTCCCCGGAGTGGTCATCCGGTGCCGCGCCGTGGGCATGTTCCGCATGACCGATGAGGCCGGCGGCGACGACAAGGTGCTGTGCGTGCCCGTCGGTGATCCGCGCTGGGATCACCTGCGTGACATCTATCACGTGTCGGAGTTCGATCGGCTGGAGATCCAGCACTTCTTCGAGGTCTACAAGGATCTCGAGCCGGGCAAATCCGTCGAGGGCGCCAGTTGGGTCGGCCGCGAGGAAGCGGAGAAGGAGATCGGCGAGTCCTATGAGCGATTTCGCGCGCAGGGGTCCACACACGGATGAGCGTGCGTGATTCCGATGTGCCGCAGCGGCAGGACGTTCGCCTCGTCGCACGGATGGACACCCGCTGGAGCGACGTCGACATCTACGGCCACGTCAACAACGTCGCGTATTACGCCTATGTCGACTCGGCCGTCAACGGCTGGCTGATGAGCGAGATCGCAGCGGACCTGCGGCGACTGGACGCCATCGGGATCGTCGCTGAAACCAGCTGTCGATATCTGGCGGAGATCGACTTTCCGGCCCAGGTCGAGATCGGTTTGGCGACCGAGCGCATCGGCACCTCGTCGGTGGTGTATCGCTTCGCGATCTTCGCAGCGGGCGATGACACCGTGCGCGCGACGGGCCGATTCGTGCATGTCTATGTCGACCGTGATCAGCGCACCCCCACCGCGATCCCCGATCGGATCCGCACGATCGTGTCGGGCCTGCCCCGATGGGAGTCGGTGACCGGAGTGTCGGCGTGAAGATCACAGGTGCCGTGCTGCGCAGGATCGGAGCGGATCGTCCCTATGATGCATCGCGGCCGATCGGGGTGCGCGAACTCACCCTCGATCCCCCCGGGCCCACCGAATGCCTGATCGAGATCGAAGCAGCCGGCATCTGCCACTCGGACCTGTCCGTGGTGAACGGTGACCGGGTGCGTCCGGTTCCGATGCTGCTCGGGCATGAAGCCGCCGGACGAGTCGTGGAGACCGGTGGCGAGGTGACCGATGTGCGCGTCGGTGACCGGGTGATCATGACGTTCCTGCCGCGCTGTGAGGAATGTGCAGCATGTCGAACCAACGGACGGGTGCCCTGCGAGGTCGGCAGTGCACGCAATGGTGCGGGGGTGCTCTTCGGTGGCGACATTCGATTGCACGATGACGACGGCGATGTGCTGCACCACCTCGGTGTCTCCGCGTTCGCCGACTACGCGGTCGTCGATCAGCGATCCCTCGTCGTCATCGGCGACGATGTTCCCGCGGATATCGCGGCGCTGTTCGGCTGTGCCGTGCTCACCGGCGGAGGTGCGGTGTGGAATATCGCCCGCCCCGCACCGGGTTCATCGATCGCGGTGCTCGGATTGGGCGGGGTCGGGATGGCCGCGGTGCTCACCGCGTTGACCGAACCGGATGTCGAGGTGATCGCCATCGATCCCATCGCCGCCAAGCGAGAACTCGCACTCAGCCTCGGCGCCCACCGTGCGATGACACCCGAGGAAGCCGCCACTGAAGGCATGCGCGTCGATGCGGTGATCGAGGCATCCGGACACCCGGCCGCCCTCGCCTCCGGAGTGGATCTGCTGGCGGCCGGCGGCGTGCTCGCCGCGACGGGGTTGTCCGCACCCGACGCGATGACATCGATCTCCCCCCTGCGCCTGGTCGCTCAAGCCTTGACGATCAGCGGGTGCTACCTCGGGTCTTCGGTGCCGCGGCGCGACATCCCGCGGTTCATCGACCTGTGGCGAGACGGGCGGCTCCCGCTGGAGTCGATCATCTCCCACCGCATCCGGATGGCCGATCTGCCCGAGCAGATCAACACGGCCATGGATCGCCTCGAGGACGCCCAGGCCCTGCGCCAGGTGATCGTCGCCTAGTGGATGCGGCAGACTGGCAGCTATGAGTTCCACCCCCGCCGGCCACGGTCCAGCAGCCGCCCCCGGATCCGGCGACGGCTGGGTGACGTTGACCAGCGGCAAGGTGCTGTGGGGGCGGTTCGGAGCCGCCGGCTTGCTGCTCGGCCACCTCGAACCCGACGGCACCGAACGATTCCTCCTCGCCCGCCGGGCCGCGTGGGTGCACCGCGGCCACGGCACCTGGTCGGTGCCCGGTGGCGCGATTGATTCGCATGAGGATCCGGTCACCGCAGCGCTGCGTGAATTCGACGAGGAAATCGGTCGGGTGCCCGAGGGATATCGCCTCATCGGCATCCACGAAGAGATCGTCGAAACCGGCGTGTGGAGCTATCACACCTGCTGCGCCCGCGTCACCGAGCGCCCCGACTACGACGCGACCCTCTCACCGGAGAATGACGAGGCTGCGTGGTGGACCAGAGAACAACTGCGCGATATCCCCCTGTTCGATCCCTTCGCCGAACAACTACCCACGCTGCTGTCGATCTTCGATAGTGATAGCTGAAAGACGCGACCGCTGACCGAAGCGATCGTCGAAGCGCACCTCACGCGCGGCGGCGGCTCACCACGATCAGCAGCACATAGGCCAACCAGAACGCCGAACCCACTCCCAGGTAGGCCCACCGCACCGGGGTCCAGTCACCGGGCAGGGTGACGGTCAGCACGGTCATCAAGCCGCCGCTGATGATCATCACGAACCCGGCGCCGAGCACCGGATGATCAGGCGCGCGCCGCACCAGCCACATCTGGCCGGCTAAGCCCAGCAGCGCCGCACCCAGCATCTGCAGGGTCCACGTGGTGTCGATGACCGTCGCCAAACCGAGCCACTGGGCCATCAGCGCAGGGGCGACGACGAGCAGCAGTCCGGAGACGATGAAGACCAGCGAACCCAGCGACAGCACAACGCGGATGAGGCGCGCGGCAATCGGCACGCCCGAAATGTCCCGGAGATCCGCCTCCGTCATATGCCGACGCTATCGGTCGATAGCCGCCATTCGGCGTTACGACACCGCCGGAACAATCGACGCGTCTCCAGCCAGCAGATCCTGGGCCAGCACTCGCAGCCGATAAGTCGCTCGCCCATCGACGCTCTCCGGCGTCAGCAGCGCCAGCAGATCGAAGCGATCCCCGGGCCACGGATCGGGAATGTCACCGGGATTGATGGGATCGAAAGCGCGCAGCAGATCCGGCAGGTGGCCGTGATCCCAGACGATGAGTGTGTCGTCACCGGCTGCGCGCACCTCACCAGCGAGCTGCGGCTCCTGACCCCGTTCGTGATGATGGTGCAGATGGACACCGAGTCGAGCAGCGATCGGTCGAGCGGTGTCCAGGCACCGGTGACTGTGATTGTCGTGAGTTGCGGGAGCGGCGTGCATCCGAGCGGGTCGAATCCAGGAATCATCCGGGCCGCCGGCGTGATCCATCCGCACCGCCAGCGCCCCGGCGCGACTCCAACCACGCGGCGTGAGTCCGTGAGCACTCGGCTGTCCGTGCTCATCCACGCCGAATGACTCCGGGCTGGCCTTCTGGGCCGGAGTCGGTTTCTCGCCATGGCGAATGATCATCACCGTCGGTGCACGGTCGAGTGAGTCAGTCGTTGAAGCAGACACCGTCATGGCGTATCGGCGAGATCCAACTCGGCGAATAACGATGTCGTGAGGTGATTGACGAGGTCGGTGCGGTCCACCGTCACCGGATCCCAGGCCAGGACCGTCTCCTCCATCCCGACCAGCCAGCCGCGCAGGATGAGTCGGGCCAGTGGCCCGGCGTCATCGCGGCCCGCAGCGGCAAGCCAGCGGGGCACGAGCGCATCGCGCACCCGAGCCATTGCGTCGACCACGCGCACGTCACCACCGCCGGCACCGCGAACGAGCGAGGCGTAGCCGATTCGGTTGCGTTCGACGAGCCGCACGAATCCATCGATGAGAGTGCGGACTCGTTCCGTGGGCGTTGCGTCCGCGACCACCCGAACCGGCTTGAGCATGCGCTCTCCGGCGGCCTCGACGACAGCGGCATAGAAGTCGCCCTTGGTGGGGAAGTAATGGAACAGCAGGGTGCGCGAGATACCTGCTTCGGCCGCCACCTCATCCAGGGCCATCTCGTGAATCGGTCGGGACTGCAGGAGTTTCCACCCGATCTCGACGAGTTGACGGCGACGGTCGCCCCCGCTCATCCTCGAGCGGGTGGCGACCGTCGTCGTGTCGACCTGGGCTGTTTCGGGAACAGCCGTCATGTCAGGAATAGCTACCGCCGGACTCGGCGAGTGCCACCAGCGAGGCGGGCGGAGTGAACCGGTCGCCGTAGGTGGCCGCAAGTTCGCGAGCGCGGGCGACGAAACCGGCCGGGCCGCTCACCGTGCCATCCGGCGACACATAACCGCTGATGTACTGCAGCACGCCACCTGTCCACGGGGGGAACCCGATGCCGAAGATCGATCCGATATTCGCCTCGGGTACCGAACGCAGCACACCCTCATCGAGGCACTTCACGCTCTCGAGCGCCTCGGCGAACAGCATGCGTTCCTTCATGTCGATGAACGGCACGTCGAGGTTGGTGCCACCGAAGTGCTCGGCGAGACCGTCCCACAGGCCCAGGCGCTTGCCCTCGGCGTATTCATAGAATCCGGCGCCGGCGGCGCGGCCACCGCGCTCGAATTCCAACACCATCCGATCGATCGCCGGATACGACGGGTGCTCGATGAAGTCCTGACCCGCTTCGGCTGCCGCAGCGCGACCCTCCTCGCGGATGCGTCGGCCGAGGGTCAAGCTGACCTCGTCGAACAATGCGAGCGGTCCGGTGGGATAGCCCGACTGCAGACCGGCCTGCTCGATGCTGGGTGCGGGCACACCCTCGGCGAGCATCGCGACGGCCTCGCCCATGAACGTGCCGATCACGCGGCTGGTGAAGAAGCCGCGGGAGTCGTTGACCACGATCGGGGTCTTCTTGATCTGCGCGGCGACATCGAGTGCCTTGGCGATCGCGGCATCGGAGGTCGACTCACCGACGACGATCTCCAGCAGCGGCATCTTGTCGACCGGTGAGAAGAAGTGCAGCCCGATGAAGTCGTCCTGGCGCTTGACCGCATCGGCCAGACCGGTGATCGGCAGGGTCGAGGTATTCGACGCCAGCAGGGCGTCGGGGGCGACGACCGGTTCGATGCGACCGAACACCTCGGTCTTCAACTCCTGGCTTTCGAACACCGCCTCGATGACGAGATCGGCACCCTTGGCGTCATCGATACTGTCGCTGGGCTGAATGCGCCCGAGGATCTCGTCACGCTGTTCCTGGGTCATCCGACCCTTCGACACGGCCTTGTCGAGAATGCCCTGCGAATACGCCTTGCCCTTCTCGGCAGCGGCAAGCGTGGTGTCGACGAGCACGACCTCGATGCCGTTGCGCGCACACACATAGGCGATGCCAGCACCCATCATGCCGGCACCCATGACGAGTGCCTTCGAGGCGCGATACGTCTCGTAGCCCTCGGGGCGCGCACCGCCCTTGGTGATGTGCTGCAGATCGAAGAAGAACGCCTTCGTCATGTTCTTCGACGTCTGGCCGGTGGCGAGCATCGCGAAGTAGCGGCCCTCGATCTTCTCTGCGGTGGCGAAATCGACCTGCGCGCCCTCGACGGCCGCCGACATGATCGCCAGCGGCGCGGGCATCGGAGCACCCTTGATCTGCTTGCGCAGATTGGCCGGGAACGCCGGCAGCATCGCGGCCAACTTGGGGTTCGAGGGTGCGCCGCCGGGGATCTTGTAGCCGGGGGCATCCCACGGCTGAACGGCATCGGGATGCTCTTTCACCCATGCCTTGGCCTTGGCCATCATGTCCTCGGGTGACGACACGACCTCGTCAACGAGACCGACCTCAGCGGCCTTGGCCGGCTTGCGACGCTGGCCCTGCAGCAGCACCTCCATGAGAGCCTTCTGCAATCCGAACATGCGCGTGGTGCGCACGACACCGCCGGCACCGGGCAGCAACCCGAGGGTGACCTCGGGCAGCCCGATCTCCGATCCCTTCACATCGAGGGCGATTCGGTGGTGGCACGACAGCGCGATTTCCAGGCCCCCGCCGAGTGCCGCACCATTGATGGCAGCGACGACCGGCTTGCCGCAGGTTTCCAATCGGCGCAGCGCCGCCTTGATCCGCGCGATCTCGACCTCGAGACGCTCGGCGTCCTCGGGCTTGGATTGGATGATGAGATTCAAATCAGCGCCAGCGAAGAACGTCTTCTTGCCGCTGGTGAGCACGATGCCGGTGATGTCATCGGATTCCTCAGCGATGCGATCGAGTGTCGCTTCGAGCGAGGAGATGAAAGCCTCGTTCATGGTGTTCGCACCCGCGCCGGCCTCGTCCATCGTCAAGGTCACGATGCCGTCAGCATCGCGCTCCCAGGCGATCATGTTCGCAGTACTCGTAGTACTCATCTGGTGACTAACTCCTTAGGAAAGGTGAGTGACGACGCGGTCAGATGCGCTCGATGATGGTGGCCAGGCCCATGCCGCCGCCGATGCACAGCGTGATCAGGCCGTAGCGACCACCGGTGCGCTCGAGCTCGTCGAGCACGATGCCGGTGATAATCGATCCGGTCGCGCCGAGTGGGTGACCCATCGCGATGGCGCCGCCGTTGACGTTGACCTGCTCGATGTCGAGATTGAAATCCTTCATCCACTTCAACACCACGGCCGCGAACGCCTCGTTGAGTTCCCACACATCGATATCGGCGGGAGTGAGCCCGGCAGCCTTGAGCACCTTCTCGGTCGCCGGAGTGGGACCGGTGAGCATGATCGTGGGATCGGCACCGCTGACGGCGGTTGCCACGACGCGACCGCGCGGGGTGAGACCGGCGGCACGTCCGGCTTCCTCATTGCCGACGAGCACGAGTGCGGCGCCATCGACGATGCCCGAGGAGTTGCCGGCTGTATGCACGTGATCGATGCGCTCGATCCAGTGGTACTTCTGCAGCGCCACGGCATCGAATCCACCCATGTCGCCCATCGCGGCGAACGACGGTGTCAACTTCGACAGGGATTCCATCGTGGTCTCGGGCCGCATGAATTCGTCGTGGTCGAGGACGACGACGCCATTGACGTCACGCACCGGCACGACCGACTTCGTGAATCGACCCGAACTCCATGCGGCAGCTGACCGCTCCTGTGACCGCACGGCATAGGCATCGACGTCGTCGCGGCTGAATCCTTCGATCGTCGCGATCAGATCAGCGCTGATGCCCTGCGGCACGAAGTAGGAGTCATAGGCGGTCTCGGGGTCCATCGCCCAGGGACCACCATCGGCACCGATGGGCACGCGGCTCATCGACTCGACCCCACCGGCCACGACGAGGGAGTCCCAACCGGCCTTGACCTTCTGGGCGGCCATGTTGATCGACTCCAGGCCCGACGCACAGAACCGGTTGATCTGCGTGCCCGCGACCGTGTGCGGCAAACCCGCGGCGATCGCGGCGGTCTTGGCGATGTCGGCGCCCTGGTCGCCGATCGGGGTGACGCAGCCGAGGATGACGTCGTCGATGGTGGCCGGGTCGAGTCCGGGATGGCGGGCCTGCAGTTCGTCGAGCAGACCGGTCACCAGGCTCACCGGCTTCACCCCGTGCAGGGAACCGTTGGCCTTGCCGCGCCCACGCGGGGTGCGGATCGCTTCGTAGATGTATGCCTCGTTGGCGTTCGTCATGGGTGGACTCCCGTGGATGGCGACTTATTGAGCAACTGTCAACTACCACCGTACTCCCGGCCGCGGCCCGCGACAAGAGGGCCGACGGCATGGCTCGGCGACTATGCCCTCGCCGATCCCTATCCTGTGCGCATGGCGCGCGGATCCTGGGGCAAGAGCAAGCAGCTGACCACCAAGTCGTGGGGCATCGTGAAGGAGAACAGGTACCTGTTCGCCTTCCCCGTCCTGGGGTTCCTGGGCAGCTTGATCCCGCTGGCGATCTTCTGGATCCCCGCGGCGTGGTTCTATGCGAATGACAACTACGTTCCCGGGACCATCGCCGCGATCGTGGGCGTCTTCGCCAACCAGATCGTCATCTCGATCACCAGCGGCGGACTGGTCGCCTCGGCCGACGAGGAACTCGCCGGTCGCGATTCCTCGATCGGTCACGGCATCGGCGCATCCCTGGCTCGCATCTTTCCCCTGATCGGCTGGGCGTTCATCCAGACCGTGGTCAACGTCATCGTCAGCCTCATCCGCGGCAATAGCCAAAGCGGTGCGGCATCGGTGGTCCGCAATATTGCCGCCTCGGGAATCCTCGCGATGTGGAGCCTCATCACGTTCTTCGTGGTGCCGTTCATCATGCTCGACCGGGTCGGTCCGATCACGGCCATCAAGGAGTCCTCGAAGCTGTTCAAGGCCAAGTGGGGACTTCAGATCTACGGTGGCGTCCGCATCGGGGGGTTCGTCGCTCTCATCACGATCCTGCCCGCGATCTTGCTCGTCGTCCTCGGTGTCTTCCTCACCCTGTCGAATGTCTGGGCGATCGGTGTTCCGCTCATCGTGATCGGTGTCATCGTGTTCAGCATCGGCGCTCTACTGATAGCCACCTTGCGCGGGATCTTCTCCGTGGTGCTGTTCCGCTTCGCCAAGGACGGAGCACTCGAGGGCGGGTTCACCGAGGAGGAACTCGCCGGGGCGGTGCGCACGAAGGCGTGAGCGACGCATCTACATCGGTGCACGTGCCGCGACGCATCGGATTGCTCGGCGCCGAATCCACGGGAAAGACAACACTGGCACACGACCTCGCTTCATCGATCGATGGATTCATCGCCGAGGAATACCTGCGGGATTTCGTCCGAGACTTCGCTCGTCTGCCCACTCTCGCCGATCAGGAGGGCATCTTCCTCACCCAGCAGGCGACGGTTGTCACCGTTGTTCGTGCCGCGACGCATGCAACCGTCCCCTGGGTCATCGCCGATCCGCTGCCGCTGATGACGGCGGTCTACAGCATCGTGTATTTCGATGACGATTCCCTCGTCGACCCAGGCATCGTCGACGCGAGCGGCTACGACCACCTGCTGTGGTGCGCGCCGGATTTCGATGCCGAGCCCGAGACTGGGATGCGCGACGGGGAGGAGATGCGTAGCCGCACCGAATCGGTGATCGCCGAACTCATCGCCCCCCGCCTGATCGAGTCCGGCTGCTCCGTGACCCGCCTCACCGGCGACCTCGACACCCGGATGGCCACCGCTAAGACGACCCTAACTTGCGCCTAGCGACCGCTCCCGGCGCAAGTTAGGGTCGTCTTAGCGGTGGGGTACCGGTGGCGAAATGTGGGGTGCCGGTGGTTGGCGGTGAACAGTCGCCTCATACGTCACGGGGATTCGACAGGATCCCGATCACGTTCCGACAGGATGTGGCTATGAGTTTCTGGACACGCCGATGACCCATCCGGCACCCGGCGATGATCCGCACTGGCCGCGCGCGAGCACGTGGCTCACCGCAGGCTCGACGTCGATCGCCGAGGATTCCGGCCCCCGCGATCTCGGCATCATCGGAGTCCCCGCGCACCGCACTTCGCTGAGCCCGACGCGCGCGGACACCACTCCAGCGGCCATCCGCGCTGTCCTCGCCCGCTACTCGACGTACTCGGCCACCCACGATGTCGACCTGGCATCGCTCACGGTGCGCGACTTCGACGATATCCCCGATCCCGACGGGCCCGACGGCGAAGAACGGGTGCGCACCGCGATTGCCAGCGCGATGGCATCGACGAGCCTGCTCCTTGCACTGGGCGGTGACAACTCCATCACGCACCCCGTGATGACCGGCATCGCCGGCGATGGTCTCGCTGCGGCCGGCTTGATCACCCTCGATGCCCACCATGATCTGCGCGATGGCATCAGCAACGGATCGCCCGTGCGCCGCCTCATCGAAGCAGGCCTCCCCGGAGATCGGATCGTGCAGATCGGGATCGCCGACTTCGCCAATTCCGCGGAATACGCTCGGCGAGCTCATGAATTCGGTATCACCGTCATCACCCGCGATGCCCTGCGGCATCGGTCGCCCGACGCCGTCATGGCCGAGGCGCTCGATATCGCTGGAGCGGGAGGCGGGCCCATCCACGTCGATCTGGACGTCGACGTATGCGATCGATCGATTGCACCGGGTTGCCCGGCATCCGTTCCCGGTGGTGTGAGCGCGGGGAAACTGCGTCACTTCGCCTTCGTCGCCGGACGATCACCGCGCGTGCGCTCGATCGATATCACCGAGATCGATGCGATGGCCGATGCGCCGGATCAGCGCACCATCCGCCTCGGTGCCCTGCTCATCCTCGAGGCGGCAGCTGGGTTCGCCTGTCGATGATCAGGCCGTAGACAGGTTCGACACTTCGTGCCAATCACGGATGATCCGCTCAGCCGCAGTGAGTTCCGGGGAGAGGAATCGATCCGGACCGGGACCCGGGACCGACTGCCGCAATCGATGCATCACATCGGCACTCGCGGGAGACGGTTGCAGCGGTGCACGCAACTCGATCGCCCGTGCCGCTGCGACAAGCTCGATCGCGAGGATCCGGCGCAGGTTGTCGGTGATCGTGCGCAACTTGCGTGCGGCGTGCCAACCCATCGACACGTGATCCTCCTGCATCGCCGAACTCGGGATCGAATCCACACTCGCCGGTGCGGCCAGCCGCTTGCAGTCGCTGACGAGTGCGGCCTGGGTGTACTGCGCGATCATCAGCCCGGAGTCGACCCCCGGATCATCGGCGAGGAATGGGGGAAGTCCGTGGCTGCGCGCCTTGTCCAGCATCCGATCTGTGCGACGCTCGGCCATCGAACCCACATCGGTCGCGGGGATGGCGAGGAAGTCCAACACATAGGCGATCGGCGCTCCGTGGAAATTGCCGTTGCTCGACACTGTTCCGTCCTCGAGGACGACCGGGTTGTCGATGCAGGCAGCGAGTTCACGTTCGGCGATCACCCGGGCGTAGTCGATCGTGTCGCGCAAACCGCCGGTGACCTGCGGTGCACAGCGCAGGGAGTACGCATCCTGCACTCGGGAGTCCTCTTCCCTGTGCGATGCGACGATCGGTGAGCCAGCCAGATGGGCGAACATGCGTGCTGCACTGTGCGCCTGCCCCGGATGCGGTCGCAGGGGTTCGTGCAATTCCGGTCGGAACACCGCATCGGTGCCCAGCAGCCCTTCGACGCTCATGGCCGCGGTGATATCGGCGACATCGGCGAGTGCCTGCAGATCGGCGATCGCCATGATCAGCATGCCGAGCATGCCATCGGTGCCATTGATGAGGGCGAGGCCTTCTTTCTCTTGCAACTCGATGGGGGTGATGCCGGCTGCGTCCAGGAGTTCAAGGACCGGGCGCTGTTCCCCTCCCGGGCCTACAGCCGCACCCTCGCCCATCAGCACAAGAGCGCAATGGGCGAGCGGAGCAAGATCACCACTGCATCCCAGCGAACCGAACTCGTGCACCACCGGTGTGATCCCGGAATTCAGGATGTCCACCATCGTCTGCGCCACGACCGGACGAACTCCCGTGCGCCCGCTGCACAACGTCTTGGTTCGGAGGAACATCAGGGCGCGGACAACATCGCGTTCGACCGGCTCCCCCATCCCCGCCGCGTGCGAACGCACCAGGGATCGCTGCAGTTGCACGCGCTGCTCCACCGGTATGTGTCGTGTGGCGAGGGCACCGAAACCGGTGGAGATGCCATAGGTCGGCGTCTGGGAAGCTGCGAGTTGTTCGACCTGGGCACGGCTGTGCGCCATCGCCTCCATCGCATCGGGGGTGATCTCGATTCGTGCATCGAACCGGGCGACATCGATGACGTCGGCGATAGTCGTAGCGTGTGTGCTCAGGTGCACGACGCGCTGTGTCCGTGGCGAATCACCCATCAGCCGACGCCTCCTTGTCGCTACTGCTGTTCGCCTCGACTAGTTCACCGTTGCGCCACACCTCAGCGATCACATTCACTCCCGGGCGATAGGCCAGATAGATCGGACTCGGCGCATCCAAGACGATGAAGTCCGCACGCGCTCCCTGCGTGATTCGTCCAACGTCGTCGCGACGCAGAGCACGTGCACCGCCGAGTGTCGCAGCGGTCACGGCTTCGGCTGGCGTCATGTGCATCTCTCGAACCGCCATGGAAATGCACCACGGCATGCTCGTGGTGAAACTCGAACCGGGATTGCAATCGGTGGCGATCGCCATCGTCACGCCCGCATCGAGCATTCGACGAGCATCGGGATACGGCGACCGAGTCGAGAATTCCGCACCCGGCAGCACGGTCGCCACGGTCTGCGAGTTCGCCAGGGCGTCGATATCGGCGTCGTCGAGGTAGGTGCAGTGATCAGCCGATGCGGCATCCATCTCGACAGCGAGTTGGACACCCGGCCCATGCTGCAGTTGATTGGCATGCACTCTTGGCAGCAGACCAGCTTCGATTCCCGCACTCAGGATCGCGCGAGCCTGATCACCATCGAAGGCTCCGCGATCGCAGAACACATCCACCCATCGGGCGTGAACTCGGCAGGAATCGAGCATGTCCCCGGTGACGAGATCGACATAGCCACCCGGATCATCCCGGAATTCGGCTGGAACGACATGCGCTCCCAGAAATGTGGTCTCCGGGGTGAAGTCCGACGCGATGCTCAAGGATCGCTGCTCATCATGAACGGTAAGGCCGTAGCCGGATTTGATCTCGAAGGTCGTCACCCCGGAGGCCAGCAGTTCAGCAACCAGTGCTGCGACGGTGCGCTGCAATTCTTCATCGCTAGCAGCCCGCGTTGCCGACACCGTCGATGCGATGCCACCTGCGGAATATGACTGTCCGGCCATCCGGGCAGCGAACTCCGCGCTGCGTTCACCCGCGAACACCAGGTGGGCATGGCTGTCGACGAATCCGGGAATGACACAGCGGCCGGATGCACTCCATCGGATATCCGCCGACGGTGCCGAGGACTGCGCACCTATCCATGCGATGCGACCGCCCTCTATGACGAATGCCGCGTCCTCGATATCGCCGCGTTCGGTCTGTGTCGACAGGAGCCCGATGTCGGTAATGAGGATCGAACTCGTCGTGCTCGGTGAATCGGTCACGACTGCTCGCGCATCGGGACCCGCACCCCGCGGTCTTCGGCCACCTCGACGGCGTCGTCATAACCGGCATCACAGTGTCGAATCACTCCCATCCCCGGATCATTGGTCAGCACCCTCTCGAGCTTTTGAGCGGCCAACTCGGTGCCATCGGCGACACTGACCTGGCCTGCATGGATCGAGCGACCCATTCCCACGCCGCCGCCGTGGTGCAGCGACACCCAGGATGCTCCCGAGGCGACGTTGAGCATCGCGTTGAGCAGCGGCCAGTCCGCGATCGCATCGGAACCATCGAGCATGCCCTCGGTTTCGCGATAGGGCGATGCCACCGAACCGCAGTCGAGGTGGTCGCGCCCGATCACGATGGGTGCTGACACCTCGCCACGCGCTACGAGGTCGTTGAACGCCAGGCCGGCCTTATCGCGTTCGCCATAGCCCAGCCAGCAGATGCGCGCGGGCAGTCCTTGGAACGCTACGCGCTCCGACGCCATCGTGATCCATCGGCGCAGATGATCGTTGTCGGGGAACAGGTCGAGCACGGCCTGGTCGGTGCGCGCGATATCGGCGGGGTCTCCGCTCAGTGCGACCCAGCGGAACGGCCCCTTGCCCTCGCAGAACAGCGGCCGGATATAGGCCGGAATGAAACCGGGGAACGCGAAGGCGCGGTTGTAACCGCCCTTGCGTGCCTCGTCGCGAATCGAATTGCCGTAGTCGAACACCTCGGCACCGGCATCCATGAAGTCGACCATCGCCTCGACGTGCATCGCCATCGAAGCCTGCGCGCGATCGGTGAACTCCTCGGGCTTCTTGCGTGCATAATCGTGAGCGTCGTCCAGATCAATGCCGTCTGGGATGTAGGCAAGAGGGTCGTGCGCCGAGGTCTGATCGGTGACGATGTCGACAGGCACGCCGCGGCGGAACAGTTCAGGAAGGATGATCGCGGCATTGCCGATGAGGCCGACGGAAATCGCCCTACGCTGGTTCTTGTATGCCACCACCCGATCGATGGCGTCATCGAGGTTGTCGGCGATCTCGTCGAGGTATCGCGTCTCGACGCGGCGACGCAGTCGGGTCGGGTCGATGTCGATGATGAGACAGGTGCCCTCGTTCATCGTCACCGCCAGCGGTTGTGCGCCACCCATTCCGCCTGCGCCCGAGGTGACGGTCAAGGTGCCCGCGAGCGTGCCGCCGAATCGTTTCTGCGCCACCGCCGCGAAGGTCTCGTAGGTGCCCTGCAGAATCCCCTGAGTGCCGATGTAGATCCACGACCCGGCGGTCATCTGGCCGTACATCGTCAAACCCAGCTGCTCGAGTCGACGAAACTCCGGCCACGTCGCCCAATCACCGACCAGATTGGAGTTCGCCAGCAGCACGCGAGGGGCCCATTCGTGGGTGCGGAACACCCCGACGGGGCGACCGGACTGCACCAGCATCGTCTCGTCGTCAGCCAGTGTCGTCAGCGTGCGAGCCATCGCATCGAAGGATGCCCAATCGCGCGCCGCACGGCCCGTTCCGCCGTAGACGACGAGTTCCTCCGGATGCTCGGCGACATCGGGATCGAGGTTGTTGTGCAACATCCGCAGCGCCGCCTCGGTCTGCCAACTGCGTGCCGTGCGGGTGGTGCCGCGAGCAGCACGCACCGGTCGCGATCCGGTGAGGGTGTCGTGGGCGAGATCGGTCATGGGGTTCCCTTCGTCCGCCGTGCCGTGGGCTCATCATCACGGCCACCATCGGGACCCGACAGACGGTGAGGGCGTCAACTGTCTGGGATCCCAGACTATGCTGCGGTGTCGTGGACTTCCGCGATGTCGCCAACCCGGACGCGAACCGATGAGCAAAGTCCCCGCAGCGACGTCGACCCTCGGCCTTCTGCGCACCCTGGCCAACCGCGGCCCCTCGACCGCGACCGCCCTGGCCGCGGCACTCGACATTCCTCGCAGCACCACCTATCACCTACTGTCGGTTCTCACCGACGCCGGCTTCGTCGTGCACCTGCCCGATGAACGCCGCTGGACGCTCGGGCCGAGTGCATTCGAGATCGGGATGGCCTATCTGCGCCATGACCCACGGGAGGCACTCGCACGCCCGGTGCTCATCGAATTGGCCGAACGGGTCGGGCACACCGTGCACCTCGCCGCACTGCACGGCAGCGAAGTCGTCTACCTGCTCAAGGAGTCCCCCCGCAGTACTCGACGCGCGTCGACGCTCATCACCGATGTCGGAGTCCGATTGCCCGCTGCGACCACAGCGAGCGGACGCGCGATGCTCGCGACACTGTCGGCCGAGCAGGTGCGCGCAGTGATGAGTTCGCCCACCGCCTTCGTATCCCGGACCGGGCGAGGACCCACCTCACTGTCGGCCCTGCGCTCGGTGCTGACCCGAGAGCGACGTTCGGGATACGCACTCGAGGACGGCGAGATCCTGGATGGTTACGCCTCCGTGGGTGTCGCGATCATCGACTCAGCCGGCCGGTTGGCGGGAGCGGTGAGCGTGACGGTTCACACGATCGGCGATGCCGCGGGCCTCGACAGCGTGATCGCATACGTTCCCCAGGTGCGCGAAGCTGCCGAAACGATCGCGACTCGACTGAGTCGATGAACGAGAACGCCGACTAACCGGAATAACGCCCGGGCCTTAGTCCGGTTAGTCGTCGCTCTCGTGCCGCATCAGTCGAGCACACCGTCCACACGCTGCGGGATCGCCCAGGGGTTGGCGTCGTGCAGTGCCGGGGACAACCACTCCTCGGGAACGCTCTGGTACGTCACCGGGCGGATGAACCGTTGAACTGCAGCGGCTCCAACACTGGTCGATTCCGGTCGGGTCGTCGCGGGGAACGGTCCGCCATGCTGCATCGACCAGGTCACCGCCACCCCGGTGGGCCACCCACCCCACAGCACACGTCCGGCATGTGCGCTCAGCCGCGGCAGCAACTCCGCGAGGACCGATTCATCCCCGACCGCATGCACTCCGGCGGCCAGCAATCCCGGGAGCGCGTCAGCGATGCGCAGCATCTGTTCGGCATCGTCGTATTCGACGAGCAGCGACATCGGGCCGAAGCATTCCTCGAGCAGTTCCGGGTGGGCGAGGATGGCATTGGCCGACACCGCCATGAGTGTCGGGCGCACCTCGTCGTTCGCATCATCGAGTCCACCCGCGTGCAGAACCTCGACATCCCCGATCGACACTCGAGCATCCACACCGGCCAGGAACATGTCACGAATGCCATCGGTGAGCATGCGCTGACCGGGGGCGCCACCCACGGCCTCGATCAACGCCGCACGCAACGTCTCGTCCCGCGGGGCGATGAGCAGCCCGGGCTTGGTGCAGAACTGCCCCGCACCGAGGGTGAACGAGCCGACGAATCCCGCAGCGAGTTCGGTCTCGCGCCCGGCGAGATAGTCAGCGGTGACGAACATCGGGTTGATACTGCCGAGTTCGCCGAAGAATGGGATGGGACGCGGCCGATCGGCCGCGATCTTCGCCAGCGCCAATCCGCCGCGCTGGCTTCCGGTGAACGCGACCGCCTCGATCCGATCGTCGTTGACGAGATCGATGCCAGCCTGCAGGCTCTCGTCGACCAAGCCGAGGACACCGTCAGGTGCGCCGGCTGCCACCAGTGCGTCCTGAGCGACCGCCATGATGGCGTCGGACAATTGCGGGTGACCGGGATTGGACTTGACGACGACGGGGCACCCGGAGGCCAATGCCGACGCAGTGTCGCCGCCGAGGGTCGAGAATGCGAACGGGAAATTGCTCGCTGCGAAGACCGCGACGGGACCGAGCGGGATGTTCATCCGACGAAGGTCCGGCCGTGGCGGTGTCAGCGACGGGTCCGCGTGATCGATCACCACACCGAGGAACACTCCGTCGCGCACGACGTTCGCCATCAGGCGCAACTGTCCCGTGGTCCGTCCGACCTCACCGCGCAACCGTTCCTCACCCAGCCGACTTTCGGCCATCGCGATCGGCACGAGTTCATCGATATGCGAATCCACCGCATCGGCGATCGCCTCGAGCAGTCCGGCTCGGGTCGACAGATCCGTTGCCGCGAACCATGGCGCTGTCTCATGCGCCTGGGCGCACGCGACATCGACGCTTGAAACCCGAGTGGCGCCGGTTGTGGTGGACATGGAGGCCTCCTCTTCCTTGGTGTTCATCTATGTCGTGAGTCTGCTTGCCGTTCTGGTGCCGTTGTCGATCAGCGGGCGATGCGGGCGCTGACGACCGCGTCCTCCCACCCCATTCCCATGCTCTTGAACACCCGAGAACCAGGCAGTTCAAGGTCACGAGTGACCAGATCCGAGAGGTCGGCCTTGATGTCGTCGGCGCTCATCAGGCCGTCGTTGATGGGGATCACGACATCACCTGCCTCGCGCAAGGCGGCCTCGCGATCCTCGACGGCGATGAAGGAGCGAGCGACGAGCTCACCAGGGAGTTCGCGACCGATCGGTGAATGCCCACCGATGGCGATTGCGGTGACGTCATGTCCAGGATCGGCGAACACCGGTGTCGTCGCCGTGGTCGCGCACACGATGATGTCGGCCTGTCGGGTGAGCGATTCCGATTCGTTCGATGCGACCGCCTCGATGACCAGATCCGGATGCCGCTGTCGGGCCGCAGCCACCATGGCTTCAGCGCGATCGAGCCTGCGCGCCACGACTGCCACGTGCGTCAGCGGCCATTCCGCGGCGATCGCATCGAGGTGTGCAGCCCCCTGGGGACCCGCACCGAAGATCACCAGTCGCCCGGCATCCGGGGGTGCGATAGCCCGCAACGCGACGATACTGATCGCCGTCGTGCGGATGACCGTGAGAGCGGCTGCGTCCATGATGACCCGGGGCGCGAGCGATACCGGATCGCACACCAGGTGCACGCCCTTGATGCGCTCCCCCGGTCCATCCGGATCGTGCAGGATCGTGACGATCTTGATGGTGGGCGTTCCGGTAACTCGACTGGGCATCATCAGCATCTCGCCATTGGGCAGATCCATGAACTGCCGCGGTGGATCCGTCTCGCCAGGCAGCCCAGCACGCAATGCCTCTTCGAGCGCATCGGCGCACTGTCCGATCGTGGCCGCGGCATAGGTTGCCTGCTCATCGAGATAGATCGGATCACCGAGGTGCACCGCATCGCTCATGGTCATGATTCCCTTCTGGACTGCAGATTGATGTCTGCCACTGCTCCGAGCGGAACGGGAATGGCGACCGGACGTGTCGCGGCGCGCGCCTGACCGTCCAGCGTGGCCGATCTCGGACACAACCGATCGACGGCGAGTGAACACACGCGCCCTTGGCACCATCCCATACCCGCACGGGTGAGCAGTTTGACGGTGCGGGCGTCGTGCGCACCGAGTTCGGTGATCGCGTTCCGGATACGACCCGCCGGCACCTCCTCGCACCGGCACACCACGGTGTCGTCCTCGAGGTCGTCGCGCCATCCGGATCGGAGGGGGAATGCCGTCGCGAGCGCATCGGCGAAAGCGCGCATCCGGTCGCGGCTCCGGCGCAGCGCTGGTTCATCGCGCAGGGGTGATGGGTGGTCCAGGGATCGCGCGACTGCTGCACCGGCCAGCAGTCCCTCGATGCCTGCCAGATCCACTCCGCCAACGCCGGTCGACTCTCCAGCCGCGTACACCCCGGTGACCGACGTGGCCTGGTCATCGTCGACGGTGACGGCGAGCCCTTCATCGGCACTCACCTGCAGGGTGCAGCCGAGTTGGGCGGGCAGGTCGGTCTGTGCGGTGAAGCCGTAGCCGAGGGTGAGGGTGTCCGCCTCGATGAATCGGTCCGTCCCGGGTGTGGCATGCCAGGACGCATCGACGCGTGCGAGGGTCACGCCGGTGACGGTGGTGTCGCCATGCACTCGCGTGACTCGATGGCGGCGCAGATAGGGCACTCGGTGTCGGGTCAGACTGGTGATGAATCGCGCGAGTTCACCGGCTTTGCCCACGTTGGTCAGCGCCGAGCGGTGACGTCGCAGCGCGACGGGGTCATTGGCTTCGACCACGGCCGCCACCGATCCACCGGCTTCGAGGATGGCTTGGGCCACCGCGAGCAGGAACGGCCCTGTTCCCGCGACTACGACGCGATTGCCCGGGAGCACACCGCTTCCCTTGATGAGCGCCTGCGCACCTCCCCCGGTCATGACGCCCGGCAGGTCCCAGCCCGGGACCGGCAGCGGCCGGTCATAGGCGCCCGTCGCGATGATCAGCCGGCGCGCCCTTACGAGATCGACATCACGTCGATGCCGGTCATCGCCGCGGGTGCGCACGCCGAAGATGCGCTGTGTGCCGTGGTCGATGATCTCGACGGCATAGACGGTAGTTGCCGACTCGATGTGAATACGCCTCCACACTGCCTCGTCATCGCAGCCGCGTGGGCGATAGGTCGCGGCATCGATGCGTCGCCGGTGGTACTGGCCACCCGCGACCGGATTGGCGTCGATGATCGTGACCGTGCAGCCTGCACGGGCAGCCGCATACGCAGCCGACATGCCGGCTGCACCGGCGCCGACCACCACGACATCACGTTCGGTCGCGTCAAGCGGGTCACCGCTCACGACACACCACCATCGTGTCCGGTGCCCTGCTGGGAATCGATGACGTCGCCGGGCTCGACAGGTGTGATGCAGGCACGCACATTGGGTTCGCCATTCAGTGTCACCAGACAGTCGAAGCACACCCCCATGCCGCAGAACACGCCACGTGGGTTGCCGGCGATTCGCGTGGTCCGCCATGACCGTATCCCTTCGGACATGAGCGCAGCGGCGACTGTCACCCCGTCAGCCACCGTGACTGCACGTCCATCGATGATGATCTCAGGCATGGGCACCGACTCGTTCGGGCGTGGAGTCGAAACGGACCGGTGCGAAAGGCTCGAGGGACAGGTCGAGCGGCCGACCGGTCACGGCCTGTGCGATGAGATATCCGGTCGCGGCAGCCAACCCGACACCGGCACCCTCATGTCCGCATGCGTGCATCAATCCGGGAACTCGCGCATCGGCACCGACGACCGGGAGGTGGTCGGGGCAGTAGGGCCGGAATCCGCCGTAGGTCCGCAGCAGTTGAACTCCAGCCAGCATCGGGAACACCTCGACCGCCTGCGCTGCGAGGCGCTGCACGATCGACCAGTCGAGCGTCGCATCGAATCCGACACGTTCACGTGATGAGCCGATGAGAATCGTGCCCCCGCGGGTGCCTTCGATCACCGCGGATGTCTCCAAACCCTCGCTATCCGAGGCGACATTGGCGACGTAGTCGGCGGCATAGACCTTGTGGTGCACCGTGATCGGCAGTGGTTCGGTGACGAGCAGGAATCCGCGTCGCGGCAGGATCGGCAGGTCGACTCCGGCGAGTGCGGCGACCTGGCCTCCCCAGGTGCCCGCTGCATTCACCACGATCGGAGCACTGATGACATCGGATAGCGTGCGGACACCGGTCACCCGGCCGGATTCGTCACGGGTGATCTCGGTGACCTCGGTGTCGGTCATCCGACTCAATCGACCTGACTGGACACCGCGAGCGATCAGGTGCGCGGCGGCCAGCATCGGCTGGGTCTGCATGTCCTGCGGATAGTGCACACCGCCGGGAATCTGCGGGTTGATGTGCGGTTCGAGTTCGCGCAGTTGCATCGGGTCGACATCGTGAGTCTCGACTCCAGCAGCTCGCTGCACTTCGGCGAATTCCCGCAACCGTGTCAGAGTGGCACCGTCGTGAGCGATGACAACGCCGCCCTTGGGCTCCAATTCAGCACGATCACCGATCACGTCGATCAACTCGAACCACAACCGCCGACTCAACAGCGCAAGATCGAGCTCGGGTCCGGGTCCCTTGTCCGAGACGAGGATGTTGCCCTCCCCCGCACCGGTCGTTCCCGAGGCGACGCTGCCGCGATCGATGATCGCGACCTGCAATCCCGCCTCGATCAGGTAGTGCGCACAGCAGGCACCGACGACACCGGCACCGATCACGATCGCGTCGAAGGCGCGACGAGGGTTCGCATCATTCATCGCGCTTCGCCCAACTTCCGCGGACATGATCCAGATGGTGGCCCATGAGATCTGCAGCGGATCCGGCATCACCGCGCGCCACCGCATCGAGCAGCGCCAGGTGTTCCTCCGCTGATGTCACGAGCGTGCCATCGGCGGCCAGGTCTCCCAATGCATAGAGCCGGCTCTGCGTTCGCAGGGAATCGACGATGTCCACCAGTCGCGGATTGCCCGCGCCCGCGAGGAGTGCGAGGTGGAATTCCCGATCGCCTTCGAGATAGCCGACGAGGTCTCCCTGCGCGGCCGCTTCGCGAACCTGTTCGGCGACGGCCCTCAGGTGCGCGATCGACTCGTCACGCAGCGCGCCGCTGGCCCGCTCGACAGCGGGGACCTCCAGCATGCGCCGCACCTCGGTGAGCGCATCGAGGTCCGCATCGGTGAGTTCCACGACCCGGAAGCCTTTATTCGGGACAGCCGCGAGGATGCCCTGCTGCACGAGATCCAGCATCGCCTCGCGCACCGGTGTCGCAGAGACACCCAACTGCTCAGCCAGGGTCGGGATGGAATACGTGACACCCGGTTGCAACTGCCCGGAGATCAGCGCGGTGCGCAACGCGGCAGCA
The DNA here is from genome assembly GCA_913063435.1 of uncultured Actinomycetales bacterium. Lineage (GTDB taxonomy): Bacteria > Actinomycetota > Actinomycetes > S36-B12 > S36-B12 > M55B157. The sequence goes on along the minus strand of CAJXYI010000014.1, from coordinate 21,063 downwards.
ACCTGCTCGCGCAACGACACGCGGCCGCTGAGCTCAGGCAGGTGCAGGGAGGTCACAGGAGGAACCCCGCCGGGAACGGATCGTCGGGGGCCCAGAAGTACTGCGCCGTGCCGGTCACCCATGCGCGTCCGGTGATCGTGGGAATCACCGCGGTGACGTCACTCACGGTCGTCTCCTCGATGAGCCGACCGGTGAAGGTGGTGCCGATGAACGATTCGTTGACGAAGTCGGTGTTCAGTGGCAGCTCGCCGCGGGCGTGCAGTTGCGCCATCCGAGCCGATGTTCCGGTGCCGCACGGCGACCGGTCGAACCAGCCGGGATGGATCGCCATCGCATGACGTGATCGCCGTGCATCGGACCCTGGTGCGATGACCTGGACGTGGTGGCACCCGCGGATCGCGGACTGAGTTGGATGGACGGGTTCGTCGGAGGCGTTGATCGCTTCCATCATCGCCAGCGATCGACGCAGGATCTCGTCGCCGTTCGCACGATCGAACGCGACACCGAGCGCTTGCGCATCGACGATCGCATAGAAGTTGCCGCCGAACGCCATGTCATAGGCCACCGATCCGATGCCGGGAACCTCCACCGTTCGATCGAGTGCGTGCGCGAACGACGCGACATTGCGGATGGTGACCGCCTTCGCTGCGCCATCGTCGACCGCGACCTCGGCAACGACCAGCCCAGCGGGAGTGTCCAAGCGGATGGTCGTGATCGGTTCGGTGACCTCGACCATCCCTGTCTCCACGAGCACGGTGGCCACGCCGATGGTTCCGTGTCCGCACATCGGCAGGCATCCGGTGACCTCGATGTAGACCACACCCCAGTCCGCATCGTCGCGGGTTGCCGGCTGCAAGATGGCACCGCTCATCGAGGCATGACCGCGGGGCTCGAACATCAGCAGCGTGCGAATGTCGTCCATGTGTTCCATGAAGTGCAGGCGCTTGGCCATCATGGTGTCGCCGGGAATTTCACCGACACCCCCGACGATCACGCGCGTGGGCATGCCCTCGGTGTGCGAATCGACGGCATGGAAAACCCGCTTGGCGCGCATGGCCTAACGGTAGCCCTTGGCAAGCGCTGTTTCCGTCGCTGTGCGCACCGCCGCTTCGGTCTCCGGCAGCAGCGGCAGACGCGGCGGACGGCACGGTCCACCGAAACGTCCGGCGATGTCCATGCTCAACTTGATGGCTTGGACGAACTCGGTCTTGGAATCCCAGCGCAGCAACGGATGCAGATCGCGATACATCGGCACGGCGGTGGCGACATCGCCGGCCATCGCTGCGTCATACAGAGCGCGCGAGGCTTCCGGGAGTGCATTGGGGTAGCCGGCGATCCAGCCCTTCGCGCCGGCGAGCGCGAGTTCGACTACGACATCATCCGCGCCGATGATCAGATCGAGATCGGGGGCGAGTTCGGCGATCTCATAGGCCCGGCGCACGTCGCCGCTGAACTCCTTGACCGCGACGATCAAACCTTCGGCATGCAGGGAAGCCAGCATCGCCGGGGTCAGGTCCACCTTGGTGTCGAACGGGTTGTTGTAGGCGACGATCTGCATGCCCGCCTTGGCCACCTCGCGGTAGTGATCGGCGACGATGCGCTCATCGGCACGGTAGGCGTTCGGGGGCAGCAGCATGACTGCGGCCGCACCGGCCTCGCCAGCCTGTTCGGTCCACCGGCGTGATTCACCCGAGCCATAGGCCGCGACTCCGGGGACCACGACTCCACCCACTGCATGGGCCGCGGCAACGGCGGTGGTCACCACGCGGGCACGCTCGTCATCGGTCAGGGTCTGGTATTCCCCGAGGGAGCCATTGCACACCACGCCATCGGAGCCATGCGTGCACAGCCAGGTGACGTGATCGGCATAGCGGTCGAAATCGACCGAGCCGTCCGGAGCGAAGGGCAGGGCGGTGGCGGTGAGAATCCCGCGCCAGGGGATGGCGGAATTGGGGGTCGAGGAACCAGGGGTCGATGTCGTCATAGTGGTATATTACATACTACCTCAGCCCCACCGTCAACCCCCTGTCCCGTCTGAGTTACCTGTGTGGTCGTTAACTCCGGGAGTTAACGACCACACAGGTAACTCAGACGTTGAGCGGGGTGGGATTAGGCCGAGCGGCGGAAGGAGCCCGGCGTCATCCCGACAACGGCGCGGAACTGTCGGGTGAAGGACGCCTGGTCGTAGAACCCGCAGGCGGCTGCGATCTCCCCCGCACTGGCATCGCTGGTCGTGAGCAATCGCGCGGCCTGCTCCACCCGCAACCGCTGCAGCAGCGCCCGCGGACTCAATCCCAGGGTGCGCCGGCAAAGACGTTCCAGCTGGGTGACCGAAAGCCCTGCGGCAGCGGCGATTTCGCTGACTCGCCACGGCTGATCCATGCGCTGCCTGATCTCCACGAGCGCAGCCGCGAGCCCGGCGTGGGCGCTATCCATCTGTGCGTGCAGGTCCACCGAAAGCACGGCCACTCCACACACCTGACCGGCATCGTCGACCAGCCGGGTCTTCGATGTCAGATACCAGCCGAGGCGACGATCCGGACGCACGATGAGTTCGAGGTGACCGGCCAGCGGCTCACCCGAGGCGAGCACGGCCGCATCCTGGGCCGCATACGACGCAGCGAGATCTGCGGCGAAGAAGTCGCCGACGCGACCCCCGACGATCTTCTCGGCCGGTCGACCGACCCGTTCGGCGAATCCGGAGTTGACGTAGACGTAGCGTCCCTCGGCGTCCTTGGCCGAGGCCATGACCTGCGGCAACCCGTCGACAAGTTGCACGAAGGCCGTGAGCGCCGCGCATGGATTTTGTATTTTTTCGACCTGCACGAGGTCACTGTGACACAAGACGGCCGATGCCGGGTAGTGGTGTGCTTCGCACCATGACGACCGACGCCTCCGCCCCTGCACCCACCACCTCGGCCGCTGTTGCGCCCAACCCGGCTCAGCCCGCCGAAGCCGAGGCTCGCGCGACCGCGCTGCTGGCTCGCGCCCAGGCCCACACCACCCGAGCCGAACGCCGCAGCGCCCGGCGACTCGGTCGACTCATCAGCGACGACGCCGGACGCGATCTGTTGCTCGACCTCACCGATCAGGTGCTGCGCATCCGCGACCGCAAACGCGCAGCGCGTCGCTTGCGCGACCTGGTGCGCGGTGGCGTACCCCGATCCCTCGGCCTCATCGATGGCATGGGCCTGCGCATGCTCGGCTTCATTGCGCCCTACGCCCCCCGGCTGGCCGAATGGGCGGTCGACTGGCGCGTCGGGAGCGAAACCGAAGGTGTCATCCTGCCAGCGGAGGATGCACCCTTCGGTCGCTATGTCGCACGCCGGACCGCGGATGGTTTCGATCTCAACATCAACGTGCTCGGCGAGGCGATCCTCGGAGACGACGAGGCCGACAACCGCTTCGAGATGGTCGCCGCGCGACTGCGGCGCCCGGATGTCAACTACGTCTCGGTCAAGATCTCCGCACTGTGCGCGAACCTCGACGTGCTCGCCTGGGACGACTCGCTGGAGCGCATCACCGATCGACTCGCGGCGCTGTATCGCATCGCGGCCGCACATGATTCCTTCGTCAATCTCGATATGGAGGAACACCGCGATCTCGACCTGTCGGTCGAGTCGTTCATTCGCGTTCTCGATCAACCGGAATTCGCTGACCTGCGTGCCGGGATCGTGCTTCAGGCCTACATCCCCGACTCTCACGAGGCATTGAGAAGACTCTGCGAATGGGCCAACGATCGGCAGGCGAAGGGTGGCGCCGGCATCAAGATCCGACTGGTCAAGGGCGCGAACCTCGCGATGGAGCAGGTCGAGGCCGAGCAGCGCGATTGGCCGCAGGCACCGTATTACTCCAAGGCTGATGTCGATGCTTCCTACAAGCTCATGCTGCACAACGCGATGGAGTGGTCGAACCCGGGTGCCGTGCGCCTCGGCGTCGCCTCGCACAATCTGCTCGATATCGCCTGGGCACTCACCGTGCGAGATTCACTCGCCGATCCCAGCCAGATCGAGATCGAGATGCTCGAGGGCATGGCACCCGCGCAGTCCCGTGCGGTGCGCGACGAGGCTGGTTCGCTCCTGCTCTATTCCCCGGTCGTCGAGAAGCGCGATCGCGATGCCTCGATCGCCTATCTGTCCCGCCGCCTCGACGAGAACTCCGGACCGGAGAACTTCCTGCGCGCCCTGTTCGACCTCACCCCCGACTCGCCCGCCTGGCAACGCGAGATCGAACGGTTCCGTGCATCCTTGGCCCGCACCGACCAGATCGAGACAACGAGCCATCGCGACCAGGATCGGCGTATCGAAACGCTGACCTTCTCCGCTGACGGCTTATTCACCAACGTTGCCGACACCGACTTCACCACTCCGGGAAATCGCGCGTGGGCACATGAGATTCTCGCGAGGCCCGCACCATCTCCAACCCCGCTCGTCACGACGATCGCCGAGGTCGATGCGATCGTGGCGCGCGCCCGCACCGCGCAGGCAGCCTGGGTGACGACGTCGTGGCAGGAACGCCGCGAGGTGCTCGCACGAGTCGCCACGGAGTTGGCCGCACGGCGGGGCGAACTGCTGTCGGTCATGGCGACCACGACAGGCAAGACCCTGCGCGAAGGTGACCCTGAGATCAGCGAGGGCATCGACTTCGTCACCTATGCCTCCCGTCTGACCCTCGAGCACGAGCAGCGTACGAAGCAGCTGACGTGGACCCCTCATCCGGTGACCCTCGTCGCCGGGCCATGGAACTTCCCGTTCGCGATCCCGACTGCAGGCCTGGTGCACGCTCTCGCCGCCGGTGGTGCTGCGATCCTCAAGCCCGCACCCGAGGCCCGCGCGGTCGGTGCGGAGACGATCGCGGCCTTCGAAGCCGCCGGTGTTCCAGAGGGGCTCATCCAACTCGCCTGCACTCCCGACGACGAGGTGGGCCAGCACTTGGTCACCCATGACGGCGTCGACCAGGTGATCCTCACCGGCAGCCTTGCCACGGCGGAGTTGTTCCACGGCTGGAAGCCTGACCTGGCTCTGCGTGCCGAAACCTCGGGCAAGAACGCGCTCATCATCACCGCAGCCGCCGATCTGGACCTGGCGATCAAGGATCTCGTGCGTTCGGCCTTCGGTCACGCCGGCCAGAAGTGCTCCGCAGCCAGCCTGGCGATCGTCGAGGCGAGCGTCTACGACGACCCGAGCTTCGCGACCCGCATCGCCGATGCTGCACGCAGCATGGCCGTGGGTGTCGCCACCGATCCCGCCACGATCATCGGCCCGGTCATCAATGAGCCCAGCGAATCGCTCCAGCGAGCGCTCACCTCGCTCGAACCCGGCGAGACGTGGCTGGTCGAACCGCGCCAGGTCGGCACCACCGAATTCGGCGGCACGGTGTGGACACCGGGTGTGCGCTGGAACGTCCAGCCCGGCTCCTGGTTCCACCTCACCGAGTGCTTCGGCCCCGTGCTGGGAATCATGCGCGCCGATGACCTCGATCATGCCCTGCAGCTGCAGAACGCCACCGAGTATGGGTTGACCGGCGGTCTGCACAGCCTCGATCCCGCAGAGATCGATCATTGGCTCGATCGCGTCGAGGTCGGCAATGCCTATGTCAACCGGCACATAACCGGTGCGATCGTGCAACGCCAACCCTTCGGCGGCTGGAAGAAGTCCAGCATCGGCGGTGGCGCCAAGCCGGGAGGACCGGGTTACCTCAACACCTTCGGCACCTGGACCGTCAACGCGACCGGTTCGGGAATCGACACCGACCTCGCCGTCGCATCGATCCGCCGCGCCTGGGAAATGACCTACTCGGTTCAGCATGATCCCACCGGCCTGGCCAGCGAGCGCAACATCCTTCGCTATCGGCCTCTCGAGGGTGTTGCCGTGCTCGTCGATGCGACTGCGAGCGATGAGACGCGCAACCAGCAGCGGGCCATCACCTTTGCCGCCGCTGAATCCAGCGGAACACCGATCTTCTGGTTCGACGATGCGAAAGAACTCCTTGCTCGCATGCCGAGCCTGCCGGTCGAGCGCCTACGCGCCCTCGCTCCAGTGAGTGACGATGTGCTGCGCGCCGCGCATGCCGCGGGAGTCGCGGTCGATATCGCACCCCTCACCAGTGACGGCGAGCTCGAACTCACCCACTGGGTCAAGGAGCAAGCGGTGTCCATTACGCGCCACCGCCACGGCCGCCTGCTCGGCAACGCGCACTGACCCAACCATCGCACCCGCGGGGCAGTCCTCCTCGCTGGTGCGCCAGGTTGCGCTACTGAGAGGTCTGCGAGGCACGCAGGGCTTTGCGGCCCGTACGCGACTGCGCTTCCTCTCGGGTACGACGCAGCTCCTCGAGCAGCCGGTCGACTTCGGTAACGATGGCGCCGCCGAGCAGCAACGCACCGGTGTCCTCGACGTGCTTGAGGCTCTCCACCGAACGTGAGCGGCTTTCGACCACGGCGTCGAGCGCGTGGATCACGCCGGTCGGTGGGTCCCCGCCCTGCTCGATGCTGCCCGCCATCGAGGTGGCGTGGACGCTCAACGCCGCCCCCGTCGAGGTGAGCATGGCTGAGATTCCCTCCGGCACAACGACATCCCCTCGGGCAGTCGCATCGAATAGTCCGCGCGCGATGTCGTTGACCTGCCCGGTCGTCTGCTGCAAGACGGTGTACTGGTCGCGAATCGCCTGACCCTTCGAACGGTGAGCCCGCGAAGCCGATACCGTCACGCGCGAGCCCAGTGCCAGTTCGTCCAACGTTTCACCGAGTCGACGGACGTCAACGGCGAGAGTCCGGCATTCAGTCAGCCAGTGGGCCGCCTGCTGACGGCTGCAGCCGATTCCGGCATGCGTACCGATGTCGGTCAGCACCGCAGCTAGGCGGGTGTTCAGTTCCGATAGCCGCTCGATCAGGCGCTGGTCGGGGGTCTCCGGATGCGCGATGAACGAGAACACCATTCCGATGACGACACCGAGCAGCGTTGCTGCGATGCGATGGATGATCACCTCGTTGGTGAGTCCCTCGCCGAGGACGTAGACGAACAGCGCCGTCGCGGGGATCTGCAGGGAACCTTCGGCGCCCAGTCGCATCATGCGACCGATCGCGAGTGAGATCGCGACGATCACCCCGGCGGTCCACACGTGCAATCCCCACACCTGGTAGAGCGCGAAAGCGACGAGCAAGGCGGCCGCCGTCGCACCTAGGAGGGAGATGCCGGTACGCAGGGACCGGTTCACCGACAGTGCGACGGTCAGGACGGCCGCCACGGCCGCGGGCACTGGACTATCGATCCCGGCCAGGGAGGCCGCCGCCCACGCCACGGCCGCAGCCACGGCGGTGACGGCGATCCACCACGCGGTCACCCACGAGCGGGCGATGGACCGGGCAGCCCGGCCGACCAGGCTGTGCGGGGCGAACCGGGAGGCCACCCGATCGAGGCGCCCTTGGACACAACGGGAGAACGAGCGAACCAGCCGCCCCGGCGAACGGGGGGTCAGCGCAGGCGCAGTCATGGCAATCTCCTGAATGTGGGGCAGCGATCAGCACGATCAGCACGATCGAAGGTGGTAAGGTAACGGAAATGTCGCAATTTTGTCGCGGCATTGCTTTCCCTGCGTGTCAAGAGTGTCGCATACGCGACACAACCGTGACAACCCCCCACCCCCTTCCCGTCTGAGTTACCTGTGTGGTCGTTAACTCGGCGAGTTAACGACCACACAGGTAACTCAGACGTGGCCTGGAGGGCGGAGTTGTCTAGGGTCAGCGGTCATGCGCGCGGTGCAGTACGACACATTCGGCGGAGCCATCGAAGTCGTCGAGGTCCCCGAACCGACCGCGGGTGAGGACGGAGTCGTCCTCGAGGTGAACGCCGCCGGCTTGTGCCGCAGCGACTGGCACGGTTGGCAGGGCCACGACGATGCCATCACCACGCTGCCTCACGTCCCCGGCCATGAGATCACCGGCACTGTGATCGAGGTCGGCCGAAAGGTCTCACGGTGGCGGGTCGGTGACCGAGTGATCGTCCCCTTCGTCTGCGGATGCGGCACCTGCCCTACCTGCGAGACCGGGGACTATCAGGTGTGCCCGGCGCAGTGGCAGCCCGGATTCCACGGCGCGGGCGGCTACGCCGAACAGGTCGCGATCCCCTTCGCCGATGCCAATCTCGTGCGGGTTCCCACCGGCGTCTGCGATGCCGCTGCGGCAGCACTCGGTTGTCGGACCGCCACGGCCTATCGCGCACTCACCCTCATCGCCGGACTTCGACCAGGCGAGGAGTTGCTCGTCTATGGGGCCGGCGGTGTCGGTCTTTCGGCGGTCATGATCGCTCGAGCCCTCGGCGCACGGACGACGGTCATCGACCCTGATCCGCAAGCCCGCGATCTCGCCCGACACCTCGGCGCCGCGCTCACCCTCGATCCCGCCGCATTCGACCACGACAACGACCTCATCGAGGCAGTGAGCGAGGCCACGAACGGTGGCGCTCAGGTCAGCCTCGACGCTATTGGTGCGCCGGGTGTTCCCCGGCAGGCGATCCTCAGTCTGCGTCGACGCGGCCGTCACGTGCAGGTCGGCCTGCTCCCGCACGGCGCAGAGATCCCGATGCAGCGAGTGATCGGATGGGAGCTCGCCGTCCTCGGCAGCCACGGCCTCGCCGGCCACCACTACCCCGAACTCCTCGCGCTCATCGCCGACGGCAGGGTCCGCCCGGATGCGATGGTCTCCCGAGCGATCGGTCTGGCGGACGTCCCCGAAGCGCTCGCGGCCATGGGCACGGCCGCCTACCCCGCCGGAGTCACGATCGTGGAGCCCGGTCGGCCCTAGGGCCAGAAGTCGCCGAGGGTGTAACCGGTGGGGAACGGATCATCAGGATCGAGCACCCATTCGGCCCGACCGGTGATGAAGGTTCGCCCCGTGATGGCGGGAAGGATCGCCGCAGTCCCCGCGATGTCGATCTCTCCCAGCACCTCACCGATGAACCGGGTGCCGAGGATGCTGCGGTGCTCGAAGGTCTCGCCCACCTCGAGTTGTCCGCGCGCCACCCGCGCCGCCATGCGGCCGCAGGTGCCGGTGCCACACGGGGAACGGTCGAGTGCTCCGGGCAGGATCACCGTGTTGTGCCCGGGTCCCTCAGACTCGAGCGGATCGGCATAGATCATCACCAGCCCGACCGAATCGATGTCGGGGTTGAGCGGATGGCGCACGGAAATCCCTTCCAACGCCGCAGCCTTGATGCGCGTCCCGAGATCGAGCAGTTCGCGGGCGTTCTTCGGATCCAGATCGACACCGAGGACCTCAGCGCGCACCTGAACGAAGAACTGCCCACCGAAGACGACATCGACAGGGATCGAACCCAGTCCCGGCACATCGAGCGGATGATCGAGAGCGACGACGAAGGCGGGAACATTACGGACCGTGACGTCGACCACGCGGCCGTTCTCGCAGCGAGCCTCAGCGGTCACCAGACCGACAGCGGTTTCCAGAGTGACGGTCGTGACGGGCTCGACCATCTCGATGACCCCCGCATCGAGCATCCCGGTGACCGCACACATCGTGTTGCTCCCCGACATCGGCGTGAAGCCACCCTGTTCCAGCACGATGACCCCCGCATCAGCAGCCGGATCCGTGGGCGGTAGGACGAGAACCGCGCAGGTCGCCGGATAACCACGCGGCTCATGCAGCAGCAGGTGACGCAGATGGTCGAGGTTGTCACGGCAGAACGCGAAACGCTCCTCGATCGTGTCACCTTCGACCCACTGTTGCGCATCAAGCACTACGCGCCCGGGTTCGCCCTCGGCGTGCACTTCGATCGTTCGGATCGAGACGGTCACAGCTGATCCTGCCTCAGGCGAGGGTGACGCCGGCAGCCTGCAGAGCATTCGCGAGTCGTTCGCGACTGGCAGGATCCACGGGCAGGATCGGTGGACGCATCGGACCCATCGATCGACCGATCAGGTCCATCCCCGCCTTGACCATCGCGACGTAGTTCGCTGATTCCAGGGCATCGCACACCGGCCAGATCAACCGCCACAGTCGTCGCCCTTCGGCGAGGTCACCGCGCACGGCCAGCGCATCCCACAACTGCGCACTCAACTCGGGGATGACGTTGGACGCACCCCAGACCGAACCTTTGGCGCCGAGGGTCAAACCGAGGAACGTGAGGGTGTCCCATCCATTGAAGGTGGTGACCCGATCGGCTTGGCGCAGCAGCAGGTCGGTCAGCGCCGAGCCATCGCCTCCGGTGTCCTTGATGTAGCGAACCCCGGTCGCCTCAGCGAGGTCCCCGAGTTGGTCAGCGCTCAGACTCAATCCCGTGGCACCGGGCACGTTGTAGTACATGACCGGAATGTCGATGGCTGTCACGACAGCCGAATAGTGCGCGACGAGCTCCGGCCAGCTCAGTGGGTCATAGAACGGTGGCACCACCATCACACCCGCGGCACCGGAATCTTGAGCGTGCCGGCTCAACGCGATGGTCTCCGTCGTGGACAGCGCGCCGGTGGAGGGCACGACCGGCACGCGACCGGCCGCAGCGGCGATCACTGATTCCACGAGATTCTCGCGCTCCACACGGGTCAACGTCGTGAACTCACCGGTTGTGCCTGCTGGAACGATGCCGTGGATGCCACTGCCGATCATCCAGTCGACATGCTCGGTGAGCCGTTCATGGTCGATTGCCGACCCATCCGGCGTGAAAGGGGTGGCGAGGGCGACGAGGATGCCGGACAGTTCCGTGCTCATGGCTTGGCCTTTCGGATGACGTGCGCGTGTGTGAGGGTTGTGGTGCGAGCGATGTTCAGGCGGCACGCCGGGCGAATCGGCGCGCGTCGAAGGGCAGCAGTTCGCGCGGCTGACGACCGGTCAGGATAAACGTGGAAATCGCTCGTGCGCTGCCCGGTGCCAGCGTGACACCCATCATCCCGTGCCCGGTGGACACATACGCATTGCCCAGACCCGGAAGCAGACCGATGATCGGCAGACCGTCCGGGGTCATCGGTCGCATGCCAGCGCCGGCGACAACGTGGGCGGGTTCTGCCGGCCAGCCGCGGAAATACTGCGCGGGAGCACGCAGGATCGCTGCGATACGCACATCATTGACCGACTCGTCATGCGGGCCGAACTCCATCGTGCCAGCCAGGCGCACCTTGGTGTCGAGGGGCGTGACCGCGACCTTCGCATCCGAGAGGTTGACCATCGTGCGCAGGGCGACGGGCGGCGGTGCACAGTCGATGGCATAGCCCTTGCCGGCGCGAACCGGGAGCGAGGTTCCGAACATCGCTGAAGCAAAGCCGCTCCAGGCCCCGGCAGCCAGAATCACCGCGTCAACAGCGATGCCCGATGAGTCCGTGCGCACAGCAGTGACGCGGTCTCCACGGCGTTCTACCGATGTGACGCGTGCATCCTCGATGAAGGTGACACCGAGGGATTCGCAGCGTTTGCGCAATCCGGCCACGAGTGACGTCGGATCGAGATGGCGCTCGGTTGGGAAATAGATTCCGCCGGAGACCGCATCTGTGAGCGTCGGTTCGCGATCCCGCACCGCATCGCCTTCGAGGATGTCGGCCTCGAGTCCGAAACTCGCGGGGATGTCCAGATGCTCCGCATGATGATGCAGTTTGTCTGGCGAAAGATAGGCAAGAAGCAGACCGTCAGCGTGCATCTCGAACTCCACACCATCGGCGGAGTACTCGTCCAGGATCTCCATCGTCCCTGATGCGAGAGCGAGTTGCGCCGCCAGACCAGCCCGGAAATCGCGAGCGTTGCTGCGTCGCCACATCCCGAGCATGAACCTCACGTGGTTGGGGGCCAGGGAGGGCTTGATGTAGAGCGGGCTATCGCGATGCAGCATCCACTTCATGGACTGCACGATCACCCCCGGTGCCGGAACGGGAGCGGCTTCGGCTGGAACGACCCATCCGGCGTTGACGCTCGAGGCACCCAGGCCGGTGGACCGCTGATCGATCACGGTCACCTGAGCACCCTGTCGGGCGAGGTCATAGGCCTGGGTGAGCCCGATCACTCCTCCACCGATGATGACGATGCGCTGGTCGACTCCCATGTTCCGGAGTCTAGGACCCGACCGGGTGCTTCACGACCGCGGCCAATCGGCGAGCGTGTCCAAGAACATCCGGCGAACCTTCTTCACCTGCTTGTCGATCGTGTCGGGTTTCCACTTGGCCGTCGAGATCGGTGGCAGTACCGCTACCTGCAGGGTTCCGGAGTTGACCAGCGGCACATGCGCGGGCATCAATTCACCGGCATTGCGGATCACGACCGGCACCATCGGCACCCCGGCCTGCATCGCCACATGGAAGGCACCCTTCTTGAACGATCCGAGGGCAGGTGTCGCCGATCGGGTGCCTTCGGGGGCCATCGCCAGTGACCGACCCGCACGCAGCGCCTCGACGGCAGGCGCAAGGGCCTTCTTCGCCTCTTCGGTGTTAGCTCGATCGACGAATGCCACGTCGCCAAGCCATCCAAGGGGTGCGAAGAATGGATCGGTACGCAGCTCCTTCTTCGCGACACCCGTGAAGTCCTGTCTCAGCAGCGCGGCGAGGATCACGACATCGAGTTGACTTTGGTGGTTGAACACGAACACCGCTGGTCGATGCGACCACAGATTCTCCGTCCCCACCACATCCATCGAGATCCCCGCTGCCGCGAGCGCCAGATCGGAGCCCACCGAGGCCGTGATGTCAACGGCGGTGCGGCGGTCTCGATTGATCGCTCCCAGACCCAAACCGACAGCGAGTCCAGCTCCGACGCCGGCGAGTGCCGCCGCGGTCCGCACGACGGTCGACGGAGTGGGGCGCACGGGGCGCTGAAGTCGCGAAATGGGCCAGGAGCGGTCACGGGCCGCCTTGACCAATCCATCGTCGGGGTTCAGCGGGCGTGGATGCCCCACTGATTCCAGGTAGGCGACGTCCTCTTCGCCATTTCCATAGGCGTAGCAATCAGCCAGATCGATGTCACGCTCGGCGGCGAACTCCCGAACAGCCAGTGCCTTGTTGTCTCCCCACAGGATGGGACCCGACACCAGTCCGGTCAGCAGTCCATCGACGACATCGACCTGTGTGCACAGCACCTCGTCGATTCCCAGATCGGCTGCCGCGGCCTCCACCTGGAAGCTCGTTGCCGACGATGCCATGACGATCGTGTGGCCCCGCCGCTTATGGGCGGCGATCAGCATGCGTGCCTCGGGGTAGACCGTGGCCGCGATGTTCGATCGGAACACCCGTTCACCCATCTGTTGCACATCCTCCAGCGACCAGCCCGAGAGTGCACCGACACCGAGGTTCATCAACCGGTCGACGTCATGCCCGCGAGCTTCGACATTGACCGTCTGCACAACGGCATCGATGAGCTGTCGGGCATTGACGCCGCGGTTGCGTAGCCGATCGCGGAAGAAAGCCACAGCGGAGTAGCCGTCGATGAGGGTGCCGTCGAAGTCGAAGAATGCCACGATCTGAGACCCCTCAGGGGAGACCTCGATCTCAGCGACGAGTGCGTCGATTTCGTTGACCTCGCTATTGCTCAACACCGTTGCGCTCCCGCCTTCGAACTTTCTGCGTCTTCATCGCTGATGCCCCATTGCGCCGGACACTCCGGCTTCATCATCGGTCAGTCGCGCCAGCGCCGCACGACGGACGATCGCCACCCGGTCCACGGCCGCCTGTAGTTGAGCGGCGAACTCCTGCCGTCGCTGTTGCAGCGCGTCTGGCTCCCCTGCCCGGGATTCCGTTGCGGATTCCGCACCGGATTCACCTCCGGCTGGGCCGAGCAGCCCCCGATTCTCTGCCAGCCGCAACGCCCCGCGCATCAGATCGCGCGAGATCGATTCCGGTGAATGCAGTCGCGACTGCAGCCAATCCTGGTGCGCGATACCGAGGCACTGATCGACGAATGCGTCTTCATCGATTGCCTGATCCAGGTCCTGTTGCGCGAGCCGATGCGCCATGACCGCGTATGCCTCGAGGAACGGACCGATCACACGGTGGGACAGATAAAGCGACGTTTCATCCAGAGCCGTGACGACATCCACCACGGTCAGGTTTTCCGCCTGCCATCCCGGGCGCGCAATGTCGATCTCCTCTCGGATGCGCTCGGCGAAGTCACGCTTGCGCGGGAAGAAGAACTCGAACTTCAACAGGTCCCGCAGCGCTAGGGCGCAAAACCAGGCGTCATCGACGACATCCTCGGCATTGCTTTCGGCGGCTGCGAGCAGCGCGTTCTCGGCGACCGCCCGATAGACGAACCAGTGGGCGACGGTATTGCGATAGAACGCTGCCTCATGCTGACGATCACGGGCTACGGCATAGACCGTCTGAGTTCCTCCGCTGTAGGTCTCGATGATGCCTTCGCGCTGCAGTGAGGCCAGCGCCCGTCGCAGGTCTTCCGGTTGGGTGAGGTCGACATCGGTCGTCATCGGTAGACGACGCCGTCGGGCGTATTCCAGGAGCGGCATCAAGATGTCCAGAAGTTCCCCGAGGGTGAGCGCGCGACCTTCGTTGTCCAACAGGGCGAATGTCACCAGCGCCGAGGGTGTGATCGGAATCGCGTCGTTGATTCGGTGTGCGATCTCGAAGGCGACTCGGGGTACCACGGTGCGAGCATCGAAGGAACCGGCGCGTTCCCGTGCGTCCGCGAGGGCCTCGCCTAGCCGAAGTGGTTCACCGAAGCGCACATGCGCCTGCCCGCGCAGCAGCGACTGCGCTCGAGCGAAACCGACGAGCCACCGGAAGCTCTCCGGAGTCTTCAATCCCCCGCGATCCTCAGCAGAGATCGCACCCACCTCGTGCTGCTGGTCGTACACGATGGACACGGGCACGACGTAGACCTCTGGCGCATCCGCGTCGGGCTGCGCAAGGTTCTCGACGTAGGCATCGACGAGATACCGCAGCACTCCCATGCGCGGAGGTCGCAATTTGCCGGTCCGCGTGCGGCCACCTTCGAAGTACCACTCGAGATTCGCTCGGCGTTCGAGTAGGCACCCCAGGTACAGGCGCATCATCGATGGGTAGATCGGATCGTCACGTGTGCTGCGGCGGATGAACACCAGACCGGCGCGCTTGGCGATGACCGTGGCCGGCCACATCGCAAGATTGACGCCACCGAGGATGTAGTTGCTCGGCAGCCCACCCTGGGACAGCACTCGGCGCAGGATGAGCGGATCCAGATAGGAACGGTGGTTGGGTAGGAAGACCAGCGAATGTCGCGCGCTCAAGGCACGCAGTTTCGGTAGGTGCTCGGTCGCTGCATCGATCGTGTAGGAACGTGACAACCACCTGCCGAAGGAGTCCCACACCTGGGTGGGCTGCGGTTCGATGGTGGCCACCATCTCGGCGAGGCATCCGCGTGCCTGCATATCGACACTTTCTGCGGGCAGGCCCATCTCGGCAGCCAATTCCGCTATTCGCTGGACGTATCGCGGTGACTGCACGATCGCATCAACGGTCAGCAACTCCTGCGCGTTGCCGGGCAATCGAGAGGCGCTGCCCCCTGGAAGGCCCGGCGCTGACGTGCGCGAGCCCGATCCTCGAGAACCCAACAGGCGCGACATGGTGCCTCAGCCTAGGTCGCGGGGTCTGCCCATGGAAGGTGAACGGCGTGATCGTCACCGAACTGCACGCACTACCCTCGGGATAGTGCACACATCCCTGCTCGCCACCACCAAGAGGCGCCGGAGCAGGATCACCGCTCGACAGGCAGCGGCCCTCGATGGTGGTTGCACCCGCCTGGTGCGGATCGGTGCCCACGCCCCCGAGGTTGACCTAGCGGCCCTCGTCGGCTTGCTCACCCTGCTGGATGAGCAGACAGACTGGATTCTGGATATCGGATTCGGCACGGGTGAGCCGGTCGAGAGTGCCGCTCTGGATGAACCCGAGCGCAGCATCATCGCGGTCGATCTGCACACCCCCGGCATCGGCGATCTGGTCAGCCGCATCGAGGGCGAGAGCCTGACAAATATCGTGGTCATCGAAGCTGATGCACGCTTGGTGCTGCCCGCGCTTCCTCTCGGAGGACTCAGCGGTGTTCGCACGTTCTTCCCGGACCCCTGGCCGAAGAAGCGACATCACCGACGGCGCCTGGTCAACAAGGACTTCGTTCGGGAACTTGCACACTACGTGCAACCTGGCGGATTCTGGCACCTCGCCACCGATTGGCCCGACTACGCCGACCAGATCGAGGGGACGATTTCGGCGAGTGGCCTGTGGCACGGTGGCCGCATCCCCCGACCCGATCACCGTCCGGTCACCAGATACGAGCGCAACGCGTTGGCTGCCGGCCGGGACGCGATCGATCTGTGGTTCGAGCGAACATCGCGATGACTCATTCCGCATCTGCTGATGGAGACCACCGCCTCACACGCGGCGATGTGGTCGATGTCGAGATCACCGCCGTCGCGCACGGTGGCGTATGTATCGGTCGGCATGAGGGCCAGGTGCTGTTCGTGCGCCACTGTCTTCCCGGTGAACGAGTGCGCGTACGCGTCACGGATGCACCGAAACACGGACGGTTCGTGCGCGCTGACACCGAATCCGTGCTGCGACCATCGGCTGACCGCGTGATTCCGCCCTGTCCGTATGCGGGTGTCTGCGGTGGCTGCGATTGGCAGCACGCCTCACTCGAGGCGCAGGGGGCATTGAAAGCATCGGTGATCCGCGAGAGCCTGGTTCGTCTCGGTGGCGAAGCCCCTGAACGGTGGAGCGACCTCAGCGTCGAGTCCCTGCCCGATGACGATGATGGTCTCGGTTGGCGCACCCGGATGCGTTTCGCTGTGACGCGCGCAGGCCGAGCTGGACTGCGCCGATATCGCTCCCACGAGGTCGTTCCGGTTGATTCATGCCTCCTGGCAACGCCGCAAATCCGGGATCTGCAGGTGTTCCGACGGGATTGGACGGGCAGCCGCGAGGTTCTCGCAGTCTCGCCCTCGGCTAGTCCTGCCATCGCTGTTCCAGACCCGCAACCCGGGCGGGCTCGCATTCAGGAGATGGTCGACGAGCATGTGTGGCGACTCGATGCGACCGCGTTCTGGCAGGTGCATCCGAAAGCACCGCAGGTATTCGTTGCCGCTGTCCGCGAGATGCTGCAACCGCAGGCTGGAGATCACCTTGTCGACCTCTATGCGGGAGCCGGGCTATTCGCTGGCGTACTGGCCGACGATGTGGGCCCATCAGGACGCATTGATGCCATCGAGTCGGATCCGATCGCGATACGAGCCGCCAAGCGGAGCCTGCACGACCAGCCGCAGGTCACCCTGCACGAAACCGCAGTTCATCGATGGTTGCGGTCCACCATGGTCACATCCTGTGATCTGGTGATTCTCGACCCACCACGCACCGGAGCCGGGGTCCGCACGATGGCGAGCATCCTGTCGCTGCAGCCTCGAGCCGTTGCCTACGTCGCCTGCGACCCGGTTGCTTTGGGGCGCGATATCGCTGCGGCGAAGCAAGCCGGTTGGCGGTTGGCCGGACTTCGCGCCTTCGACGCATTCCCGATGACCCACCATGTCGAGTGCATCGCGCTGCTACTCCCGGACTCATCGAACCCGAGCGACGAACTGATCTAGTTGGCCAACACCGCGATGGCTTCGATCTCCAGCATGAGACCGGGCAGCGCCAAACCGGTGACCTCGACAGTGGTGTCGGCCGGATAAGGCTCGCTGAAGTAACGCTCCCGGCATTCCAGGATGTGCGGGAAATGCGACGTGTCAGTCATGTAAATGGTGACTTTCGCCACTTGGTCGAGGCTGCTTCCGGCAGCCTCGAGGACCTTGCGCAGATTGTCGAAGACGCATTCGGCCTGCGCCTTGAAATCGCCCTCGCCGACGACGTTTCCGTCGGGCCCGACGGCAGCCTGTCCGGAAACGAAGATCAGGTCGCCAACCCGGGTAGCCTGGGAATAGCGAAATGGGGCATCCCAGGAATGGGGGCTGGGAATGCCGATGATGTCGCTCATGGGGGTCCTTTCGAGTGGGTAGGCTGCGCCTATGTCAGCAGACGATGTGCTCTTGCGCCAGTTGAAGTTCTCCTTCGTCCTGCAGGTTATCGGCGCTGCTCTGTTCGCCATCGCCACGGTGATCCGGTTCGTTGCGGGCGGTTTCGATCTGACCACGATCGTATTCCTGGGCGCCACCATTCTGATCGCGGTGGCAGCCTTCTTCACACGTAGCCGCATCCAGCAACTGCGTGACGCTTGATCGAGGGGGCACTCCACAGCATGGAATATCCTGAACCCAAATCAACGCCACCGTGGTGGCGTCGGATCACCGGGCGCCGCGCTTTGTCGTGGCAGGTGATCGTCTTCGGGACGCTTCTCACGTATCCGCAGATCGTGCTCACCGGAGGAACACTCGGTTCACGCCCGGTTCAGCCAGAGGAATTCCCCACCATCGCAACCGTCATCGGCATCGCGGCGGTGATCGCCGTCTCCTTCGCAGGCCTGGCTCAACTCACGTTCATGCGCAATCGGTCAGTCACGCCGATTCCGCTCTGGGTGTATTTCGGTTTCTACATGACAGCCGGGTTCATCTACGCGACCGGAATGGAGATCTCCGACAATCTCGTCGGCGCAGAAGCAGTCATCCCCTGGCCGATCCGCTACCTCTTCGCTGGGGTGACCACGGTGGGGTGGGGTGTGCTGATCTCACTCATCCTCGATTCGCAGGATCGCTTCCGTGAGTCGCGGGAATCCCTGATCGCCGAACGCGTGCGAAGGGAACTGATCACCCTTCGCGAATCCGCGGAAGTCGAGCAGATAAGGAGCTCACTGGATTCATCGGTGCGCGACGAACTTCGCACGAGTCGCGAGGCGCTCGCGCGCGCGATCTCATCAAGCGCCCAACCCGAGGCGATCGCAGCTTTGGTGCGCGACACGGCTGAACACTCGGTTCGCGCGCTCAGCCACGAACTGCATGAACAGGCTACGAAGGACTTTCCTCGGCCACGTGTTGCCGGGATTGCGAGACAGGTCCTCAGGCACCCTCGATTTCTCCCCCTAGCCACCACGGTCCTTATCGCTATCGGCCTTCCCGGAGCCGCCATTCGGGCTTTCGGCCCGAGGCTGGCACCCATGGCGATCATCGCGGTGGCCGGGGTGATCTTCGCGATCACCTATGCAGGCAACATCGCCATGTCTGCACTACCGAGACTGCGCCAGGTGATCTTCATCCTCGGGACAGTCCTCACCGTGGGGGTGGTGCTGGCTTTCGCCATGATTCCCGGCGCTGCCGTAGTTCCGGCTGCGGAAGCGACTTCGATCGTGATCGGAGTCACCAGCGCGGTGGTCGTCGCCGCTTTCGTGGCTGCCCTGTCAGATGTCCGTAGCCGCGTTCTCGAGTCGCTTCGTGGAGACATCGTCGATCAACTCGTTGCACAGGTCGCCTATCGCGAGGAATTGGGGTTGGCCCTGCGCGAGACTGCGGCGAGCCTTCACGGCAGTGTTCAGACCAGACTGATCGCGTGTGCCGCAGCGATCGAGATCGCAGCCCGTGACGACGATGTGGTCGCCTTGGCGCAGGCTCTCGAGGAAGCCACAATCGTGCTCAATGGTGATTCGTCGAAGAACGCCGACCTCTCGACGTTGGGGGAGCAGGTCGCTGCGGCCTGCGACCCGTGGATCATGCTCTGCGACATCAGCACTGAGATCAGTCCCGATATCGCACGTCTGCCCGCAGTGACCGGGCTCGATAATGTGATCGAGGAAGCACTCGCGAACGCCTATCGACACGGGAATGCCACGACGGTCACCGTGGCAGTGCAAGCCACCTCTGAAGACATGATCATCACGGTCACAGATGACGGCGTCGGGCCGACAGGTGGCCCTCCAGGACTCGGGACAGCAGCCCTTCGTCGCCTCACTGCTGACAGGTTCGCGTTGGAGTCGGTGGACGATCGCACCCGGTTGACAGCACTCGTGCCTCGCCAGGCGGCCACCACTGCGACGGAAGCTGAGTACACCGGGTGATGCACCCCAGCCGGCTCGGTGCTGGCAGCATGTCCGTATGCCTGCGCTGATCACGCGGCTGACAGCCGATGCGAACCGGTGGCAGCAACGCACACCTCCGCTGGGTTTCGGATATGCCGTCATCAAGAAGTACGGCGAGGACTCCGGAGCGCGGCTGGCAGCGCTGCTCACCTACTACGGATTCCTGAGTTCGATACCGATCCTGCTGATCGTCGTCTGGGCGGTGAGCCAGATTCTTCGTGATGATCCAACTTTGCGTGATGAATTCATCGCCGCCGTGATTCCGGACAGCCTGAATGACGCGATCACCTCCGCGCTGGCAGCGATGCCGAGTTCACCCCTACCCCTGGTCATCGGGATCATCGGCCTGCTTTTCACCGGCAACGGGATCGTCTTCACCGGATACGAGATCATCAATCAGATCCAGGGTGTCCCCCACCGCGATCGGCTCGGATTCCTGCCTCGATACCTGCGCGCCTTCACCACACTTCTTGTGCTGTTCGTGGGTATCGCGGCTCTGGGCGGGATTGCCGTCGGAATCACTCGCCTTGACGCAGGCTTTCTCGGGTTAGGTCTGGGGCTCATCGCATCCTGGGGTGTGCTCACGGCAGTACTCCTCGCCTGCGTCGCGCTACTGTCGTCGACCTCCGGTGGATGGCGGGCTGCGTGGCCCGGCGCCATCATCGGTGGCGCGATCCTGACGATCCTGGTGACCCTGGGCGGCTATCTGCTGAGCATGCTGGTGAGCCGGTCCGGTGCGGTGTACGGGCCCTTCGCCGCGGTCGTGGGACTGTTCTCGCTGTTGTATTTCGTCAGCCAGGGACTGGTGTTCTCCGCAGAGATCGCGGTGGTGCGACGCAAGCGCCTATGGCCACGAAGCCTGGTCCCTGCCGAGCCGACGCCGGCTGATCAAGCATCCCTGGCACTGCGCACTCGCATCGAGGAGCGCACCGAGGCCGACCAGGTCGCCGCCACCGTCACGAGTGACCCCCAGCCCTCGCCGGAGAGCGACCGTGAGGCTGGGTAGCATGGGTCGGCCCTCCGGGGCAGGCCGCCTTAGCTCAGGGGTAGAGCAACGCACTCGTAATGCGTAGGTCCGGGGTTCAAATCCCCGAGGCGGC